>CADAHU010000058.1 GCA_902787835.1 uncultured Eubacteriales bacterium
TTTTTCTGTGTTCCGGTTGTCCGGGAACTCGCTTGGCGACCGTAACCAAACTGGCGGAAGCAAGTCTGTTTGCCCATTCAACCTGGTTCGCCGGCTGCTTCTTTGTTACTTTCTTCTGGAAGAAAGTAACGTATCCCCCTCGTATCGTGAATTCGGATCAGCTGTCCGCCAGGTATTGCACAAAAGCTGTCAGGCTGCCGGTCAGGTAATCCAGGTTCTGCTGGCTGGCCTGGGTATCCCGGCGGGTGTGCAGGCCGGGGGTGTAATAGCCGATCAGGGGCCTGCGCTTGCAGAAAAGGGCGGTCATACCGCAGCGGAAGGACTGGTGATCGGAGTTGAATACGCAGGCGTTGGCGGGAAAAAAGACCGGGGAGATTTCGCCGTCCTTGGGGAAGCATTCCAGCAGCCGGGAAAAATCGGCGGCGGCCCGGGCGTGCATCTTTGCGATGATCAGCAGGTTTTCGCCCACGCCCACGCAGTCCATATTGAATACCGGCGTGCGGCGCTTGATCTCCTGGTGATGCAGGGCATAGGATCGGCTGCCGCTTTTGCCGCGCTCGCCGTTATCGAAGAGGATAAAGGCGGCCTGATCCCGGGTTTCCGGGGGCAGCTGCGCCATGAGCTGCAAAAGCGCGGCCACGCCCGATGTGTTGCAGTTTACGTTGTGCTTGTTGGCCGGGCCCATCACCAGCAGCATCAGCAGCGCGTAATAGGCCAGCAGAAAAACCACCAGCGTCACCGCGCTGACGTGGGTGATCAGGTAGGCCAGCCAGCCCGCCAGGAAGCTCAGCCCGAAGAGCAGCAGCACGATGCCCAGCTGATACAGATAAAACAGCGGGATATTCCGCGGGATCACCGGATGGGGGATCAGCTTGTTGGCCGGGGTATCGTAATGAGCGGTAAAGAGGATGTTGGCGTGCTCCGGATCCCCGGCGACCCAATTGCGGTTATGGCCGTTCTCCTCCACCCGGCAGGTATAGCCCAGCTTGCGGGCCACAGCGGAGGCGTACTTCAAAAAAGCCTCCTTCTGCTCCGCCGTTTTGCGGATGGGGAAACGGTCCGTGATCTCCTGGAGAAACGTCATGGAGCGCCTTCTTCCTTTTTATTTTTCGGGCTTATTCCCATACCCTGCCGCAGTGCTCCGCGCCGTACTGCGCCTGCTCCTCGCTGAAGCCCGCCTGGATCAGCTGGGCCGTCAGCGTCTCCCGGGTGTGGTGCGCATCGGCATCCAGCATCACCAGGGCGCGCCGGACGGCCTGGTTGTTCCAGCTCACGCCGCAGCCGGCCATGGCGTACAGCGCGTCCAGCAGGCTCATGCCCTGCTGCCGCAGGCGGGACATCACCTCGGTATTGGACAGGGGCGATTGCTCCGCCAGCTCCCGCACCCGCTGCTGGTCTTTGGTGTACGTCCTGACGGGACTGGCCGGGAGCGAGAAGGACACGGTGGGCGCCTGGGGCACCTCTACCGTGGGCATGCCGGAAAGATCCAGATAGGGCGGCGTGGTGGCCTGATTGGCCGCTGTGGCTTTTGTGCCGCGCCTGGCGGCAAACATCGTGATTGCAAAGGCAAGCGCGGCGGCAAAAAAGGTTGCCGTGAGGATCAGATAAACCTTGCGGCTGCGGCGGCGGGTCTGCTCCTTTTGCAGCGCATAGCCGCAATGGGGGCAGGTTTCGCCGTATTCCGATATGTTGTTCCCGCATTGGGGACATTGGATCAGGGCCATGGATCGTCCTCCTTTCAGGGGCGTCTCTCAGTAGCGATGCAGGCGGTAAGGATCGAAACCTCCGCCGCGCCGCCCGCCAGCAGCGCCTGGGCGCAGGCGCGGGCGGTGGCGCCGGTGGTGCGCACGTCGTCCACCAGCAGCAGGCGCAGCCCCTGCACATCGGAAGCCAGGGAAAAAGCGCCCTGCACGTTGCGCTGCCTAATGGCCGAGCCCCGGAGCCGGACCTGCATCCTGGTTTTCCGGCTGCGCGTCAGGGTATCCAGCACGGGCAGGCCGGTGCGCCGGGAAATCAGCTGGCACAGCAGCCGGGCCTGGTTGATACCGCGCATCCGCTGCCGGCTGCGGTGCAGGGGCACCGGCGTCAGCGCGTCGTAGCGCCCGGGCGGGAAGCACTGGGCCATGCCGGCGGCCAGCGCATCGGCAGCCTCATCCTGGTAGCCATACTTGAGCAGCTTGACCAGCTCCGCCGCTTCCCCGGTGTAGCGGTACGCGCCGTAGCCCTCCGCCAGGGGCTGCAGCCGCCCGGCGCTGCAAAAGGGGCAGCTGCCCCGGCGGCCCAGCGGATGCATGCAGCGGGAACAAACGCCGTCGCGCAGCCGCAGGGCGAGCAGCGCCTGCCGGCAATCCGGGCACAGGCAGTAATCCGCCTCGGCCCGCAGCGGATCGCCGCAGGTCAGGCACTCCGCGCCCCGGGGATAAAAGAGCTCCGCCGGCCGGATCATAGGGCGCTGCCGGGGATCTCGCACAGCCGCTGGGCCAGGGCGGTATAGCGGCGGGCGATGTGGTTGTTGCGCACCATATCGGCCACGGCGTCCTCCCGGCCCACCAGCACCACCAGCTGCTTGGCCCGGGTGAGGGCGGTATAGAACAGGTTGCGGGTCAGCAGCATGGGCGGACCGCCCACGGCGGGCATCACCACGCAGGTGAACTCGCTGCCCTGGCTTTTGTGCACCGAGAGGCAGTAGGCCAGCTCCAGCTCCTCCAGCAGGGCGTACTCGTACACCGCCATGCGGTCATCGTCAAAGAGCACGGTCAGCTCCTTGTCCTCGTCGTCCACCGCCAGCACCGTGCCCATATCGCCGTTGAACACGCCCTGGCCCTCGCCGCCGTTCACGTTTTCCCATTCCAGCTGGTAGTTGTTTTTGACGTGCATCACCTTATCGCCCTTGCGGAAGAGCTTTTCGCCATAGGCGATCTCTTTTTTATCGGGGGCCGGAGGATTGAGCGCCGCCTGCAGCATGGCGTTCAGGGCGATCACCCCGCAGGCGCCCTTTTTGGTGGGGGAGAGCACCTGGATATCCCGCATGGGATCGCCGGAGCGCAGAAAGCCCGGCAGCCGCCTGGCGCACAGATCGATGATGGTGCGGGCGGCGTCCTCGCCGTAGGGCTTGCGCTCAAAGAAGAAGTTGCCGCCCTTTTGGTTGAGGATGGGCATTTCGCCCCGGTTGATGGCGTGGGCGTTGCGCACGATCAGGCTGCTCTCCGCCTGGCGGAAGATCTCCGTGAGCCGGATGGAGGGAATGGCGCCGCTCTTGAGGATATCGCCCAGCACATTGCCCGCGCCCACGCTGGGCAGCTGATCGGCGTCGCCCACCAGGATCAGCCGGGTGCCCTGGGGCACCGCCCGCAGGAAGGCGCGCATCAGGAACACATCCACCATGCTCATCTCGTCCACGATCAGGCAGGTGCAGTCCAGAGGGTTCTCCTCATCCCGGGTAAAATCGCCGCTCTCGCCGCCGTATTCCAGCAGGCGGTGCAGGGTGCTGGCCTCGTGGCCCGTGGCCTCGCTCATGCGCTTGGCGGCGCGGCCGGTGGGCGCGGCCAGCAGCACGCTCTCCCGGTCCAGCAGGGAGAGGATGCAGTTGATGATGGTGGTTTTGCCGGTGCCCGGGCCGCCGGTGATCACCAGCAGGCCCTGCTGCACGGCCATGGAGATGGCCTTCCGCTGGGTATCGGAAAAGCGGATGCCGTTCTCCTTTTCAAACCCGCGGATGCGGCCGGGAATGGTGCTGGTCATCACGGTCTGCACTGCGGATTGCAGATCGCGCAGGCGGCGGGCAATCTCCGTTTCCGCCTGCCACATCTGGGGCAGAAACACGCCCTCTATTCCGTCCAGAATATGGCTGCGCAGCCTGCGGCTGATCAAAAGGCCGGAAAGGTGCGTCTGCAGCAGCTCTGGGTTTACCCGCAGCAGCTTCCCGGCGGTCTGCAGCAGCTCCTCCGCCGGCAGATAGGTATGCCCGGCGGATACGGAGGCGTCCTGCAGGGCGTAGATCAGGCCGGCGCTGAGCCGGTCGGGGCTGTCCGGCGCGATGCCCATGGACAGGGCGATGCGGTCCGCCGTCAGGAAGCCCACGCCCTCGATATCCTCCACCATGCAGTAGGGGTTCTGGCGGAGCTTCTCCTGGGCCCGGGCGCCGTAAACCTTGCTGATTTTCACCGCCAGGCTGGGGGATACGCCGTAGGACTGCAAAAATACCATGGTCTGCCGGGTGGCGTACTGCTCCTGGAAGCTCTGGGCGATCTGCGCGGCGCGCTTTTTGCCGATGCCGGCGATCTCGGTCAGCCGCTCGGGGTGCTCGCCAATGATGGTCAGCGTCTCCTTGCCGAATTCCTGCACGATCAGCCGGGCCGTGGCGGGGCCGATGCCCTTGATCAGCCCGCTGGACAGGTAGCGCTCAATGCCAAGCAGCGTGGAGGGCGTCTGGATCTCCGCCTGGCTGGCCTTGAACTGTTTGCCGTACTGGGGATGGGTCGTCCATTCGCCCTGGAAAAGCGCCTGCTCCCCGGCGGCCAATTCCGGCATGACGCCCACCACCGTGACGTTTTCCCGTCCGGCGCGGCAGGTGATCACCGTATAGCCGTTCTCCTCATTGCGGAACACCGTATCGCTGACGATTGCGCGCAGCTCTTCCATCGCTTAAATTCTCCATACCGCCGCGTCGTGGGGCGGCAGCTTGGCGGTCAGGCTGCGGGGGCGCTTGCCGGTCCACAGCTCCACCGCGCCGCGGATGGGCAGCTCCACCGCCTCCGGGGCCACGGTAATTGTGCGGGCCTTGTCCGACAGGTTGAAGGCGGCCACATAGGCGCCCTTTCCGTCCCGGCGCGGGGCGATCCATACGCACTCCGTTTCCGTGGTGTACAGCGGGTGGGCGCACCAGGTTTCCTTTTCGATTTCCAGCACCGCGCCGTTGGTCAGCAGCTTCAGGGTAAAATCATCGTTTTTGGGCAGATCGCCGCCGATCATCAGCGGGGAGCGCATCATGCACCACAGCGTCATCATGGTGCGCTGCTCGGGCTGGGTAAAGTGGGTCCAGTCCGGCTTGCCGTAGCACTGCCGCAGCGCGCCCAGGGGCAGCATATCGGCGTCCGGCCAATGGCCCGGGCCGGCGTGCACGCACCATTTTTCGGCGCGCTCAAACATGGCCTTCAGCAGCCGCCATTCATCCCAGAAATCATCGGTGATGCGCCACAGGTTGGCGTGCTTTTTCAGGTGCTCGGCCCTCTCCAGCGGCGCGGGGCCGGGGGAGAGGCTCAGCACGATCTCCCGGCCGCAGCCGCGGCAGGCGGCGCTGATGATCTCGATTTCCCTTTCGCAGCGCGGGTATTCCCGGGCGATATCATCGCATTTGACGTAATCCACGCCCCACTGGGCATAGAGGCGGAAAATGCTGTCGTAATAGGCCCGGGCCGCGGGGGTATCCGCCCGGGTGCCGTACATATCCGGGTTCCAGGCGCATACGGAATTGGGATCGGCGGCCTGATCGCAGGTGGCGTCGCTGCCCAGAATGGGCAGACGGCGATGGGCGGCCATGCGGGGCAGGCCGCGCATGATATGGATGCCGAATTTGAGCCCCAGGCTGTGCACATAATCGGCCAGGGGCTTGAAGCCCGCGCCGCCCGCCGCGCTGGGGAAGCGGTTCACCGCCGGCAGCAGGCGGCCGTGATCATCCATGCGCAGTTCGGAGAAGGGCTCGTAGGCGTGGGTGGAGGCGGTGGGCTGATACCACTGGATATCCACCACCACGTACTCCCAGCCAAAGGGCTTCAGGTGCTCGGCCATATAATCGGCGTTGGCGCGCACGATCTCCTCGGTCACCGCAGCGCCGTAGCAGTCCCAGCTGTTCCATCCCATGGGCGGGCAGGATGCAATCATGATGTTTTCCCTTCTTTCTGTATGCGTCGTTCTGGGCTTACCGGGGGAGGCCTACGATGGAGGCGGCGATCCAGCCGATCTTTTTCTGTCCGCCCCGGTCCGTAAAGGAGATCTGCACAAAATTCCTCCCGGAGGCGGGATCGTACACCGATTGGCCGATGGTATCCACCACAGCGCCGTTGGCCAGGGAGGCGATCTGCCTGGCGGTTTTGGAGGGACCGCTGCGGATGGCGGCCTTATCCGATGTGCCGGTATCCACATAGCGGGTCACGCCGCCCGTTACATGCTCCAGATCTTCCAGGGTCAGCTTTTGGATATCGCTCATTTTTTTGTTCCTTCTGTTTTTATTGCGCCATGGCCGGGGGCCGGTCACATGGGCATGATGCTCACATTGACGCCGTTGACCTCCACGCCCTCGTCGGCGCGGATCAGGATATACTTGCTGCCGTTGATCACCCGGGTTTCCACCAGGTCGCTGTGCTCCGGATCCACCTTGATCACCACGTTGGGCGTGCGCACCTCAAACTGCCGGGTATCCACCACGTTTACGGCGCTCACATCCATGCCGTTGCCAAACTCATCCCGGTAGCGCTGCTCGAAGGCGGAAACCTTCTCCTCCGGCACGCCGCAGACCTCCAGGGCCTGGCGGATCTGGGACGCGGTAACCTTGACCGGCGGGGCCATTTTATCCTGCTTCTGCTCGGCGATCTGGCTGCACAGCTGCTCGTGCACGCTCTGCACCACCTCCAGGCTGCATTCCTCGGCCAGGGTATCCTGCAATATCTCCTTGAAGGCCTCCTTCTGCTCGGCGGCGGGCATGGGCGGGGTGGAGCCGAAAACGGCGTTCACAAAATCCGGGTGGCCGTCGGCGATATCCTTGGTATAGCACAGGGCGTTATAGATGTTGGCGGCGCGCTCCTCAAAGGCGGGGAACAGGAAGCCCACATCGGGCGCGCCCACGATCCAGTTGGGCTCCTCGGGGTGGAACAGGTTATCCCCCGCGCTGTACGCCAGGGAGGGCTTGCTGAGCTTGACCGGGCACACGGCGCACAGGATATAGCGGAACATTTCGCTGCTCATTTCGTCGTTGCGCTCGCCGTTATGGTTGCGGAAGGGGATATCGTAGGCGTCGTGGGCCAGCAGGATCAGGTGCGCCTCCTCCGCGGGCAGGCAGTCGATCACCCGCTGGAAGAACACCTGGGCCATATCGTCGTCCTGCAGACCGTCGTCCTTCAGCGCCGTCAGCAGCCTGTGCTCGTCGCTGACGCCCACGGCCTCGGGCGCAAACTCGATATCCACCAGGTTTTTATCCGGCACGCCGGAAAGCACCTTCTTGAACAGGGAAAGGTATTTTTCGCACTCCTCCGCCGGCAGCGATACGGGAGGCAGCCGGAAAAGGGATACGATCTCCTTTTTGCTGCTTACATAGCAGCCGCGGATGCAGGTCAGGTTGTTGTTATCCGGCGTCAGCCTGCGCCGGAGCTCGCTTACGTCTCTGTTGTTCATGCTCTTTGTCCGTTTCTGATATTTGGCGGATGATCCGCAGGGAATATTGTATCATAAATCCGCGGGGAAGAACAGGGGCAATCCGCTTATCCCATCATGCCCCGGCCTGCGCGCGTGGCACGATCACCGTGACCCTTGTGCCGCCGCCGGGGCGCTGGGAGATCTTCAATTCGCCGCGCATCATGCGCAGCCGCTCCCTTATGTTATTCAGGGCCACGTGGGGCTCGTCGTTATCGGCGGCGCCAAAGCCGGGGCCGTCGTCCTCCACCGTGATCAGGATGCGTTTTTTCTCCTCCCGGGTGGAAACGGCGATGTGCAGCGGCGATAATTCCGGATCCACGCCGTGCTTCACCGCGTTTTCCACAATGGGCTGCAGCGTCAGCGGCGGCAGGCGGAACTGAGTGCAGGGCGTATCGAAGGCCACGAACAGGCTGCCCCCAAACCGCACCTGCTCCACCGCCAGGTAGGCCCGGGTATGCTCCAGCTCCTCGGAAAAGGGGATGCTCTCCTCCCGGACGATGGCGGTAAAATTGCGCCGCAGATAGCTGGAAAAATCCAGCGTCACCTGCTGCGCCTTTTCCGGGTCCTGGCGGCAGAGGTAATAGATGCTCATCATAGTGTTATAGATAAAATGCGGGCGCATTTGCAGCACCATGATGCTGGCGCGCTGGCGGGCGTTCTCCTCCGCCGTTTGGGCAAAGCGCTCCATCTGGTCGGACAGGATGAACAGGAATAGAAAAACGGAGGAAAGGACGGTGCCGAGCACGATCGCGTAAATCCCGTAAAAGAACATTTGGAACAAAATGGCGAGCAGCGGTGTCGCCAGATAGATCAAAAAGGCGATAAACTGCCGGGCGGAAAGCTTTTTCCGCCGCCTGATCAGCGCCATCAGGGACAGGAAGATGGTCATCGCCGGCGTGATCAGGAGAACCGGATACCAGGGCCCGCGGTGATACACGTGATCGGGCGTAAAATAATAGATCTGCGTGGTAAACTGCGTTATGCACAGCAGGGCGAAATAAAGGAGCCAAAGCACGGCGGCGGCGCGCATCGGCAGGCTTTTTTTAATATCCTCCCCGCAGACGTGCAGCATATAGCACAGCAGCAGCGGCAGCAGCAGGGAGGAGAAAAGAGATTCGAGGAAGAGCATGATTTTGTCGGCGCGCACGGCGTTGGGATACCTGATCAGGATCTGCCCGGTCAGGTTGCTCCCCACGTACAGGATCAGCAGGGAAAACAGCTGCGTAAAAAAACGTTTGCTCCACTGCTCCATGGTGCGGTTGATCAGCGCCAGCGTCAGGCCCAGCAGGGCCAGCAGAAACCCGGCGGCAGCGATGGAAAAATTGATCAGAGTGATCCAATCGGTCATGCTTGCATCAGCCCCCTCACTGGATATCGCAGCAGCCGCAGCTGGCTGCGCACCGCCTCTTCCGTCAGCGGTTTTGCCAGAAATCCGCTGGCGCCGGTGCTCCAGGCGTCCAGGGAGTATTCCGGATAGGCGGTCAGGAAAACCACGTTGGTGCGCGGGTTGACCGCCAGCAGCTCCCGGCACAGCGTCAGCCCGCTGGTCTTGCCCATCTCGATATCCAGGAAGGCCAGCTCCACCGGGGTCCTTCGGGCGAAGGCCAGGGCCTCCGAGGGGCGCAGAAAGCCGGTGACCGACGCCCCGGGCATCACCTGCCGCAGGATGGGCATGCCGCCGGTTAAAATAATGCGCTCATCATCCACCAAAATCACGGTGGGCGCTGGGTTTTCGCCCTCCATGGCGCCCAAAAGCGAGGCCACGTCGGTATCCAGGATCTCGGCCAGGCGGGTGATCAGCGCGGCGCTGGGCACCCTGCGGCCGATTTCCCAATGGGCCACGCTGGAGCGGTCCACAAACAGGCGATCCGCCAGCTGCTGCTGAGAGAGGCCTTTTTCCGTACGCAGACGGCGCAGGGTTTCGGCAAAGGACAAGTTCATGGTATGCATTCCTTTCAGGATAAAAAATTCATATCTATTGTAATCGTTTTGCCGCCGCTGCACAAGCGGGAAAAAATAAAACCGCGGATTGTGGCATTCCGCCACATGCCTTGCGGAAACCAAACAAATTTGATACAATACATTTGTCCGACAGGATCATTCCCACAGAAAAGAGGTTGACAGCCATGCGCGCCGAAATTACCATTTTTCAGGCAGGCAGGCAGGCAGGCAGGCAGGCAGGCAGGCAGGCAGGCAGGCATAGCTGCGTTTCTTAGCGCTTTTAAGGACGTCCTCCCGCAAGACGACGCAGCGTTTTGACTGCGCTGTTTTGCGCGTTTTTTATTATTTGGAAAGAGGGGGAGAAAATGCTGAGCTATTATACCGCCAACAATATCCTTTGCTGGATCGCGTTGGGTACGCTGTGTATCCTGGTGCGGGAAAACGGCAGGCTGCATCCCGAGGATAAGCGGCTGCTGTATCTCACCTATCTGCTCATCGGGCTCTCCGCGCTGGCGGAGTGGTGCGGCGTGCAGCTGAACGGCCAGGCGGATCTGCCCTCCTGGATGATCAAGCTGGCAAAGTGCGCCGATTATATCCTTTCGCCCATGGCGGGCGGCGCGCTGGTGCTGCAGATGAAGCTGCGCAACCGCTGGCGGGACCTGATGCTGGGCATTCTGGCGGGCAACGCTGTGCTGCAGGGGATCTCCTTTTTTACGGGCTGGATGATCACCGTGGACGCTGAGAACCATTACACCCACGGCCCGCTCTATCTGATCTATATGGCGGTGTGCATGGCGGTCATTGTGCTGCTCATCGTGGAGTTTATTCTGTATGGCCGCGCCTTCCGCCATCAAAACCGCATATCGCTGTACGCCATCATGGTGATCGTGGCGCTGGGCGTGGCGCTGCAGGAGCTGCTGCCCTCCGCGCCCCGGACGATCTATATCGCCCTGAGCCTGGGCGCGGCGCTGATGTTCATCCATTATATGGAGTTTTTTGCCATTGCCATAGATGATCATGTATCGGCCCAGCAGGTGCAACTGGAAACCGATATCCTCACCGGCGCGCTCAACCGCTACGCCTATACCAACGCCCTCCTGGAATACGCCGACGGCAAGCTGGTGCCCCAGGATCTGGTGGTATTTACCGTGGATATCAACGGCCTCAAGCAGGCCAACGACAGCCTGGGCCATGAGGCCGGGGATGAGCTGATCCGCGGCGCGGCGCAGTGCATAAAAGATACCCTGGGACAGCATGGCGATTGCTACCGCACCGGCGGGGATGAGTTTGTGGTGCTGGCGCGGATGAATGCCGCCAAGGCCGCGGCCATGGCGGAGCGCCTGGAGAGCGAGACCAAGCGCTGGCATGGCGAGCTGGTGGGCCAGCTGAGCCTGTCCATGGGCTGCGCCCTGGCCCTGGAGCACCCCGGGCTCTCCGCTGAAAAGCTGGCGCACGAGGCTGACCTGGCCATGTACGCGGCCAAGGCCGCCTATTACCAGAACAGCGGGATCGATAGGCGGCGCTCGCGATAACCGGGAATATTCCCATTTGGACTTGCTGTGGAGAGGCTGCATGCCCGAATCACCCGAAAAAAGGATAGCGAAGGGAGATAACGCCATGCAGGAGCGTTACAATTGGAAAAAGCATTATACCGGGCTGGTGCGGGAGGACAACAAGGATCCGGAATCGCCGTTCCGGCATTACCGTCTGAACAATGAAGAGGGAATGGGAGAGATCGTCGCCTGCGATGTCTTTCCGGGCATCCAGGCGGTTTATAACGATTTGCATCTGGCCAGGAGAGGCGGGCCGGTGGCGCCGTCTGACCGCGTGATCCAGATCAACTACTGCATGGAAGGCCGCTATCAGTGCGCGGTAAACAGCCGCTACCATTTTAACGTCAACCACGGCGATCTGTCCATCGGCATGGTGGGATGCCGGGAATCCCATGGCGATGCCTCCGTCAGCCGATTCCGCGGGCTTACGCTGTACCTGGAGCTGGAGGAATTCTCCCGCCGGGAGGAGCGCATGATCCGGGAGCTGGGCATCGCTCTGGAGGTGATCCGGCAGCTGGCCAGCCAGCGGGACCGTTATTTTGTGCTGCATGGCAACGAGCAGGCCAATGTGCTGCTCGGCGTCCTGACAGCGGCGATCATTGCGCAGCGGCTGCCCGAGGTGCGGCTTAAAACGCTGGAGCTGCTGGCGCTGCTCAGCCGGCCGGAGATGCTCCGGAACAATCAGGCAGTGGTCTATTTAAGCCAGAAGCACGCGCGGCTGGCCAACCGCATATACGAGCGCATCAGCGAGGATCCCGCATGCCGCGTGAATATCGATCAGCTGGCAAAGGAGTTCAAGGCTGCCTCCACCACCATCAAAACGGTTTTCAAGAGCGTATACGGCACCACCATCGGCCAGTATCAAAAATCGCTGCGGCTCCAGGAGGCCCAGCGCCTGCTGCGCGAAACCGACGATTCCGTCGCGGAGATTTCCGCCGCGGTGGGGTATATCAACCCCAGCAAGTTCACCGCGGCCTTCCGCAAAACCTTCAGCCTCACCCCGAGCCAGTACAGGGCCCGGCTCTGGCAAAATGACGGCGACGGCGCTTGACAACGGTTGCGAATACGGAGCTTTAAGCGGACATTTACAAATTGAGATTTGGCGGGAGATGGATACGGACGGGGGCGTTCCTTCTTGGAGCCCAAGAAGGAACCGAAGAAGGCTGCGTTTGTCGCCGTAAATGCTGCGGAATTTGCGCACCGCTGAACAAAGGGAAAATCCCTGAAAAATGAACAAGCTCATTTTTCAGGGATTTTCCCTTTGTTCTTTTTGCCCGGGAACTCGCTTGGCGAACGTAACCAAACTGGCGGAAACAAGTTTGGTTTTTAATTCAAGCTGATTCGCCCGTTGGGATTCCAAAGGGCCGAAGGTCCTTTGGCGCAGGTCTGGGCGCGCGGAGCGCCCAGCGTCTTCCCCGTCAAATCCCAATTTGCAGATGCCTTTCTCCTGCTGTGGGTCGGTGTCAGAGCGTCACCGTGAAGGTGGTGCCTTCGCCCTCGGCGCTGCGCACGGCGATTTTGCCCTTGTGGGCATCCACAATGCTGCGGGCGATGGCCAGGCCCAGGCCGTTGCCGGGGATCTCGCTGTTATGGCTGGAATCCACCCGGTAGAAGCGGTCAAAGATCTTGCTTTGCGCCTCCGGCGGGATGGCCGGGCCGGTGTTGTGCACCTGCAGGATGCGCCGGTCGCCCCGGGCCTCCAGCTTGAGGTCGATGGCGCCGTGGGGGCCGCTGTACTTCTGGGCGTTGCTCAGCAGGATCACGCACAGCTGCTTGATCATTTCCGCATCGCCGGTGTACAGGATGCCCTCGGGGATATCGGTCTCCAGGGTTTTTCCGTCCTCAAAGATGGCGCTTTCAAAGGGCAGGATCACGCTGAGCAGGGCATGGCTCAGGTCAAATGGCCGGGGCTCGGCCTTGACCGTGCCCTTTTCCATGCGCGCCAGGGTCAAAAGGCTCTGGATCAGCTGGTCGCTGCGCTGCACTTCGGACTGGATATACTGCAGGGCGCTGTTTTCGCCGACCTCCCCGGCGAGAACCTCCGCGTTGGCTGAGATCACCGCCAGCGGCGTTTTGAGCTCATGGCTGGCGTCCCATACAAACTGCTTTTGCTTTTCCATGGCCTCGTCCACGGGGCGCACCATGCGGCGGATCAGCAGCACCGCGCCGATGGCCAGCAGGGCGTCCTCCGTCCCGGCGAACAGCAGCGTCAGCCGCAGCACGCGCTGGGCGTCCTGCATGGCCAGGCGCTGATCCACCACGATCAGCAATTGTCCGCTTTCCCGGGGGATCAGCCGGTAAAACTGGGTATCGATGCGGCCGGACTGCGTTCCCTGGGTCAATACCTGGGCGGCCAGGGCGGCGATATCTTCCTCTCCATAGAGCTCCGCCCGGTCGCTGTTCCAGCCGGTCACCGCGCCGCTTGCATCCAGCTCGATGGTATAGGAGCTGATCAGGCTGGCGGCGCTGCGCAGATCGCTGCCCTGCATGCGCCCGCGCTGGCTGTTCCATCGCCCGGCCTGCATATCCTCCGGCGGATTGCGCCACGCATATTCCCCGTCGTTCTCCGGCCTGGGCGGTGGCGTTTCATCCGGATTATCGGTGCTCATCCGCTCCATGAGCAGGGGGCGCTGGCCGTCGTTTTCCGCCAGCATATCCAGGATGCCCTCGGCCTGCTGACGGATGCTCTGCCAGTTGATCCAGTTGATGGCGAACACCAGCCCGGCGCTGGCCAGCAGCAGCCCGGCCAGCACCAGCAGCACCATGCGCTTCTGCAATCGTTTGATCATGCGCCTTCCTCCAGCGAGTATCCGATGCCCCGGGCGGCGCGGATCTTCACATTGGAGCCGATAAAGGCCAGCTTTTTGCGCAGGAAGGAGATATACACCTCCACCGTGCTGATATCGGCCTCGCTCTCATAGCCCCAAACCCGGTCAAAAATGGTATCCTTGGGCAATGTCTGCCCGCTGTTGCGCAAAAACAGCTCCATCAGCTGGTATTCCTTGGCGCCCAGCTTGATCTCCTGGCCGGTGGCGCGGTGGATCAGCTTGGCCTCCTGCTGGTTCAGCGTCACATCGCCAAAGCCCAGCTCCATCACCGGGGTATCCTCCCGCCGCCGGGTGATGGCCCTGAGGCAGGCGGTGAGCTCGGCCATCTGGAAGGGCTTGGGCAGGTAATAATCCGCCCCGCTCTCCAGCCCGCGCACCCGGTCCTCCAGCCCCGCCCGGGCGGTGAGCATGCATACCGGCGTCTTGATCCCCTCGGCGCGCAGCTTTTTAAGCACCGCAAAGCCGTCCATCCCGGGCAGCATCACATCCAGTATAATGGCGTCATATATGCCCGCCGCGGCGTAATCATAGCCGTCGGTGCCGGTGTACACCGGGTCCACGGTAAACTGCTCCCGGCGCAGCACCTGGCAGATGGCCGCTGACAGCGCCTTTTCATCCTCCACAAGCAAAACGCGCATAAAATCCTCCCGCGTCAAAAACGCTTATACATCCTCTGTTCTGTAATGGGCAAGGCCTTCATACCGGTAGCTGGCGTCGATGCTGTGCATAAAAACCGTTCGGTTTTCTGTATCCGCTGTGAGCGCGGCCTTCAGCAGCAGCCGGAGCTCCGTATCCCGTACCGGGCTCCTTTCCATGGCGGAAAGGTATTCCTCCGGGTCCACGCGGCTCCAGTCAATTACCTGCCCCAGCTCCTTTTTCAGGATCATATCCAGCCAGATGCGCGTTGCCCGTCCGTTCCCCTCCGGAAACGGATGGGCGATGTTCATCTCAATGTATTTGGCCAGGATGCGGTCAAAGGTGTCCTGGGGCATGGCGCTGATCTGCTGCAGCGCTTCCGGGAGATACAGGGCGGAGGCAAAGCGAAAATTGCCTTTGGCTATATTCAGCGTGCGGGTCTCTCCGGAAAAATCATAAATATCCTCAAACAGCCAGCGGTGGATCGCCTGCAGCGCGGAATAGGAGCCCGCCTCCAGCGTGTCCAGTACGCGCTCATCGTACAGCCGCTTTGCCTTCCGCTTGCTGATCCGTTCCTCTTCATACTGGAAAGCCAGTCCTTCCAGCCCCAGCTTGTTTTTCAGCGCCATACCTTCCTCCCTTGTTATAAATGCAAGGCTTTTATTCATTATATACAGCGCGCAGGGGAATTTCAAGCGCGGTTTTCCGCAAACAAAACCCGCCTGGAAACCCGGGCGGGAAAGATTGTTTTTTAATCACCGTAAAACCCTTTATCGCTGAGGGAAGACCATTTCAGATACATCTCCTGATAATTTTCCTGTATGAAGCTTTGTATATTCCGAATATCCCGATCATTCAGGATCCCTCTTTCCTGAAGGATGGAGCTTCCGTCACTTTTCACAAAAATTTTGCAGATCCGGCTTCGGACAATCTGCGGTCGCTGGCGTGCACATGCATGCATTCGATGATGCAATGCGATGTGAAATACAGATAATACCCGCACACCTTAAAATCATAATACTTTGGCATTTTAAGCCTCCATATACTTCAGGCTTTTACGCAGATATCCCTGGACAATACTGATTTCTATATCATCCATGCTGGTTTCCAGCACTTCGCCATTCAGACGCAGTACAGAGGCGCGGTCAGGCTTGTTCAAATTCAGTACGGATACCATATTCTCTTTTTTTGTGAAGGCATAACCGTTTACGATCACGTCAGCTCCGTCCGCAATACGGATCAGCTCATTGCTCATACTGTATGCTCACCTCTTTGATGGATGAAAGCGCCTGATCGGGATCAAAATACAGGTTTTTCAGGATGGGGATCAAATCGATATATTCCTCCTCGTCCTGGGGAAGGTTTTTATATTTCGCGGTTACCACCAGATATCCGTGATCCCATTCCCGAATGGAGGTATACCGCTCCAGGCGTGGAGACGTGCGGAAACGGATCACATGAGGACCAAAGCTGAAAATGGTGAATTCTCCTTGGCTGCTGAGCGTTGCCTGGCTTTCCGTCATGCCTGATTCGCCTCCTCTCTGCTTCCATTATAGCCAAATACGGGAGAAATAGCAAGCGCCGCAAGCAAAGGAAGCCCCGCCCGGAAACCCGGGCGGGCTCCTGTTTATTGTCTGGTATCGAATACAGACGCTTCCTCCGGGCCGCTGCCGCCGGAGAAGAGGCGTTCCAGGGCGCTGAGCCAGGGGGCGGAGGAGGAAGGGGCCTGGGCCTGGGCGATCTGCACCAGCTGGCTGCCCTCCAGCAGCACGCCGTTTTGCAGCAGCTCGTAATGGATGGGCGTGACCCGGTAGGTGTATACCACGCCCGGCCGGGCGGCGGCGTCGGTATAATAGACCGTCTGGCCGGCGGCCGCGTTCAGCTCGGTCAGGATCAGGCTTTCGCCGTCGCTGTCCCGCTGGACGCGCAGCAGCGCCGCCTCCGTGGGCGTAATGCACAGCACCGGGCTGCCCTGGGCGTTGTGGGTCACGTAAAAGGCGCTGGGGCTGGCCGGGGCCTTCCAGGCGGTGGACTGCCGGGAAAGCTTATTGCCGGCGGCGAACACCTCGGAATAGCGGTAGCCTTTGGGCGTCAGATCGGTGGCCAGCATGGCCTCGCCCAGCCATTCCACGCTGGCGCGGTCCACCGTTTGCCATACGATGCCCGGCGGGGTATCAAAGGCCGGCTTCTCCTTGCCTGCGTAGGCGGCCTTGAAGAAATCCCGGGCCAGCGCCGCCGTGTAATCGCCGCCGGATACCCAGCCCGCCAGCTTATGGCTGCTGTCGGTATTGTCAAAGCCCATCCAGAAGGCGGTGGAGATATCGCGGTTATAGGCCGCCATCCAGATATCCCGGTTTCCGCCTTCGGCCATGTTGACGGTGCCGGTCTTGCCCGCCACCGGCGTGCCTGCGGCGGAGAGCTTGGCCCCTGTGCCGCTGGCGGTGACCGATTGCAGCAGGCTGTTCATCAGGTAGGCGGTCTCGGCGCTCAGCACCCGCGCACCCTGCCGGGTATGGGCGTAAACCACCTGGCCGCCGGCGTCCTCGATGCTGCGGATCAGGTACGGCGCGTAATAGGTGCCGCCATTGCCAAAGGCCGCGTAGGCCGCCGCCAGCTGCACCGGCGATACGCCGTAGGTCAGCGATCCCAGCGCCAGGGAGAGCCCGCGGTCGGCGTCGTCCAGGGGGATGCCCACCTTTTGCAGGTATTCCCGCGCAGCGGGCACGCCGATGCGGCTGAGCATCTGCACCGCTGCCACGTTCATGCTCCATTTGAGCGCTTCCCGCACGGTGACGAAGCCGTGGTAGCTGTTGCCGCTGTTCCGCGGCGCATAGCCGCCCGCAAAGGTAGTAGGCGTATCGTTCAGCACTGTGGCGGTGGTGGCGCCGTGGCTTTCGATGGCCGGCGCATAGACCGCCAGGGGCTTCAGCGCCGATCCGGGCTGGCGGCGCAGCTGGGTGGCGCGGTTCAGTCCGCGCTGAACGGTATACTCCCGCCCGCCCACCAGGCAGAGCACTGCGCCGCTGTGGGTATCCACGCAGGCCATGGCGCTCTGGGGGCGCTCGCCGTCCCTGGCCGCGGCGGCAAAGTTTTTGCCCGCTGCGTATTCCGCGTCGGCAATCTGCTGATATTCCGGGTCCAGGGTGGTATAGATGTGGTAGCCGCCCCGCAGCAGGGCGTCTGCCGATATGCCCAGCAGCCGCTCCGCCTCCTCGATCACTGCGTCGCTGAACCAGCCGTAGGCGTTTACAGCGGGCTTGGCCGGGGCAATGGTGATCTCCTCGGCGGCTGCCTGGGCGTATTGCTCCGCCGTCAGCATATCGTGCTCCCGCATGGTGGAAAGAATATAGGCGCGGCGGGCGGCGTTGGCCTCTGGATGGGTGTGCGGGGCATAGGCTGCAGGCGCTTTTACGATGGCGGCCAGCGCCGCGGCCTGGGCCGGGCTGAGCGCCGCTGCGCTGATATCAAAATAAGCCTGGGCGGCGGCCTCGATGCCGTATGCGCCGCGGCCGAAATACACATAATTGAGGTACATCTCCAGGATCTGGTCCTTGGTGCAGGCGGATTCCAGCTGCACCGCCAGGTAAACCTCCTCCAGCTTGCGGGCGATGGTCTTATCGGGGGAGAGGTGGGTCAGCTTGATCAGCTGCTGGGTGATGGTGCTGGCGCCCTCGCTGAAGGAGCGGGACCGCAGATTGCTGAGCACCGCGCCCAGGATGCGTACCGGGTCGAAGCCGTGGTGCTTATAAAAGCGCAGATCCTCCGCCGCCAGAAAGGCGTTCCGCGTTTCCTGGGACAGGGCGGAGAGGGGAATCACCCGGCGGTCCTCGCTGCCCTTGAGCGCGCTGACCGGCTGGTTATGCCGGTCGTAGATCGTGCCTGTCTGCTGCACGTTGGTGATCTTGCTCAGATCCAGCCGCTGCCAGGAGGGCACGTCAAACAGAAACCAGCCCGCGATCAGCGCGGCCAGCGTCAGCCCTGCCAGCGCGGCGGCGGTTTTCCGCAGGAGATGCCGTTTGGGTCTGCCCTCCGCGCGGCGCAGCTGCCGCCGGTCCTCCCGGTCGTTTTGCTTTTCCAATCGCTTGATCTGTCTGCGCATGCCATCGCCCTCCCGCAGGGTAGCATGCCCAGGGAAAGGGAAAAACCAACTGTAACAATTTGCAAGCGGCATGCATTTTTCACTTGAATGGGGAATTCTTCCATGCTATACTGAAGCCGAACCCAAGGAAAGGAAGCGTTTCAGGTGAAAAAGCTGGCTGTTTTGATTTGCGTATTGATGCTGCTGGCCGCGCCCTGCGCCCTGGCGGAGGCCAATTATACCGCCCTGTGCGGCGGCGTGCCGGTGCTGAATGTGAGCTACGATCCGGGTGTTTTTTCCCTGGATACCGAAAGCTATCTGTACAGCACCATGGGCGATCATTATTGGCTGGGCATGTTCTATAACGGCAGCGATACGGTGGAGTTTTCCGCCGACCGGTATCCGGATTTGAACCCGGGCAGCGATATAAACCAGCTGTCGGCCTATCTCACCGCCGCCCTGGCCGCGGAGCAGTGCGCGCCGCTGGAGATCTATACCAATCCGGGCTTTATCTCCTTCGCCCTCTTCTCCCTGAACGGCTCCATGGGACCCAGCTATTACGCCGCTCTGCTGTCCCAGGGCTATGTGGTGCATTTTGAAATCTATAACCTCCGCGGCGGCGCTGGCCCCGGGGCGCTGAACACGCTCAAAACCCTGCTGGACGGGGTGCGGTGGTAAGGCGGGGCTGCTTGGTTTAAACGAAAAATTTGGATTTGGCGGGAGATGGATACGGACGGGGGCGTTCCTTCTTGGAGCCCAAGAAGGAACCGAAGAAGGCTGCGTTTGTCGCCGTAAATGCTGCGGAATTT
>CADAHU010000059.1 GCA_902787835.1 uncultured Eubacteriales bacterium
GCTTCCGCACCGATCTGCTCCACCATTTGATTCCACTCTTCAGCCAGGCCGTTGGCTTCAGCATACGCCTGAAGCTGCTCCAACAGCGCCTGCAGATCCAGCGTGGTCTCCTGGGCAGTGCCTTCCGCCAGCGCGCCCAGGCTGCTCAGCAGCATGACGACAGCCAGCAGCGCCGCACATAGCTTTTTCATCAATACTCCCCCTCAAAAACGGTATGCATATTATACGCCCAATTATTGTAGCATTGTTTCCATTACCTGTCAATTGTTACAGGCTGTAATATATTTATAAAATTCATTAAAAACTGCTTTATTTTTGCTTCTCTTTGGGCCTGATCCAAAACGGCAAGCTCCACCGGCTCCCCCACAGCCTCCGTTTGCTGCAGCGCGGCCCCAGTGCGGGTCTTGATATGGAGAAGCAGATAGGCCCCGCTGTCGGGCTCGCTCCATTCGATGTCAGCGTTCCAGTGGGCGGGCCGGTCGTTCTCCAGCCCCGCCCAGGCGGTGATCGCCGCGGTAATGGTCTGCGCCGGAAAGCTCTCCCCCGCCGCCGGAGTGATCAGCAGTGTGATATCGCCGCTCTGCCGGCGCTGGGAGCCCTTTTCGGTTTCATCCTCATAGGTGGGCTGCATGGATACATACAGCTGATAGCTGCCGCTGTATGCGGCTTCGCCCCGTTTCAGGGAAAAATCTCCCTGCCAGCCGGTATCCCGATCGCCCCGCACGCCCAGGCGCAGCGAGCGGTCTCCCTTTTCCAGGCCGTAGGTATTGGTCTCCCCGGCCTGCTCCCAGATCAGCACGGCGCCGTCGGCCAGGGGCATGCGCAGGGACATATGCGTCTGCTGGCCCTCGGTATCAAATACGCGGCTCAGCACCAGCTCCTCGGGCAGCTCCATGGTATTCAGCATGGTTTCAAACAGCGTCAGCATGCCGGGCTCCAGATAGTTGTTGGCCTCGATGCCGGTCATCTGGTTGCGCAGCACGTTGCGCAGCGTGCCGTCAGAATAGAACATGCGCAGCAGCTCCAGCGCCTCCGCGGCCAGCTCCGCGCCGTCCGCCCGCAGCTCCGAGGCCGTGGTCAGCGCGCCGCCCGCCGACCGCTGCAGGGTGATGGCGGTATGGGCCTGCATCCAGGCGGAAATCTGCTCGGTATAGCGATCCAGCAAGCCGCCGGTGATCCCCTTCCAGTTTTCGGTTTCGGTAAACACTCGGGTCAGGAACCGGAACGGCGCGGGCCACGCGCCCTCCTGCTGCCCTTCCACCTGGCTTTGCATAAAGCCCAGGCCGCGCAGCAGCACGCCGCCCCAGCCCGCCAGGGTGAGATAGCGGTCCCGCAGCAGCAGGCTGGTATCCCGGGGCAGGATCAGGGTCTGTCCTTCGGCGGCATCGCCCCACAGCTGCCATTTTTCTCCCCGGCCGTTCAGGTACAGGGAGGCAAGGGTATCCTCCCCACGTCTGGCGTAGAGCGCCGCCTGGGAATTGCCCAGCGTCTCCCCCGCCCGGCTGAACACATAGGTGGTCTCAAAGGAAGTATCCGGCGCGAGGGCGGACAGCGTTTTCCACAGGGCCGCGTCCATAAAATAAGGCGCGTTTTCGGACAGCTCCGCCGTCCATTGGGTGCGGAAGGCGCTGTTGCCGCTGACCTGCCGGGCCATCAGCGCGGCGATATCGATGCCGGAGGTATCCTCCGCCAGAGCCTGGGGCGCCAAAAGCGCCAGGCAAAAAAGCAGGCATAAAATGCGTTTCATCATTACGGTTCCTCCTTTTGGGCATCGATCCACACGCCATAGGCAAAGGCATGCAGCAGCTGCTGCCAGTCCTCCGGCGCGTACAGCCGCAGCGCCGCCAGCAGCTGGCGGGCCAACGCGGCGGATACATCCCCCATTTTTCCCTCCGCCGCCGCGCCGCGGCTGAGCAGACGGGCCTCCTGCCAGGTCACGCGCCCGGTCAGCGCAATTTTCTTATCCATCGTCAGGGTAAAATCTGCGGCATCCTCCCCCTGCCGTTCCAGCAGGAGTGTGCCCGCGCCGGAGGCTTTCCATTCCAGCGTCAGCTTGCCGTCGGTGCGGCCGGAAAGGGAGCAGCTCCAGGGCGCATCGCCGCCGATCTGCCGCGTCTCGCCGTTCAGCCGCCAACCATCCTCCGCCGGCTTGCCGTGCAGCGATACGCGCAGCCCGCTGCCTTTTTTATCCAGCGCGCGGTATGACAGGAAAAAGCCGCCCCCGGGCTTGCGGGCATACTCCAGCCGCACCTCCCGGGTCACGCCCGCCAGCAGGAATTTTTCGGCGTAAAAATACGCGCCGATCTCCTGCCCCTGGCGGTCAAAATAGCGGCGGAAGGTGGCCTTGCCGGTGATGGACGCGCCGCCCAGCTCCGGCAGGTCCAGCCGCTCGGCTATATCAGGCCAGACGCGGCTGAAGCCCTCCTCCCCCAGCACGTAGCGCAGCTGCCGGGAGGAAGCGCCCGCCTCCTGCAGATTGATGCTGTCGGTGCGCTCCGTTTCCCAGGGAGACAGCAGTTCGCCCAGCGCCCGGGCGTCAAAGGCCGTCGTGGTTCCGGCTGTCATCGGCGCGGCGGTATTCCCGCTGCCGATCGCCCCGGGGCGCGCCCACAGGAGCGGCTCGCCCTCCAGCAGCAGATCGATCCCCTCCGCTGAAAGGACGGTCTCCGTATTCAGCAGCAGCCCATACAGCCCGTCCAGCGCCCCCTGGGACAGCGTATCGCTGCCCTGCGGCGTCAGCGTGACGCGCAGCGCCCCGGAGGGCAAGCTGATGATCAATGAAAGCAAAATTGCCAATACCCGCATGCGTTGTCCTCATAGGCCTCCTTTTTTACTATTATAATAGAATATCCCCAAAATGAAAAGTAAAAAAGGAGCGGCTCATGAAAGCAGATTCGCTGATCCCCTCTCTGGCCGCGGGGGCGCTGGCCGGGAGCATGCTGGTTTTTCCCCGGGAGGCGGCCTCCGCCGTACTCAGTGCCCTGACAGATTTTACCGCCGCTGTGCTGCCGGGGCTGCTGCCCTTCTCCATCTGCGCCCTGCTGCTCACCGCCGGGCGCAGCCTGCCCATACCGGCGCTGACGCTGCTGGCACTGCCCGGGGGCTCCCCCACCGGCGCGCGGCTGCTCCGGGACGCCGGCCTTTCCCCCGCCCAGGCCAAGCGTGCCGCCGCCCGCACCGGCGGCATGAGCCCCATGTTCTTTCTGGCCACGCTGAGCAGCTGGCTGGGCGATGCCCGCGCGGGCGCGCTGCTGCTGATATCGCATATCGCCGCCGCCCTGCTGTGCGGATGCATGGTCGGCGAAAAATGCAAAGGCCGCGTTACCCTGCCGCCCCTCTCCCTGCCCCAGGCCGCGGCCCAGGGCGGCCAGGCCATGCTCACCGCCGCCTCCTGCGCGGCGCTGGGCGCGGCGGCGGCGCGGATGATCGGCTGCGCCCTGCCCCGTCTGCCCGGCGGACTGCTGGCGGCGCTGCAGGCCATGCTGGAAATCACCGGCGGCACGCGGATGCTGTGCCAGGCCCGCGCGCCGCTGCCGCTGATCGCCGGGCTGACCGGCTTTACCGGATTATCGATCCTGCTGCAGAACGCCGCCTTTTGGCAGAGGAGCGGGCTCACGCTCTTCGACTTATGCAAAACAGCCCTGCTGCGGGCAGGGCTGTCGGCGGCGCTGATGCTTGCGCTTTACCAGATATTTTCAATATGATGGCGCTGGAGATAGCCGTCCGCCAGCAAAAACTGCCGGTAGGCCGGATCGCGCAGGCGCTGCTCCGATTCCCAGTAATCGTGCTCAAAATGGTCGCTGGTCGGCTTCACATCGCAGCGTTTTACCATATAGCGGATGCCCGGGATATGCCCCAGGACCACGATGGACAGGACGATTGTGACCAGTACGAAGGCCGGCAGCTCCCGCACGGCCTTGAACTGCATGCCGATGAGCCCGAAGGCCAGCAGCAGCACCCAGGGCATGAAGAGCAGCGTGATATAGACTGCGGGCCGGGCGTAATTCTCATCGTACCAGGCGCGGGGCCGCAGGGCCAGCTCCAGCACGTTATCATCGGTGGTCTCCCGGCCGCAGTGCGGGCAGGTGATCCGCGGATCGCCGCAGGCCGTGGGGACATTGGATATCACCGTTTTTTTATACATGATCTCCCGGCAGATCGGGCAGCGGGCGAGGATCGTACGGTATGGGCTCATGGACTGCGCCTCCTTTTTTCTCCTTCATACCACGATTCATGGCCGATGTCAAATGATTTTTAGTGGAACTGTCGCCGGGGTTGTGCTATAATACAAAAGAATTATGATAGGGAGGTATGCCCATGGCCTTTGCGCACCTGCATCTGCACACCGAATACAGCCTGCTGGACGGCGCGTGCCGCATCAAGGAGCTGCCTGGGCGGCTGAAAGCCCTGGGCATGGACGCCTGCGCCATCACCGATCACGGCGTGCTGTACGGCGTCATCGATTTTTACCAGGCCTGCAAGGCGGAGGGCATCCACCCGGTGATCGGCTGCGAGGTCTACATCTGCTCCAATATGCACGAAAAGCTGTACGCCAAGCGCGAATACAGCCATATGATCCTGCTGTGCGAAAACGAGACCGGCTACAAAAACCTGATGTACCTGGACAGCATGGCCTTCACCGACGGCTTTTATTACAAGCCCCGCATCGATTACGAGCTTTTGAAGCAGCACCACGAGGGACTGATCTGCATGACGGCCTGCCTCAGCGGCGATTTTAACAAGCTGCTGCTGGACGGCCGCATCGCCGAGGCCGAAAAGTACGCCCGGGAGATGGAAGCGCTCTTTGGCAAGGGCAACTTTTTCCTGGAGATCCAGGATCACGGCATCGCCGAGGAAAAGCGCATCATCCCCCGCATCATCGATATGAGCGAGCGCACCGGCATTCCGCTGGTGGCCACCAATGACTGCCACTTCCTGACCCGGGAGGACGCCGAGGCCCAGGATATCCTGCTGTGCATCCAGACCGGCAAAACGGTGGACGAGCCCGACCGCATGCGCATGGGCAGCGATCAACTGTACGTCAAGAGCGAGCAGGAGATGCTCTCGCTGTTCCCCGGCCACGAGGACGCCATATACCGCACCGAGGAGATCGCCAAACGCTGCCAGGTGGATTTCGATTTCAAAACGGTGCACCTGCCCCATTTCCCGGTGCCGGAGGGTGAAACCAGCGAGACGCTGCTGCGCAAGCTGGTGGAAAAGGGCCTGGCGGAGCGCTACCCCGCCGACGATCAGGTGGCCCGGGAGCGCATGGAGTATGAGCTGGGCGTGATCACCCAGATGGGCTATGTGGATTACTTCCTGATCGTATGGGATTTTGTCAAATTCGCCAAGGACAACGGCATCATGGTGGGCCCCGGCCGCGGCAGCGGCGCGGCCAGCATCGTGGCCTACTGCCTGAACATCACCCAGCTGGACCCCATCCAGTATAACCTGACCTTCGAGCGCTTCCTGAACCCGGAGCGCGTCAGCATGCCCGATATCGATATGGACTTCTGCTACGAGCGGCGGCAGGAGGTGATCAACTACGTGGCCCGCAAGTACGGCCAGGATCACGTATGCCAGATCATCACCTTCGGCACCATGGCCGCCCGGGGCGTGATCCGCGATGTGGGCCGCGTGCTGGGCTATACCTACGGTGAAACCGATCAGATCGCCAAGCTGGTGCCCACCGATCTGGGCATGACGCTGGAAAAGGCGCTGAAGATCAGCACCGAGCTGCGGGAAAAGGCCGAGGGCGACCCCCGTGTCAAACGGCTCATCGACCTGAGCCTCAAGCTGGAGGGCATGCCCCGCCACGCCAGCACCCACGCTGCGGGCGTGCTGATCACCGGCGAGCCGGCGGTCAACTTTGTCCCGCTGCAGACCAACGACGATGTGATCACCACCCAGTTCCCCATGGGCATCATTGAAAAGCTGGGCCTGCTCAAGATGGACTTTTTGGGCCTGCGCACGCTGACGGTGATCCGGGACACCCTGGATCTGATGCGCAGCCAGGGAACGGACATGAAGCCCGAGGAGATCCCGCTGCACGACCCGGAAATCTACGCCATGATCAGCCGGGGCGATACCGACGGCGTGTTCCAGCTGGAAGGCGGCGGCATGCGCACGTTCCTGACCAACATGCAGCCCGCCAACTTTGAGGATATCATCGCCGCCATCAGCCTGTACCGCCCCGGGCCCATGGAATCCATCCCCCGGTACATTGCGGGCAAGCGCGATCCAAACAGCGTGCATTACGAAACGCCGGAGCTCAAGCCCATCCTGGACGTGACCTACGGCTGCATGGTGTACCAGGAGCAGGTGATGCAGATCGTGCGCGACCTGGCGGGCTACAGCTATGGCCGCAGCGACCTGGTGCGCCGTGCCATGGCCAAAAAGAAGCACGACGTGATGGCCAAGGAGCGCAAAAACTTTGTGTACGGCTCCCCGGAGGAGAACGTGCCCGGCGCGGTGAACCGCGGCACGCCTTCAACAAGGCCCACGCCGCCTGCTACGCCGTGGTGGCCGTGCAGACCGCCTGGCTCAAATATTACTACCCCACCGAGTTCATGGCCGCCATGATGAACAGCGTGGTGGGCAACGCTCCCAAGGTGGCGGGCTATATCCAGTACTGCCGGGACAAGGGCATCCCGGTGCTGCCGCCCAGCGTGAACAAATCCGACCGCCAGTTCACCGTGGAAACCAACGGCGAAGGCAAAAAATGCGTGCGCATGGGCATGAGCGGCGTCAAAAACGTGGGCAACGCCGCGGTGGACGCCATCGTGCGGGAGCGCACCCTCACCGGCCCCTATCGGGACGTGTTCGATTTCTGCCGCCGCATCGACAGCGAGCAGGTCAACAAGCGCTGCGTGGAAAGCCTGATCATGGCGGGCTGCTTCGACGGCATGGGGCCCACCCGGCTCCAGTGCATGCGGGTGTTTCTGACCGCCATGGAGGCCAACGCCAACAAGCGCAAAAACAACGTGGCCGGGCAGATCAGCCTGTTTGACATCGGCCAGCCCACCGCCGACCTGATGGAAGAGGACGTTTACCCCGACGTGGGCGAATATCCCCACAGGCAGCTTTTGGAAATGGAAAAGGAGATGACCGGCGTATACGTATCCGGCCATCCCCTGGACGAATACCGCGACGCACTGGAAAAGCTCAGCGCCAACACCGCCTGGGTACTGGATCTGAAGGAGCGGCCCGACGGCGGCGTCGGGGAGGACGGCAAGATCGTGCTCATGGGCGGCATCCTTTCCGAGGTACACGCCAAGGCCACCAAGAAGGGCAGCATGATGGGCTTTGCCACCCTGGAGGATCTGACCGGGCAGATCGAATGCCTGCTGTTCCCCAAGATATATGAGCGCTACCACGGTCTTCTGCAGCAGGATACGCCGGTGCTGTTCACCGGCCATCTGAGCGTGCGGGAGGATGAGGATACCAAGCTGCTGGTGGACGTGGTGGAGCCGCTGGTGCCCCTGCCCGCCCCCGAGCCCGATATTCCTGATGTGGAGCGGGCCAAACGCAGCCCGGTCAAGCTCTACCTGCGCATGAAACGGGAGCAGATGGAGGAGGTCAAAACCGTATTGCAGCGCCAGCCCGGTACGGTGCCGGTATACATGAACCTGCCGGCGGAGGGCGTAACGCTGCTGGCCCCCCGGGATTGGTGGTGCGAGGACGCGGAGGATATGTACGCCACGCTGATGACCACCCTGCCCCGGGAGGATATGCGCATCGTGGACAAGCGGGAGGCGCAGGCATGAAGATACCCGGCAAAGGCGAAAAAGTAAACGTAAAGCGCTCGGCCACCTACTCCATCGTGATCAACGCGGTGCAGATCGCCGCGGTATGGGCGCTGGCCGTGCTGCTGATGGTGCACAACACCCACGATATCCAGGATGTGTTTACCGTGCTGGTGGCGGTGCTGGTCTCCCTGGGCGCGGCGCTGGATATCCGCGAGGCCATCGCCGCCCGCCGCAAAAGCGACGAGGCCGACGCCCTGGGCGATATGGTGGTGCAGATGGACGAGCTGAACCGCGCCCTGCGCGCCCAGCGGCATGATTTTCTCAACCATCTGCAGGTGGTGTACTCCCTGATCGAGATGGAGGAGTACCAGGAGGCCGGCGATTACATCGAAAAAATATACGGCGATATGCAGAGCGTATCCAAGGCCATGCGCACCGACTCCCCGGCCATCAACGCCCTGCTGCGCGCCAAGCTGGCCGAATGCGAAAGCGCCGGCATCCTCACCGAGGTGGATACCGGCGGCAGCTTCAAAAACCTGCCTATGCCCACCTGGGAGTTCTGCCGCATCCTGAGCAACCTGATCGATAACGCCATGGACGCCCTGGAGGGCACGGCCAACAGCAGCCTGCGCATCATGCTGCAGGAGGAATCCCACGGCTTCACCTTTTCGGTGGCCAACAACGGCCCCATGATCCCCGCCGATCAGCTGCGCGGCATCTTTGAGCCGGGCGTTTCCAGCCACGGCGAGGGCCGGGGCATGGGCCTGTACATCGTGCGCAGCACCCTGCAAAGCTACGGCGGCGAGATCCACGTGACCAGCGACGCCGAGCGTACCATTTTTTCGGGCCGAGTGCCCTATGGAAAGGAACACAATGGCAAAGAAGCGCAAAGCGATTGACCTCTTGCTGGAGCAGGGGTTCTTCGCTGAGGAAAAGGAGGCGCTGGCCGCTATCCTGGCGGGCGAGGTGCTCTCCGGCGCCCAGCGCGTTACCGGCGCGGGGCAAATGCTGGCCGCGGACGCCGCTTTGCGCGTCAAGGGCCGGGAGCTGCCCTATACCTCCAAGGGCGGGCTCAAGCTGGAGGGTGCGTTGCGGGATTTTGGCATCTCCGTCACCGGCCGGGTATGCATCGACGCGGGGGCCAGCACCGGCGGCTTTACCAGCTGCCTGGTCAAATCCGGAGCCGCGCTGGTATACGCCGTGGACGTGGGCTTCGGCCAGCTGATGGGCTCCCTGCGCCAGGATCCCCACGTGGTCAACCTGGAGAGGACCAATATATCCGATGAAAAGCTGCTGACCCTGGACCCCCGCCCCGATCTGGGTACGGTGGATCTGAGCTACCTGTCGCTGCGCAAGGGCATTCCCGCCTTCGCCGACGTGCTGCACCGGAAGGGCGAACTGATCTGCCTGGTCAAGCCGCTCTTTGAAACATCGGATATGGAGGCCCGGCGCACCGGCGTTTTGCCGGACGGCGCCTATGAGCCGGTGCTGCGGGAGCTGATCGCCGATGTAAACGCCCTGCCCTATGCCCGGGCGGCGGGCGTGACCCATTCCCCCGTCACCGGCAACACCGGTACAAGGGAATTTTTCCTGCGCGTGCTATTATCGGATCACCCGGGCAGCGCCCCCGATCTTTCCCGGGACGCATCAGCCGCCGTGGAGCGCGCCCTGCAGCTGCGGGAATACGAAAAGAAAAAGTAGGTAATGTATGTTCAAGCAGGATGAGGACGCCCTGCGCCTGGGCGCGATGCCGCTGGATCATCTGTTTATCCAGGACTATCTGCCAGGGGCCAAGGGCGATTACGTCAGGGTTTATATATACGGCCTGTACCTGAGCCAGCATCCCCAGCCCGATATGGGCCTGGAGGAGCTGGCCCGGGAGCTGGGCATGGAAACCGCGGAGGTGGAGGCCGCCCTGCGCTATTGGGAGCGCCGCCGCCTGGTCTCCCGGCTCAGCGACAACCCGCCGGAATACCTGTTCCGCACGGCGGCGCAGGTGTCCCTGGCGGGCGGCCCGGCGCTGGAGACCGACGGCGCGTACGTGGCCTTTACCGAGGATGTGTACGCGCTCTTCGGCGACCGGCGCAAGGTGCGCCCCGCCGATATCGCCCTGTGCTGGGAGTGGGTGCAGGATATGGGCCTCTCCCAGGAGACGGTGCTGATGCTGCTGGCCCACATGATCTCCGTGCGCGGCATCCAGTTTTCCTTCAAAGCCGCCCAGACCGAGGCGGTGCGCATGAGCGAGGAGAAGGTGCGCACCCCGGAGGACGCGGAGGCGTACTTTGCTCACAGCCGCTCCGTGCAGGACGGCGCGCGGGCGGTGCTGCGCCATATGGGCAAAAAGCGCTTGCCCGCCCAGCCGGAAATGGATCTGTACCGCAAATGGATCGACGAATGGGGTCTGACCCAGGAGGCGGTGATCGCCGCCTGCGCCGAGATGAACAACGGCGACCCCAGCTTCGGCTATCTGGACGCCATCCTGAAGGGCATCCGGGAGCGGGCGGGCCAGGCCGGCGGCCGCTCCGGCAGCGATATCGCGCGGCAGCTCTCCGTGGAAAAGGAGGAGAACCGCGAGCTGCGGGCGTTTGCCCATTCTCTGGGCTTCCGCAGCGCCACGCCCATGCTGCGCAAAACCTATGACCGGCTCTGCGGCCAGTACGGCGCGGAGATCGTGCGCCTGGTGGCCGACGAGACCTACCGCGCCGGCGGGGATCTGGATAAGGCAGAGCTCACCATGGAGCGGCTGCACGCCCAAGGCATGACCACCCTGGAGGCGGTGCAGGCGTACTTTGCGGAGGCGCACAGGCTGAACGCCGCCCTCGCCCCCATCCTGGAGCGCTGCGGTCAGCGGGGCGCGCCCACCGTGGGCGACCGCACGCTGTATACCAAGTGGGTAAACGAGTGGGGCTTCAGCGAGGAAATGCTGCTGCTTGCCGCGGGCCACGCCCGGAGCTATGCCCGCAAGCTGCCCACCATCGATAAGATCCTGGCAGACTGGCGCAAAAACGGCGTCACCGCCCCGGAGCAGGCGGCGCAGTACAAGCCCGCCTTCGACACCGGCAAAAAGGTATCGGCCCAGCAGTACACCCAGCGGCAGTATACGGAATCGGAGCTGGAGAGCCGCACCGACGATCTGTAATTAAAGAAGGGACGCATCCATGAACAACCAGGTTTTTCAGCAGGTATTGAACGCGCTGGCGGAGCGCCGCCGCGAGGACGAGCGGGAGGAGCAGCGCCGCCGCCGGGAGGTCATTGAAAAATGCCCGGAGATCGGCCAATTGATGGACGCCCGCCGGGAAGCTGTGCTGAAGAGCGTGTACAGCGCCTTTTCCATCGCGCCGGAGGAAGGGCTGGCTGAAAAGGTGGAGCGCTGGAACGCCGATATCAAGGACCTGCTGGTCAAAAGCGGCTTCTCCGCCGATTATCTGGATCCGGTGTTCACCTGCGCCCAATGTGAGGATACCGGCTACACCGGCACGGGAAAGAAAACGCTATGCTCCTGCGCCAAGGCCCTGTACGCCAGCCTTTTGGAAGAAGAAAAGGGCTTTGAGGACAGCCAGGATTTTGAGCATTTTGATCTGAGCCGCTTCCCGGACAATGGCCCCACCGACAAAAAAGGCCGCACCCAGCGGGAACGGATGCGCGTATTCCGGGATTACTGCATGGCCTTTGCCGACACCCTGCCCCATCCTGATAAGAGCACCCTGCTGTTTTACGGCGGCAGCGGCCTGGGCAAAACCTATCTGCTGCGCTGCATCCACGCCCGGGCGCGGGAAAGGGATATCCCCTCCCTGTGCATCACCGCCAACCAGCTGATCCGCACCGCCCGGCAGGCCATCTTCAGCCGGGAGCAGGAGGAGATGGACGCGCTGTACGAAACGGAGCTGCTGCTGATCGACGACCTGGGCACCGAGCCGCTGATCGAAAACATCACGGTGGAGGAGCTGTTCAATATCCTCAACGAGCGGCAGAACGCCGGGCTGTGCACAGTGATCAGCACCAACCTGTCCCTGGAGGATCTGCAGCGCCGGTATACCGAGCGGGTGATCTCCCGGCTGCTGAACCGCCAGACCTGCATGAAGCTTTTCTTTGAGGGGATCGATATTCGCAGGTTGTAAAATTTCCCGGAAAGCGTTATAATAGCAATTACCGTTTTTTACCAGAAAGGAGCTTCCGTCTGTTATGAAGAACCGTACCGTCATCAAGATCATCAGCTGCCTGGTGCTGCTGGCGCTGTGCGCCGGCACCGTGGCCGGCATTTGGCTGGGCATCTGGGGCCGTACCACCGAGTATGCTGATATCCAAACCGAAAGCGGAACCGAGCATCTGCCCCTGAACCGGCAGGTGGCCTTTATCCCCAACACCATCAACCAGAACTGGCAGGAGGCCATCCGGCCCGAGGCCAAGCTGGCCGGCGGCTATCGCTATACCTTTGCCGTTGCGGGCGCCGACGCCGACGGGCTGAAGGACGCCGCGGACGTGCTGACCCGCCGCGCCGAGCTCCTGGCGGGCAACGCCTATGCCGAGGTGGCGGAGGACGCCGTGGTCATCACCGTGCCCGAAGCCACCGCCAACCCCACCCTGGCCGCCGTGCTCTCCCCCCAGGGCATCTGCGATTTTGTGCTGTACAACAACACCGACGGCAGCATCAGCGACCCGGTACTGACCGCCGCGGATGTGGATCAGGCCTATTATTCCACCACCTCCAGCGCCACCCAGGTGCAGGTGCGCTTCACCAAAAAGGGCGCGGCCGCCTATAACGAGCTGCGCGCCGCCAACGCCAGCTCCCGGCTGTACCTGCGCCTGGACGGCCAGAACGCCGCCTATGCCAGCCTGACCGCGCTGAACGACAATATGCTCTCCTTTACCGTCAGCGATAACGTGACCGCCTACGTGCTGGTCAGCTCCCTGCGCTCCGGCGCCCTGCCCGGGGCCGCCACCCTGACGGACAGCGAGCGCGCTGTCTCCCAGGATAAATCCATCAACACCCTGATCCTGGTTTGCGCCGCGATGCTCGTTATCGTGGCCATCGGCCTGATGCTGATCGGCCGCGCCGGCGGTCTGGCCGGTGTCTGGGCCGCGGTGGGCTGGGTGATCCTGTTCTGCCTGCTGACCGCCCTGATCGCCGTGGACGGCAACTGGATCATGACCTCCCTGTCCATGACCTGCCTGGTGATCTGCTTCTTCCTCTTCCTGTACGGCCTGGTTACGCTGTACGGCGAAATGGGCAAGCAGATCAAGGCGGGCCGCGGCGTGAAGGCCGCCTATGCCGACGCCTGCCGCAGCAAGATCAAATTCCTGGCCATCCTGTACGGCGTGGTGCTGCTGATCGGCCTGGTGCTGATGGTGGCCTTCAAGGCTGGCATGTACGGCATCCTGGGCCGCATCGTTGCGGTCTCCGCCCTGCTGAGCTTCGTGGTGCTGTTCGTATGCATCCGGGTGGTGCTGGGCTGCTGGAGCGCCGTGACCGCCAAAAACTGATCCTGCTTTACCATCAAAGCGTTCTTCCGCACGGAAGGGCGCTTTGGTCTTTTTCTGCCGCCCTTTTCCGCTTGCACTGAAGGAGGATTATGCACCGCTTGATTTCCCGTGGCGCGCCCGGCGCATTGCCCGGTTACCCGCCCGTCATCGCATCGCTGCTGCTGTCCCGGGGTGTGAATACCCCCGAGGCGGCCCAGGCCTTTCTGCATCCCGATGAAAGCCAGCTGAACGATCCCTTTTTGATGCAGGATATGGATCGGGCAACGGCGCTGATCCGGGCGGCGGCGGAGGCCGGGCAGGCCGTTACGGTATACGGCGATTACGACTGCGACGGCGTCTGCGCCTCGGTGATCCTGCGGGAGGCGCTGGACAGCCTGGGCATCCGCGGCGGCATCTACATTCCCAGCCGCCAGGAGGAGGGCTACGGACTGAACTGCGAGGCCGTGCGCAAATTGGCGGACGCCGGCGGGCTGCTGATCACCGTGGACTGCGGCATCACCTCCGTGGAGGAGGTGCGCCTGGCCAGGGAGCTGGGCCTGCGCGTGATCGTGACCGACCACCACACCCCGCCGGCGGAGCTGCCGCCCGCAGACGCCATCCTCCATCCCCGGCTGGGGGAATACCCCTGCAAGGATCTTTGCGGCGCGGGTGTAGCTTATAAGCTGAGCTGCGCCCTGCTGGGGCAAACGCTGCTGCCCACCCTGGAGCTGTGCGCCCTGGCCACCATTGCCGATATGGTGCCGCTGCTTTCCGAAAACCGCGCGCTGGCGGCCCTGGGGCTGCGCCGCATGCGGCTGACCCGGCGTCCCGGGCTCAAGGCGCTGCTCAGCGTGGCTGGCATCCGCGCAGGCGAGGAGATCAGCGGCACCCAGGCCGCCTTCCAGCTGGCCCCGCGCGTCAACGCCTGCGGCCGCATGGAAACCGCCCGCATCGCCGTGGATCTGTTCATGGCCCGGGATCCCCTGAAGGCCCTGGCCCTGGCCGAGCAGGCCGACGGCCTCAACGCCCGGCGCAAAAGCATTGAGCAGCGCATCCTCGCCGAGGCCGACGCCCAGGTGCAGGCCATGGATCTTTGCGGCCTGCGCGCCATCGTGGTGATGGGCGAGGGCTGGGAGAGCGGCGTGGTGGGCCTGGTGGCGGGGCGGCTGGCGGAGCGCTACGGCTATCCCACGGTGGCGCTGAGCCGCCAGGACGATACCTGCGTGGGCAGCGCCCGCAGCGCCTGCGGCGTGGACCTGTACCAGGCGCTGAACAGCTGCCGCGATCTGTACAGCAGATTCGGCGGCCATAAGCAGGCGGCAGGCCTGACCCTGCCTGCGGCGGCGGTGGAGGAATTCCGCCGGCGGCTGAGCCAGGCGGTGGCTGATCAGCTGCAGGGCCGCACGCTGATGCCCGAAACGATGTATGACAGCGAGATCACCCTGGCGGATATCACCCTGGAGCTCATCAGCGCCATCCAGGCGCTGGAGCCCTTCGGCATGGGCAATCCCGCCCCGGTGTTCCTGCTGCGGCAGGCGGAGGTGCTCTCTGCCCGGGCGGTGGGCGCTTCCGGCGCGCATCTCAAATTGACCCTGGGCCAGCAGGGCTGCGTGCTGGACGCCATCGCCTTCCAGATGGGCGGACGGGCGGGCACCCTGGCCGGCGCCTGCGATCTGGCGGTAACGCCGGTGGCAAACACCTTTGGCGGGCGCACGGCGGCGGAATGCCGGGTGGAGGCCGTGGGCGGCGCCGCGCCCCTGTTCCATGCGGACGAAAATGCGGAATCCCTGGCAATATTGCAGGAATTTAACCGTTTGTGTCGAATTGACAGCATTTACACCCCGCCGGAGGAAGCCGCGGAAGCGCCTGCGCCGGCGGGCGGACAAGGCACGCTGTACCTTTGCCGCACGGCGGAGACCGCTCAGCGGATCAGCCGGCTCTATCCCGGGCTGGACCCCGCGGACGGCACCCAGGCAGATCCCCGGGCATACGATGCGGTGGGGCTTTGCGGCGCAGCTGCCCGCCTGGGCCCCTACCGCCGGGTGGTGCTGTGCGACGGCGCGCTCTGCGATCAGGAGACCGCCGCGCTGCGTGTTTTGTACCCGGCGGCGCGCATCATCGCCCTGCCCCGCAGCGGGGCGCTTCAGAGCCGCCTGTCCGCGCTGCGGTTCGATGTGGCCGATATGCGCGGCCTGTACGTATCCCTGCGCCGCGGCGAAAAGCCCGATCCCACCGATCCCCGCGCCGCAGCCATGCTCCGGGTGCTGCAGAGCATGGAGCTGATCGACAGCCAGTGCCGCCTGCTGCCCATGCAGAAGCGCAGCCCGGAGGCCGATCCCCTGTACCGATTGATTCAAGGAGGTGAGAAGCTTGGCAACAGCCTATGAATGCATGTCGCTTGAGCAGATGACCGCTCGCCTTTTACATTATCATCCCAATGCGGACGTAGCGCTGGTGGAGAAGGCCTACGCCTTCGCCGAGGAAAAGCATGCCGGCCAGCGCCGGGCCAGCGGTGAGCCCTACATCATCCATCCGGTCTATGTGGCCAGCATTCTCACCGAAATCGGCATCGACGCGCCCACCGTGGCCGCCGGATTGCTGCACGATACCGTGGAGGACTGCGAGGGCGTTACGCTGGATACCATCCGTCAGGAGTTTGGCGACGAGGTGGCCATGATGGTGGACGGCGTGACCAAGCTGGGCCAGCTGGATTTTACCGACCGGGAGGAACGCCAGGCCGAAACGCTGCGCAAGATGATCCTGGCCATGGGCAAGGATATCCGCGTGGTGCTGATCAAGCTGGCCGACCGGCTGCACAACATGCGCACCCTTAAATTCAAAACCCCGGAGCGCCAGGCCGCCATCGCCCGGGAAACGCTGGATATTTACGCGCCCCTGGCCCACCGCCTGGGCGTATACCGCATCAAGGCGGAGCTGGAGGACCTGTCCCTGCGCTACATCGATCCGGAGGGCTATGCCGACGTGGTCAAAAAGGTCGGCATGAAGCGGGCGGAGCGCGAGGAGAACATCAAGATCGTCATCGAAGAGCTCAGCCAGAAGCTCAACGAGATGGGCATGCACTACGAGGTGGCGGGCCGCCCCAAGCACCTGTACAGCATTTACCGAAAAATGGTGATCCAAAACAAGCCCTTCGATCAGATCTTCGATTTGATCGCCATCCGGGTGCTGGTGGATACCATTCCTGATTGCTATACCGTATTGGGCGTCTGCCATACGCTGTGGACCCAGGTGCCCGGGCGCTTCAAGGATTATATCTCGGTGCCCAAAAACAACATGTACCAGTCGCTGCACACCACGGTGATCGGCGGCCGGCGCATCCCTTTCCCCTTCGAGATCCAGATCCGCACCTGGGATATGCACCGCATTGCCGAGTACGGCATCGCCGCCCACTGGCGCTACAAGGAGGGCGGGGATGACAAGGCCTTCGATCAGAAGCTGCACTGGCTGCGCCAGGTGCTGGACTGGCAGAGCGAGACCCGGGACAGCCATGAATTTATCGACGGGCTGAAAACCGATATCTTTTCCGAGCAGGTGTTCATCTTTACCCCCAAGGGCGATATCATCGATATGCCCCGGGGCGCAACCCCGCTGGATTTTGCCTACCGGGTGCACAGCGCCGTGGGCAACAGCTGCGTGGGCGCCAAGGTGAACGGCCGCATCGTGCCGCTGGAAACGCCGCTGGAGACCGGCGACCGGGTGGAGATCATGACCTCCCCCAACGCCAAGGGCCCCAGCATGGACTGGCTCAAGATCGTTAAGACCCAGGGCGCGCGCGCCAAGATCCGCCAGTACTTCCGCCGGGAGCTGCGGGGCGAGAACGTGCAGAAGGGCCGCGATATGGTGGAGCACGAGGCCAAGCGCCGCGGCATCCAGCTCAGCAGCCTGCTCAAGCACGAGTACATCGAGCCGCTGCTGAATAAATACGATTTTTCCGATATGGACGATATCTACGGCGGCGTGGGCTACGGCATGATCGCCTCGGCCTATGTGGTCAGCCGTCTGTATGAGGAGCAGCGCAAGGCTGAGGAGGCCGCAAAGCCCGTCACGCCGCCCATGCTGCCGGAGGTCAGCCAGGCCCCGGCCAGCCACAACGGCAAGCCCACCCAGGGCATCTATGTGGAGGGCGGCAGCGGCATGCTGGTGCGCTTCGCCAAGTGCTGCAACCCCGTGCCCGGCGACGATATCGTGGGCTATATCACCCGCGGCCGCGGCGTTACCGTGCACAAGGCCGACTGCGTAAACGCCCAGTACTCCGAGCCGGAGCGCAAGGTCAACGTTTCCTGGGCCGGGGAGAACGAGGGCCGCTTCAACACCACCATCCAGGTGATCGCCTACGATCATCCCAGCCTTTTAGGCGAGCTGACGGTATTCGTTCAGGATGGCGGCGCGCCCATCACCGCCATGAGCGTCAAGATCAACAAAAACAAAACCTGCACCATTCACATGGTGGTGCAGGTGGAAAGCCGGGAAAAGCTGGACGGCGTGCTGCGCCGCATCCAGAAGCGTCCCGACGTGATCGAGGCCTTCCGCGCGGGCAGCTGAGCGTCGGGCTGAAAGGTAAATTGGAAGTTGACGGGGAGGGTACGAACGGGAGCGTTCCTTCTTGGAGCCCAAGAAGGAACCGAAGAAGGCTGCGTTTTCGCCGTAAATGCTGCTGGCTTTTCCGCCAACAGGCTTTAACGCCTGCAACCGTTCCCGGGCAAGGCCAGCTTCGCTGGCCGCGCGGTGCGCAAAGCGCACCGCTGAACAAGAGAAAAACCCGGAAAAATCAAACGAGCTTGATTTTTCCGGATTTTTCTCTTGTTCTTTTTGCCCGGGAACTCGCTTGGCGACCGTAACCAAACTTGCGGAAACAAGTTTGGTTTTCAATTCAAGCTGATTCGCTCGTTGGGAGTCCAGAGGGCCGAAGGTCCTTTGGCGCAGGTTTGGGCTGCGGAAGCCCAACGTA
>CADAHU010000060.1 GCA_902787835.1 uncultured Eubacteriales bacterium
GCGCGGGTTTCGGATGGCGATTCGCGGAATCGCCCATCCTCAGTCTGCCTTTGGCAGACGCTACCCAAGAAGGAACCGAAGAAGGCTGCGTTTGTCGCCACTGCTGCTGCTGGATTTTCCGCCAACAGATTTTAACGCCGTCCATCGCTCCCGGGCAGGCAGCTTTGCTGCCTGCCCGCGAGCTCTCTTTACGCCTTTCAAGTTTCTGGTGGAAACAAGTTTGTTTTTCGTCGTTCGCCCTAAAACAATTTGTCAAGTACTTTTTACAAAAAAGCCCCAGGCTTTAAGCTGGATAGCTTAAAGCCTGGGGTAGGTTTGAGTCCGATAGGCTCTGTAGGCAAGGAACTTGAATTCTGCGAGCCTATGTTACTATTGTTTTCTTTGAGGAATCAGACTTTCCAGTTCTTCCAGGACTGGTGTGAAATCATAAGGGTAGTCTGTGTCATTAAATTGAGTCTCAATACGTGAGAGGGATAGTCTATCATCAAGATCAATTCTCATGCGGTAGCTGATTTTATCGATAACAGTATTAAAAGAAATCTCGCCTAGGTACTCATAAAAACCAAGTCTGTCCGTCGAGGCCTCTTCATGATATTGCTTAAATCCCTCGAAGGTACGCCAGAAATGCCGCTCCTCGTCCCAAACCTCTGTGTAGATTGTACCTATATAGCACGTCATGGAAACTTCCGCAAATCTGCAGGCGCGGCTTTTCATCGATTGCCGCAGGAAGCCATACCGTATGCGGGAAGCATTAATTCATCCGCTGCAGCACATGATATAAGGTCTTTTTATAACAATCCGCCGAAAAATGAAATAAGCAAAAAAATACGCGCTTTCTTTTCCGGAAGAAAGCGCGCAATAATTTTGTATTTTTCACCGGATCTCCGTTTTGGGGGCCAGGATGGAGACGCTGCGGGGCGGCAGGGTCAGGGAGATCTCGCCCTTTTCCACCACGCCGGCGTCGGTCTCCACACAGGTAAAGCCGGATTTATCGGTGCCCAGGATCTGCGCGTAGGTTTCACCGTCCTCCGCCCCGGCGTCCCGCAGGCGCAGGGTAAGCAGCAGGGGCGCGGCGCTGTTGTTGCACACGGTGATCACCCGGTCGCTCTCGTCAAAGCGGGCGAAGGCCATCCAGGCGTTGCCGCCGCCCAGGGATTTGAAGGAGCCGCTGCGCAGCACGGGCCTTGCCCGGCGCAGGCGGGTCAGCGCCTTATGGAAGGCGATCAGATCGGCGTCCTCATGGCCCCAGGGGTAGGTGCGGCGGTTATCGGGATCGGTCCAGCCGGTGAGGCCGGCCTCGTCGCCGTAATAAATGGTGGGCGCGCCCGGCCAGGTCATCTGGATGGCCACAGCCTCCCGCATCACGGCCTTATCCACATCCCGGTCCGCGGCCTGGCTGCCCAGGGTGTGCATCCGGCCCACCCGGCGGTTGGTGCGGGTCAAAAAGCGGGAATGATCGTGGTTGGACAGCTCGTTCATGGCGCACTGCAGGGAGCTCCACTGGAACCGCGCCATGTTCTCCTGGATGGACTCCAGGAACTTTTCGCCGTCCTGGTAAAGATCGTCCCTTATGCCGTCGCTGTGCTTTTCGATGCCGGTGAGGAAATAGCTAAGCGGATCCATAAAGGCGTCGTAGTTCATCACCGAATCCCACTGATCGCCCTGCAGCCAGGCGGAGGGATCGCCGTAATGCTCGGCGATGATCACCGCGTCGGGGTTCACCGCCTTGACCCGGCGGCGGAACTCCTGCCAGAAGGCGTGGTTGGTCTCCGGGGTATGGCCCAGATCGGCGGCCACGTCCAGCCGCCAGCCGTCGATGCAATAGGGCGGCTTCAGCCATTTTTCGGCGATGGCAAAGATGGTCTCCCACAGCTCGCGGGAGCCCTCGTAGTTCAGCTTGGGCAGCGTTTCCACGCCCCACCAGGCTTCGTACTGCCCCTTGTTTTCCCACAGGAAGCGGAAGAAGCCGCGGTAGGGGCTTTCCTCATCCTGATACGCGCCGGGAGCGTAGCCCGGCTTATCGCGGTAGATGCCCTCCCGGTCCATCCAGCGGTGGAAGGAGCCGCAGTGGTTGAACACGCCGTCCAGGATGATCTTCATGCCGCGCTTGTGCAGCTCCCGGCAGAGGGTGGCGAACAGCGCGTCGCTCTTTTCCAGGTTCTTTTTGGAGAGCACCCGGGTGATATAGCGCTGGGCATAGCCGTTGTGGTGCTCCCAGTGCTGCATGGTGTAATCGATATCATCCTCGATCACGCCGAAATGGGGATCGATGTGCTCGTAATCCTGGGTGTCGTATTTATGGTTGGAGGGGGCCAGGAAGATGGGGTTCAGGTACAGTACCTCCACCCCCAGATCCTGCAGGTAATCCAGCTTTTCCAGGATGCCGGCGATATCGCCGCCATAGAAGCAGCGGTAATCATCCTCGGCGGGCATGCGGCCCCAGTCCGGGATCTGCCGCACATGCTGCTTGTTATAGGAATACTCCGCATACTGCACGTCGTTGGTCTTATCGCCGTTGCGGAAGCGGTCGGTAAAGATCTGATACTGCACCGCGCCCTGGGACCAGGCCGGGGTATGGAACCCGGGAAGGATGCGGAAGCGGAACCGGGGATCGGGCTTCACATACCGGGTCTGACGGTACGCGCCGTTCTTTTGATAAAAATAGGTCTCCCGGCCGCGCTTGATCTGAAAATAGTAGCGGATGGGCGTATCGCCGCAGGTCAGCTGCGCCTGATACAGGCAAAAATGCTCCGTCCCCTGCGCCGTTTCCTCCATGGGCAGGGGCGAGGGCGCGCCCTCCAGGATCAGGGATACGGCCAGCGCCGCCCGCACCCGGGGCACGCGCAGCCGAATGGTAACGCGGTCACCGCGCTCCGGCTCAGCCGGGGCGCGGTATTGCTGTGTTTCGTCGCTGAATATGGCAGAAAGGAAATCCAGGTCGTTCTTACGGGCGTCCATCAATCTTTGGCACTCCTTGCTTTGGAGGACTTGGCAGCGGGCTTCTTATCCGCAGCCTTGGTAGGCTTTTTTGCCGCGACGGTTTTTTTCTCCGCGGCGGGCTTCTTTTCCGCGGCGGCTTTTTTCTCCGCGGCGGGCTTGGCGGCGGGCTTTTTGCGCGCGGCCTTCGCTTTTTCTTTTTCCATGGCGGCCTCGATCCCGGCAGCGTCCGCGGGGAAGCGCACGATGATCGATTCAAAGGGCCGCAGGCTGTAGCTCAGGTGGCAGGGACGGCCGTCGCTGGCGCCCTCGCTGCTGAGCATCACGGGATAGATCCCGCCCTCGCCGGGGCCGCCGCCGGTGGGCAGCGTATCATAGGTGCTGAAGATGCGCTCGTACTTGCCGGGCAGGGGCACGCCCACGCAGTAATCGTGGTGCTCCGAGGGCGAGAAGTTGCACACCACCAGCACCGCGCCCTCGTAATTCCAGGGGTTGCGGCGGATATAGCTGATCACGTTGGCCCAGGTATCGTTGCGGTTGATCCACTCGAAGGTGACGGGGTTCTTGGAATCGGCGTAGAGCACCGGATACTGCTTGTAGATCTCCAGCAGCCTGCGCACAGTCATCATCACGTCGCGGTGGCCAAACTCGTTCGTCAGGTGCCAGTCGATGCTCTCCTGCACGTTCCACTCCCGGTCCTGGGCAAAATCCTGGCCCATGAAGAGCAGCTTTTTGCCGGGATGGGTGAACTGGTAGGTGTAAAGCGTTTTGAGGCTGCCCAGCCGGTCCTCAATGCGGCCCGGGGCCTTTTCCGCCATGGAGTGCTTGCCGTACACCACCTCGTCGTGGGACAGCACCAGCACAAAGTTTTCAGTAAAGGCATAATCCGCGGTATGGGTCAGCTGGTCATGGTGCCATTTGCGGTAGATGGGATCCAGGGCGATGTAGCGCAGGGTATCGTTCATCCAGCCCATGTTCCATTTGAAGGTGAAGCCCAGGCCGCCCTTTTTCACATCCTCGGTGATGCCCCACTCGGCGGAGCTGTCCTCGGCAATCAGGTAGCCGGTGGTCCTGCCGCAAACCTCGGTGTTCAGCTGGCGCATAAAATCCATGCTTTCCAGGTTCAGGTTGCCGCCGAACATGTTGGGCCGCCACTCGGCGCGGTCGTAGCTGGCGTAGATCATGGCCGCCACGGCGTCCACGCGCAGGGCGTCCAGATGGAACTCGCGGATCCAGTAGAAGGCGCTGGAGATCAGGAAGGAGCGCACCTCCGGCTTGCTGTGGTCAAAGGCCAGGGTGCCCCAGCCGGGGAACTCCGCCCGCAGGGGATCGGCGGATTCATACAGCGGCGTGCCGTCAAAGCGCGCCAGGGCAAACTCATCCTTGGGGAAGTGGGCGGGCACCCAGTCCAGAATCACGCCGATGCCGCACTGGTGCAGCTTATCCACCAGGTAGCGGAAATCATCCGGCGTGCCGTAGCGGCTGGTGGGGGCAAAATAGCCGGTCACCTGGTAGCCCCAGGAAAGATCGAAGGGATACTCGCAGATGCCCATCAGCTCCACGTGGGTGTAGCCCATGTACTGCACGTACTCGGCCAGCTCGTCGCCCAGCTGGCGGTAGTTGAGGAAGCCATCCCTGTCCTCGGCGCTCAGGCGGTATTTTTTCCAGGAGCCCAGGTGCACCTCGTAGATGGACATGGGCTTGCCCAGCACCTTGGTGTTATCGCGCTTCGCCTGGTATTCCCCGTCGCCCCAGGGATAGGTATCCAGCCGGCAGACGATGGAGGCGTTGGCCGGGCGCGTCTCGGCGCGGAAGGCCACGGGGTCCGATTTCCAGCGGCGCACGCCGTCGGCCCCGGTGACGATATAGCGGTAGGCGTCGCCGTCCTGCACGTCGGGCAGGAAGCATTCCCAGATGCTGGGATCGGCCTGGCTGCGGTGCATCCAGTTTTCATGATCCCAGCCGGTACGCGCGGTGATCAGCGTAACGAACTGGGCGTTGGGCGCCCATACCGCAAAGCTGGTGCCTGCCACGCCGTCGATCACCTGGGGATGCGCGCCCAGCCTGTTATAGATCTCATAATTGGTGCCCTGGTGAAACAGAAAGCCGTCATACTCGGTAAACATCGTCGGACACACTCCTTCCGGTTTTTCGCCTTTGTCTGAAAAAAGAGCGGGGAGTACGCCTGCGCTCGCCGCCGCTGGGTTGCGGGCGGATGGTGGGGACGCGGCGCCTCTATATTTTTATTTACAGAATTATAACATAGATTCTCATGGATTGCTATACTTCCACCGCGTTTTTTTCGCAGCCGCGCCGCCGGGGGCGGGAATCATTTTTTGCTTGCTTTCCCGGGCCGTTGTTCTTATAATAAATCCATTGGATGGCTGGATATCGTTTCCAATTCGATGCAGAAAAAAAGGGGGCGCTGCCCATGGATCGCTCCGTTCGGAAGGATCCGTCGCTTCAGTCGCTGCGCGCCGTGGCGTTCCTGGGGATCTTTTTGACCCACGTGGGGCGCAGCTACGCCTGGGCCGGGCTGTCGGTATCAGCGTTCTTTGTGCTGTCCTCCTGCCTGCTGACCCAGCGCTGCGCCGGCCGGGAGCTGCCGGGCGCCCTGCGGGGGCAGGCCGCCTTTGCCTGGCGGCACATCGCCCGCATCTATCCCCTGCACCTGATCTGCATGGTGCTCTACGCCGTGCTGCGGCTGATCATAGAGGCCACGGTGGGGCTCAAATCCTCGTTGGTGCTGGAGACGCTGGGGCTGATGGCGCTGGATACGGCGCTGCTGCAAAGCTGGTGGCCCCACCACCTGGTCAACGTATCGCTGAACGGCGTGGCCTGGTTTTTATCCTCCATGCTGTTTTTGTACTTTGTGTTCCCGCCGCTGATCCGCCGGCTGCGGCGCATGGGGTCCGCAGCCCGGGCGGCGCTGATGCTGCTGATCCCCGCCGCGCAGATCCTGACCTGCGTGCCGCTGATCCAATGGGGCACGGATTTTTACGTGTACAACTGGTATTCCTACTGCTTCCCGCTGTTCCGGCTGGGCGATTTTGCGGCGGGCTGCTGCCTGGGGCTGTTTTTGCTGGACCGCGGCGAGGAAAAGGCCCGGGGCGACCGGCGTATAACGGCGATGGGCACCCTTCTGGAGCTGATCCTCCTGGGGCTGACCGTGGGCGAAATGCTCCTGCGCCGCCGGGGCTCCGCCTCGCCCTGGATCAAAGCCTGCTTCAACAATACCTCCCTTTATCTGTGGCTGGCCCTGGGCTGGGTGTACGCCTTTTCGGTGCGGCGGGGGCTGATCACCCGCCTGCTGACCAACCCGGCCCTGGTCTGGGTGGGCGATATCAGCGGCTACGCCTATCTGATCCATTACCTGCTGACCCAGTACGTGTACCACTCCATGGCGCTGGTGCGCTATACGCCCCAGGGCTGGGAGCGCACCGCCGTAATGCTGGCGGAGCTGGCGGCCACCCTGCTGCTGTCGGCGGCCTACCGGCGCATCGCCGATCTGACCAGCCGGCTGCGCGCCGATGGCCGGGGCGCGGCAGCCTGAGCGCGGACTTATTGACTTTCGGCGTCCGATATTGTACAATAAATATACATTGATATACAGGTGGACGATATCCGCAAAAAACAATCCGCGCAGCAGGTGCGCGGCGGCATTTTATATCAAAGCACGGGAGGAATAAAAGTGAAAAGCGAGGACGCGGAACCCAGAAAAGAGGAGAAACCGACCCAAAAGGAAGAGACCAAAGCCCTGCGGGAATGGCTGGTGGGCCAGCAGCAGGCCATCCGCACCGCAGGCATGCCCATCATCGTGCTGGTGGAGGGCTGGGCCGCCGCGGGCAAGGGCAGCCTGATCAACGAGCTGATCAGCGAGATCGACCCGCGGTTCTACAACGTGGTCTCCCCGGTGATCACCCCGGAGGCCGACGCGCGCTATCCCTTCCTGTACCCCTACGCCAAGGCCATCCCGGAAAACGGCAAGATCATGTTCTACGATTCCGGCTGGATGGAGGATACCGTACGCAAATACCTGCGCCGGGAGATCACCAAGGAGCAGTACAAGGCCCGCATCCGCTCGGTGAACGAGTTTGAGCGCCAGCTGCGGGACGGCGGCTATCTGCTGCTCAAGCTGTTCCTGGATATCGGCCGGGGCGAGCAGCGCAAGCGCATGAACGCCCTGCGGGAGAGCTTCGAGACCGAATGGCGCGTCTCCGCCGACGATCTCTGGCAGCAGCGGGAGTACGACGCCTTTAAGGAAACCTACCGCGGCTTTATGGAAAAGACCGGCAAGGCCATCCCCTGGCATACGCTGGACGGCGGCGACCGGAAGGAAGCGGTGCACGACGCCCTGCAGCTGCTGGTGGATCTGCTTCAGAAGGCCATGGAGAAGGGCCGCTACGTCGGCAAGCCCTTCCAGGAGAGCTTCCCGCTGCTGCATATGAAAAAGCTCAGCGAGGTGGACCTCTCCCCCGCCCTCACCGACGAGGAATACAAAACCGAGCTTAAAAAGCTGCAGAAAAAGCTGGGCAAACTGCATAACGTGATCTACCGCAAAAAGATCCCGGTGATCCTGTGCTACGAGGGCTGGGACGCCGCCGGCAAGGGCGGCAACATCCGCCGCATCGCCAAGCCCCTGGATCCCCGCGGCTTCGATGTGATGCCCATCGCTTCCCCCGAGCCCCACGAGCTCAACCGCCAGTACCTGTGGCGGTTCTGGACCCGCCTGCCCCGCAGCGGCCACATCTGCATCTTTGACCGCACCTGGTACGGACGGGTGATGGTGGAGCGGCTGGAGGGCTTCTGCGCGGAGAACGACTGGAAGCGCGCCTACAACGAGATCAACGAGTTTGAGCGCCAGCTGACCGAATGGGGCGCGGTGGTGCTCAAATTCTGGATCCACATCGATCAGGAAACCCAATTGGCCCGGTTCAATGACCGGCAGAACACCCCGGAGAAGCAATGGAAGCTGACCGATGAGGACTGGCGCAACCGCGAAAAATGGCCGCTGTACGAGGCCGCCGTGGACGAGATGCTGGCCAAGACCAGCACCAAGAACGCGCCCTGGTTCATCATCGAGAGCAACGATAAAAAATACGCCCGCATCCGCACCCTCCAGATCGTGATCGACGCCCTGGAGAAGGCCTGCGAGGCCCATTAATAAAACAGCAGGAGCCCACCATGGATTCCAAAGAAAAAGCAATGGACAAGAAAAACCCGGAAGAGCGCATCTATATCAACCGCGATCTGAGCTGGCTGGCCTTTAACCTGCGGGTGCTGCTGGAAGCCGCCGATCCCACCGTGCCGCTGCTGGAGCGGCTCAAATTCCTGATGATCTACCAGAGCAATCTGGAGGAATTCTACCGGGTGCGCATCGGCATACTGACCCACCGGGCGCTGCTGACGCCCGATAAACCGGATCAGCTTTCCGGCCTGCTGCCCGACGCCGTGATCCAGGAAGTGCTGCGCGTCACCCAGGAGCAGCAGACGCTGATGGAGAGCATCTGGAAGGGCATCCAGGAGGAGCTGCGCGCCAACCGCATCGACGTGCTGGATTTCCGCAAGATCAACAAGGTGGACGAGCTGATGAGCAAAAAGCTCTTCGGCGATATCAAGGATCTGCTCTTCCCCAAGATCATCGGCATGGATCAGCCGCTGCCCTTCCTGTGGAGCGGCGAATCCAACGTGATCGCCGTGCTGGGCCGGGGCAATGAAATGAACCTGGCCATCATCCCGCTGCACCGGGTGCCGGCCTACCTGACCTTCGAGATCGACGGCTGCCAGAAGATCGTGCTCACCGCCCAGCTGATCCGGCACTTCATGCCGCTGCTGTTCAAAAAGGAAACGGTGATCCAGAGCGCCATCGTGGAGGTGACGCGCAACGCCGACGTATTCCTCTCCGACGCCGCTGACAGCCCGGACGAGGACCTGCGCCAGAAGGTATCCACCATGCTGTCCAAACGCAAGCGGGAGATGCCGGTACGGGTGCGCCTGTACGGCAAGCTGACCGATCCCGCCCGGGCGGCGCTGCTCAAAAAGCTGCGTGTGCCGGAGCGCTGCGTGTTTACCCAGAGCGTGCCCTTTGATCTCTCCTTCCGCTCCGCCATCGGCGGCAAGCCCGGCTTCCGCTACGAGGAGCGCCGCCCCGCCCGGGATATCGGGCTCAAAAAGGGCGAGTATTTCCGCTATATCGAAAACCACGATCTGCTGATGAGCTTCCCCTTCCAGAGCATGCTGCCCTTTGTGGATCTGATCTACGAGGCGGCGGACGATCCGGACGTGCTCTCCATCAAGATCACCCTGTACCGCATGTCGGGCAGCAGCAAGATCGCCGCCGCCCTGGCCTACGCCGCGGACCGCGGCAAGGACGTGCTGTGCCTGCTGGAGCTGCGCGCCCGGTTTGACGAGCAGAACAACATCGATTACTCCGAGATGCTGGAGGACGCGGGCTGCCGGGTGATCTACGGCCTGCCGGAGCACAAGGTGCACAGCAAGCTGTTTGTGATCACCAGACGCTCGGGCGGCAACATCTCCCACATCACCCAGGTGGGCACCGGCAACTACAACGAGGCCACCGGCGAGCAGTATACCGATCTTTCGCTGATCACCGCCAACGAAGCCGCCGGCGAGGAGGCCGAGGCCACCTTCGCCGCCCTGGTGAACCACGAGCTGCCCCCCGAGGCGCATACCCTGTGGATCGCCCCCCGGGCCTTCAAGAGCCGGGTGATGGAGCTGCTGGACCGGGAGCTGCAAAAGGGCCCCGCGGGCCGGGTGGCTATCAAGGTCAACGGCATGAACAACGTGGAGGTCATGAAAAAGCTCATCGCCTGCTCCCAGGCGGGGGTCAAGGTGGAGCTGTTCATCCGCGGCATCTGCTGCCTGCGCCCCGGTGTGCCCGGCATGACGGAGAACATCACCGTCAAGAGCGTGGTGGGCCGCTGGCTGGAGCACAGCCGCATTTACAAATTCGGCGAGGGCGAGGACGCCCGCATGTTCATCGGCTCCGGCGATCTGCTCAACCGCAACCTGGAGCGCCGGGTGGAGGCCTTTGCCGAGGTGGTCACCCCCGATACCCGGGAGCAGATCGACCGCGTGCTCACCGCCCTTCGGGAGGATAAGGAAAAATCCCGCACCATGCAGCCCGACGGCACCTACGTGCGCGAGGAGGGCGGGGCGGGCACCAGCTCCCAGGAGGCGCTGTACCGCTATTTCAGCGAGCGCCGGGTGAGCGCCCTGGAGGAGCCGCCCGCACCGCCTGCGCCTGAACCCGAACCCGCGCCCGAGCCGGAGCCCGCGCCGGCACCTGCGCCTGCGCCGGAGCCCGCACCCATCTTCCGGGAGCCTGCGGAGCCGAAAAAGCCCGCCCCGGCGGAGCGCAAATCCTTTTTCCAGAAGCTGCGCAGCCGGATGCGCTGATATTGAAAGGAGCAATCAACATGGCCGAAAAGTATAATATTTGTCTGGACGTGGGCGGCACCAAGGTGCTGGGCGCCATCTTTAACGAGAACGACGAGATCATCTACCGCCTCAAAAAGCGCTCCAAGAGCGGCGGCGAGGGCAGCGCGGACGTGGAAAAAGTGATCATCAGCGTGGTGGAGGAGATGATCAAGGAGTCCGGCATCGACCGCAAAAAGCTGAACGCCGTGGCCTCCTGCGCTCCGGGCGTCATCGATCAGAACGCCGGCGTGGTGCTCTTTACCCCCAACCTGCCCTGGCGCAATTACGATATCCGCTCCGCCATGGAAAAGAAATTCGGCGTGCCCTTCTTTGTGGGCAACGATGTGAACCTGGGCGTGCTGGGCGAGTACAAATTCGGCGCGGCCCGGGGCTATAAAAACGTGGTGGGCTTCTTTGTGGGCACCGGCATGGGCGGCGGCATGATCTTGAACGGCGAGCTCTTTACCGGCAACCAGTTCAAGGCCGCGGAGTACGGCCACATGATCCTGGATCCCGAGGGACCGCTATGCAACTGCGGCCAGCGCGGCTGCCTGGAGGCCTTCTCCAGCAAGCAGGGCATGAGCGCCTACATCCGCCAGCAGGTTTCCCGCGGCCGGGCGTGCCAGCTGGCCGAGGATGTGCAGGGCGGCGTTTTCCGCAGCAAAAAGCTCAAGAAGGCGCTTAAGGAAAAGGATCCCGTGGCCACCGAGGCCGTGGACCGCGCCTGCCATTACCTGGCCGTGGCCACCGGTAATATGATCAACACCATCAGCCCCGACCTGGTGATCTACGGCGGCGGCGTCATCGAGGCCATGGGCGATCTCTTCCTCAAAAAGATCCTGGCCGAGGTGGACCGCTACTGCATGCCCACCATCCGCAGCACCGTGGAGATCAAGACCGCGGAGCTGGGCGACGATTCCATCCTCTACGGCGATCTGGCCATGATCAAGGGGCTGTAACCGCAAGGTTTTTCTCCAGGCATCCCGGGCTTTCCGGGGCGCTTTTATGGTGTTCTGTCCAGATATTGCGATCTGTTCAAAATGATAAATTGGGATTTGGCGGGGAGGGGGACGTTGGGCTTCCGCAGCCCAAACCTGCGCCAAAGGACCTTCGGTCCGGGGCCTTCCGGCCCGCTTTTCGCTGAAAACCATCCCAAGGGATGCTTTTCCGGGCGCTCAAAGCCCTCTGGACTCAACGGGCGAACTAACTTGAGTCAGCGAACAAACTCGTTTCCGCCAGCTTGGTTAAGTCGCCAAGCGAGTTCCCGGGCAAAAAGAACAAGATAAAAATCTGGAAAAATCAAGCTCGTTTGATTTTTCCGGATTTTTATCTTGTTCAGCGGTGCGCTTTGCGCACCGCGCGGCCAGCGAAGCTGGCCTTGTCCGGGAACGGTGGCAGGCGTAAAACCAGTTGGCGGAAAAGCCCGCAGCAGGAGCGGCGACAAACGCAGCCTTCTTCGGTTCCTTCTTGGGCTCCAAGAAGGAACGCCCCCGTTCGTACTCCTTCCCGCCAAATCCCAATTTGCAAATGTCCTTCTTCATATGCGTATTGGTATGAATAATTTATGAACAGGGTTGTTTTTATATGGCTTTCATGCTACAATGGTGACAGAAAGTCACCTGAAAAGGGATTTTTTACACATTGTTTTGCGGAGCAAGCTTAAAACCAAGCCGGACGATGCCGTTTATCGCCGCGGATTTCCGTATATTTTGGGTGGGCTGCCCTTTATCATTTTTCCCCCGGGCAGCGTAGAGGAGTTGTGCGTTATGAATGCGGATTATATTAAAATGCTGCTGGCGGCCAACGATCGCTCGGCCATTTTGGATAATTTGGCGCAGACCTCCTTTGACGAGCTGGTGGAATATAACCTGAACGACGGCACCTATAAAACCCTGTATCATTTCGATGGAAAATACGCGCCGGTGGAACCCCGGGGCAGCCTGCGCACGCTGTATCGGCTGGCGTGGGATTATTTGGTATACCCTGGGGACCGGGATACCCTGCGCGATATGCTGGATCCCGATACGATAGCGGAGCGCCTGCAAAAATCCTCCCCGCCCGGGATCCTGATGGGCGAGATGCGCTGCCGCACGCTGGAGGGCGGCTGGCGCTGGACCCAGCATGTGCTGGTCTGCGGCGCGCAGTACGGCCTGCCGGCGGACATAATGCAGCAGTATATATACGATATCAGCCACGAAAAAGAGGAGGAGGAAGATTCCGTCCCCATCCTGGCCCATAACGCCCAGCGCGACGAGCTCACCGGCCTGATGACCGAGCGGGCTTTCTTTGCCGCGGCGCAAAAAAAGCTCCGGCAGCTGCGCGGCGAATGGTGCCTGATCGCCATCGATATCGAGCATTTTAAGCTGTTCCAGGATTGGAACGGCCAGGCGGCGGGGGATCAGCTGCTGGCAAGCTACGGCGAGGCGCTGAACCGCGCCGCGGCGGCCGTGGGCGGCCTGGCGGGCTACCGCGGGCAGGACGATTTTTGCCTGATGGTGCCCTTTGACCGTCCCCGTATCGACGCCCTGTACGAGGAGCTGCGCCAGGCCATCGCCAAGCGCAACAACTCGGTGGGCTTCTCCCCCATCTTTGGCATCTGCAAAATAGACGGCTCCGACGCGCAGATCGGCGAATTGTTCAACCGCGCCGCGCTGGCCGCCGAGGAGCTCAAGGGCGATTTCCGCAAGCGCATCCAGCTGTACAGCACCGAAATCCACCAGAAGCAGGCCAATGAGTTCCGCCTGCTCAGCGATTTTCAGCGGTCGCTGGAGAGCGGGGAAATCTGCTTTTTCCTGCAGCCCCAGTGCCGCGTATCCACCGGCCGCGTGGTGGGCGCGGAATCCCTGGCCCGCTGGCGGCGGCCGGACGGCAGCTGGATCTCCCCCGCGGTGTTCGTCCCCATTCTGGAAAAGCACGGCATCATCACCAATCTGGATCAGTTTATCTGGGAGGCGGTGTGCCGCTGGCTGCGCGGCATGTTTGATAAGGGCATCCAGCCCGTGCCGGTATCGGTCAACCTGTCCCCGCTGGATATCTTTACCATTGATGTGCCCGCCTTCCTGTGCGGGCTGATGGAAAAATACCATCTGCCCCACGAGTACCTCAAGATCGAGATAACCGAATCCGCCTACGCGAAGGATACGGCGGCGGTGCGCCGCACCATGCAGAAGCTGCGCGAGCTGGGCTTCCTGGTGCTGATGGACGATTTTGGCAGCGGCTACTCCTCGCTGAACATGCTGCGCACGCTGAACGTGGATGTGATCAAGCTGGACGCCCAGTTTTTGCACATCAGCAGCAACGAGGAGCGCAAGGGCGTCAGCATTCTGGAATCCATCATCAACATGACCAAAACCCTGGGCGCGCCCATCATCGTGGAGGGCGTGGAAACCCGGGCGCAGGTCAATTTCCTGCGCGATCTGGGCTGCCGCTACATGCAGGGCTATTACTTCTATCGGCCCATGCCGCCGGAGGCCTTTGAAGGGCTGATCCGCGACGGCAATCATTCCGACCACAGCGGGTTTGTGTTCAAGGCCAACCAGGAAATGCACATCCGCGAGTTCATGGACAGCAGCATATACAGCGACGCCATGCTCAATAACGTGCTGGGCCCGGTATGCTTTTACAGCTGGCGGGGCGATGATATCGATATTCTCCGCTATAATCAGCAGTTTTACATGATGCTGAACATGCAGGTGGAGGAGGTCAACCGCCGCCTGCATCACATTCAGAATTACTTCTATCCCGCCGATCTGCCGGGCTTTTATCAGATGCTGAGCGCCGCCATGGAGGACCGCATAAACGGCGCCTGGGGCGTGTTCCGGGTCTTTAAGCCCAACGACACCCTGGTATGGCTCAGCGTGCGCGTGTATTACATGGATGAGGACGCCAACGGCAAAAAGTTTTACGCCTCCTGTCAGGATATTACCGAATTGCAGTATGTCAACCACGATCTGCCCGGCGCGTACTATCGCTGCGCTGCGGACGATACGTTTGAATTCCTGTATATCAGCGATAACTTCCTGCAGCTGGTGGACTATACCCGGGAGGAGATCCGGGATCAGTTTGACAACAGGCTGACCGGGCTGATGCACCCCGACGACGTGCCGGGCCTGATCCGCGAAGCGAAGGCCTTCGCCTCGGGAAAAAGCAGCGAGTTTTCCCCCTACCGGCTGCGCCGCAAGGATGGAGAGTATATCTACGTGGTGGAGATGAGCCGGCTGACCGACCGCTTCGGCGGGCTGACCTGGCAGTGCGTTTGCATCGAGGTTACCGAGCTCATGCGGCTGCGCAACCAGATGCGCCTGCTGGGCGAGTACTTCAGCGGCAGCATCGTGTTTGTGCACGATCTGGGCGGCCAGGTAAAATACGAGGTGGCCGTCCACGGCCTGGATAAAAAGCTGGGCATGGATACCGCCGCCTTCACCCAAGCGCTGAACGACGGCAGCTTCCTGCGGTGCTTCGATCTGCCGCCGGAGCGCAAAAACCGTCAGCTCTATTGGATCAACAAGGATAACCCGTCGGTGATGAACGATACCCCCGTGGTGCGCCTGCCGGGCCGGGAGCCCTTCCGCCTGCGCTGCCGCTTTGACGGCATCAAGGATAAAACCAGCGATGTGATCTGCATCATCATGTTCAGCTCGGTGGACTGAGGCAAACATTGCTTAAAACAATACATCTTCAAACTGAAATAGGACGGGGGAGGGGAACGAACGGGAGCGTTCCTTCTTGGAGCCCAAGAAGGAACCGAAGAAGGCTGCGTTTGTCGCCGTAAATGCTGCGTGCTATCCGCCAACTGGCTTTAACGCCATCCACCGTTCCCGGGCAGCACGGCTTTGCCGTGCGCGCGGCGCGCATAGCGCACCGCTGAACAAGGAAAAAACCGGAAAAATCAAGCTTGTTTGATTTTTCCGGTTTTTTCCTTGTTCTTTTGCCCGGGAACTTGCTTGGCGACCGAAACCAAACTGGCGGAAACAAGTTTGGCTTTCGTTGTTTGCCCCATCGCCCGTTGGAGTCCAGAGGACGAAGTCCTTTGGCGCAGAGCTCGAGGCCGCGGAGGCCTCGAACGTTTCCCTCCCCCGCCAATTACGGTTTGTCTGCTTTTCATCAAAGAGCAGGATCTGGCCCTTTGGATCGGCTGTCAGCTTCCTTTTTTGCAGCCTTTACAGCACCTGCTCCGCCTGGGCTGCCGCGTCCACGGTTTCCACCGTGGGAGCGTCCGGGTAATCGGTGGTCTTGGGCATGGGCAGGGACTGCATGTACTGGTGCATGGCCTCGGCCACGCGCTTGCTGTTGGCCACCGCCTCCACCACGGTGCGCGCGCCGCTGGCGGCATCGCCCGCCGCAAACACGCCGGGCCGGCTGGTGTGGCCATCCTCATCCACGGTGAGCAGGCCGGTTTTGCCGGTATCGATATCCTTGGTGGTCTTTACCAGGTTGCTCTCCGCCCCCTGGCTCACGGCGATGATCACGCCGGTGCAGGGGTACAGCTTTTCGGTGCCGGGGATGGGCGCGATCCGGCCGTCCTCCTCCACCCGGCTGTCGGCCAGGATCACCCCGTCCTCCCGGATCTCCACCGTGCACTTATTGTAGATAAAATCCACGCCTTCCAGCCGGGCATAGCTGGATTCGTACTGGCTGGCGGTGATGGTATCGGTCAGGTTGACGCAGCTGACGTATTTGGCCCCATGGCGGATGGCGGTGCGGGCGCAGTCCATGGCGCTGTTGCCGGTGCCGATCACCATAATGCGCTCCCCCAGCCGGAAGGCGGCGGGGCTGGCCAGGTAATTGATGGCGTAGGTCACGTGGCCCAGGCTTTCGCCCCGGATGTTCAGCTTGCGCGGCTTCCAAAGGCCCGCGCCCACAAACACGCTCTGGAACCCATCCCGGAAAAGATCGTCAATGGTGATGGCGCTGCCGATGTAGGTATTGGGCCGGAAGCGGATGCCCTTGAGCTCCAGATGGCGGTAGGCCAGATCGTCCAGCACGGAATCGGGCAGGCGGAAATCGGGGATGCCGTAGCGCAGCACGCCGCCGATCTTGTCCCGGCTGTCAAAGATCGTCATCTGATAGCCGTAGCGCGCCAGGATGATGGCGATGGTGATGCCCGCCGGGCCCGCGCCGATGACCGCCGCCTTGCGCCCGTTGGAGGGCGCGGGGCCCTGGACCATCTGGTTGGCGTAGATGGAGGAGATATAGCTCTCGATCACCGAAAAATGCACCGGCACATCCTTGATGCCCCGCACGCAGTGGCCCTCGCACTGGTTTTCGTGGTTGCATACCAAGGCGCAGACCGTGGTCAGCGGGTTGTTTTCAAACAGCATCCAGCCCGCCTCGTTGAGCCTGTTCTCCTTGAGCAGGCGGATGACCTCGGGGATATTGGTATGAATGGGACAGCCCTCCCGGCACCGGGGCTTTTTGCAGCCCAGGCAGCGGCTGGCCTCCTCCATCACGTGCAGCGCCATGGTTTACTCCTCCACGATATGCTGGGTCAGGCCGTTGATGTAGATGGGCGTCAGCTCCGCCTGGATCAGCGGGCGGGCATAGGCCAGGAACTCCGGCAGCATATCGGTGCGGGTATCGTTGATCCACTCCACGGGCACTTTCTTTTCGTAATTGGCCACGTCGTTGATATCCACCAGCTCGGTGGTGCACTGGTAGGGATCGTTGGAGAGGCGCTTCAAGGCCACCATCTTGCCGGTCTCGCCCTCGAAGGCCGCCTTGGCGGCCGCGCCGCCCACCTGGAAGGCCTCGGTGATATCGGTGCGGCTGGCCAGATGCCCGCCGCAGCGCTGCAGGATGGAGAGCTCCACCGCGCGGGTGCGGGTGGGCAGGTTGCGCGCCACCAGGTTGGAAAGATACCGGGCGGTGCCGGTCAGGTTGATATGGCCAAAGGCGTCCCGGGTGCGGTGATCGTCGCTGAGCTCGCAGACGAAACGGCCGTCGGGCAGCTTGACGCCCTCGGATACGGCGATGACCACGCTGGCGCGCTCCTTCTGCATGCGCTCCACCTTGGCCAGGAAGCGGTCGGTATGGAAGGGCAGCTCCGGCAGGCAGATCAGATCCACACCCTCGCAGTCCTCGCCCCGGGCCAGGGCGGCGGCGGCGGTGAGCCAGCCCGCGTTGCGGCCCATGACCTCCACGATAGTAACAAAATTGGTGCCGTACACCGTGGCGTCGCGGATGATCTCCTTCATCACCACGCCGATATACTTGGCGGCGGAGCCGTAGCCCGGGGTATGGTCGGTATGCATCAGGTCGTTATCGATGGTTTTGGGCACGCCCATGAACCGGATGCCGGAGCCGATCTGCTTGCCGTAGCGGGCCAGCTTATTGATGGTATCCATGCTGTCGTTGCCGCCGATGTAGAAGAACCACTGGATATCCAGCTTTTTGAGGATCGCAAACAGCTTTTGATAGGTGGCCTCGTCCTCCTCGGGATCGGGCAGCTTATAGCGGCAGCTGCCCAGGAAGGAGGAGGGGGTGCGCTTGAGCAGCTCGATGTTCAGGAAGGATTTGAGCCGCTCGGAAAGATCGCATACCTTCTCATCCAGCAGGCCCTGGATGCCGTGCAGCATGCCGTACACATGCTGCGCGCCGCGCATCTGGCAGGCCTGAAAAACGCCGGCCAAGCTGGCGTTGATCACCGAGGTGGGGCCGCCGCTTTGTCCAACAATCGCATTTGCCATAGGTTTTCTCCCTCACTCTATATATTCTGTCTTGCGCGCAATGGATATGATCCGCAAAAAACGCCCACAGAAACCCGCTGGATTCCCGTGAGCGTCTTTTAACAGGCAGTTATTTGAGGCCCTCCACCAGTTGGGTCAGGGTCTGCAGCCCCACGGTGAAGCCATGGGAATTATCCAGCCTGTAATCCGCGCAGGCCTTGTAATGGCCAATGCGCTCGTTGTATTGGTCGATGACATTCTCATAGGAGCCGCCGGCCAGGGTGGGGCGGCGCTCCATTTTGATGTCGCTCAGGATCTGATCCAGCGGACGGTCCACATGGATGATGATGCCGTGGTTCTGCATCAGCAGCACGTTCTCCTGCACGGTGGGCAGGCCGCCGCCGGTGGATACCACGCAGGGCGGCTTGCCGATCAATTCCATCAGCACGCCGGCCTCGGCGTTGCGGAAGAAGGCCTCGCCCAGGGTTTGGAAGATTTCGATCACGGACATGCCCATGATCTCGCTGACCCGCTGGTCGGTATCGATGAACGGCAGATCCAAATTGGCGGCAAGCCTGCGGCCCAGGCTGGTCTTGCCTGCGCCCGCCATGCCTACCAGGAATATATGCATGTTCAGCATGATACCATCTCCTGTATCGGGGATTTTATATATATTATCATATTTTGCCCCGAAAATCAAGAGCTTTGTACTTTTATTGTATTTTGGCAGAGCGAAGCAACAGACGGGCATGCGCCCGCCCGAAAGCCTTCCGGAAAGCGTCCTCCGGGCCTGATTTCAAAAAAAGAGACAGCGGTTTTTTGTCCGCTGTCTCCGTCGTATCGGTTTGTCTCAGCCCTGAGCCTTGGCCTCGATGGCGTCGTTGACGGCCTTGACCACGTCGTCGGGATTGAAGCCGTGCACGGCGGCGGCGTCCGCCAGGGATTCCATCTGGCTGGCGGGGCAGCCCAGGCAGTGCATGCCGATGGACAGCAGCACGTTGATGGCTTCGGGATGGTCGTTTACAATCTGGCCCACCAGGGTTTCAGCGGTAACAGCGCTCATAATTGTTTCCTCCATATAAAATCATTTATTTCAAAAAGCCGTTGACGATTTGTTCTTCGGCCTCTTGCTCCGTTAAGCCCAGGGTCATCAGCTTGATGATCTGATCCCCGGCGATCTTGCCGATGGCGGCCTCGTGCACCAGGGCGGCGTCCACGTTGTTGGCCTCCAGCCCGGGTACCGCCAGGATGCGCCCCTGATCCATGATGATGGAATCGCACTCGGTATGCCCTGTGCAGGCGGCGTTTCCCACCAGCTTGGCGTCGAATTTCTGGTAGGAATTATCCCTGGCCACCGAGCGGGAAACCACGTCGGCGCTGGCGCCCTCGCCGTTCAGCTGCACATCGTAAATGCTGATGGCGTTTTGCTCCCCGTGGGTCATCAGCCGCTCGCGCACCACCAGCCGCGCCCCGGCCTTCAGCTCCGCCCGGGTGGTGCGGGTGGTATCGTCCACGCCCTTGATCTGCACCATCTCCATCTCCACGGCGCTGTCCTCGTCCTGGTATACCTCGGTAACCGGGTTCAGGATGCGCTTGCCCTTGCCGGTGCCGGAGCCGTAGTGCTTTTCCACATAGCGGATATGCGCGCCGCGGCCCACAAAGAAGCGGTGGATGCCGTCGTGCTGGCTGTCCTGGTTGCCGCAGTTATCGATGCCGCAGCCCGCCACGATGACCACGTCCGCGCCCTCGCCGATGTAAAAATCGTTGTACACCACCTCGGTCAGGCCGCTCTCGGTCATCACCACGGGGATGTGCACGCTCTCATGCTTTGTGCCGGGCTTGATGCGGATATCCAGGCCGCTCACGTCGGTCTTGGGGATGATCTCGATATTGGCGGTGGACTGCCGTCCCGCGGACTGGCTGTTGGCGCGGATGTTATACGCCCCTTCGGGCACGGTATGCAGATCGGCCACCTCGCGCAGCAGCCGCTTTTGTATTTCGTCCAGCTTCAGCATGGTCAATTTCCTCCATCCTGGCCGCTGATCCTGCGGCATTCCCGCACGGCGGACGCCGTGCCGATGAGCCCGGGCAGCACCTGCTCCCGGGGCCCCTGCTCCGCCACCTGGCCGTCGCGGATCACGATCACCTGGTCGGCAATGTTCAATATCCGCTCCTGGTGGGAGATGATCAGGATGGAGCTGCCGGCGATATCCGCCCGCATCTGCTCAAACACCTCGATCAGGTTCTGGAAGCTCCACAGGTCGATGCCGGCCTCCGGCTCATCGAACACCGACAGCGCGGCCCCCCGGGCCAGCACCGTGGCGATCTCGATGCGCTTGAGCTCGCCGCCGGACAGGCTGGCGTTGACCTCGCGGTCGATATAATCCCGGGCGCACAGGCCCACCCGCGCCAAATAGCGGCAGGCCTCCGCCGCGGAAAGGGGATTGCCCGCCGCCAGGCGGATCAGATCCAGCACCTGGATGCCCTTGAAGCGCACCGGCTGCTGGAAGGCAAAGGCGATGCCGGCCCGGGCGCGCTCGGTGATGCCCCAGCCGGTGATATCCTGGCCGTTCCAAAGGATCTGGCCGCTGGCGGGCTTCTCGATGCCCGCGATCAGCCGCGCCAGGGTGGATTTACCGCCGCCGTTGGGCCCGGTGACCACCGCCAGCTGCCCATCGGGCAGGGTCAGGCTGACGTCCCGGATGATCTCTTTATCCTGTCCCTCGTCGTTCACGCCGAAGGATATGTGCTTCAGTTCCAGCATCGCTGTGCCTCTCTTTCCTTGGGAAAAAACCGCGGGAGATTCCCGCAGAAAAATATTATACCACAACTGCGGCGGTTTGATCAATGCTTGATTCGCGCCTGTTTTGGGATGGCTTTTTCGATTGACAGCAGCGGCTGATCCATGCTACAATCCCCAGTGAAATGGTCGGGATCACCCGGCCGCGCCCCGCAGAAGCGGGACAGGAAGCAATCAAGACCAGACACAACGGCCATCAGGAAGATGCCAGGCCGCCATGAGGCGGGATTTTGGCGTCTTTTATTTTATAAAAGGCGCGATCATAAGGAGGAACACCATGTATATCTGGAAAAAAGCTGTCGCCCTGATGCTGGCGCTGTGCCTGTGCGGCGCGCTGACCGCCGCCTCAGCCGCCACCTTTGTGGACGCTCACGGAAGCGAGATCGAGCTGGACGAAACGCTGGAGGCGTATACCGAAACCGCGCTGCTGGGCGCGGAGGACGCCGCCCGCAGGGCCGAGACCAACCTGGGCGACCTGTGGGCCGACGCCCTGCGCTGGTTTGCCGTATCCGGCGCCATCAACCAATATTTTGAGGAAGACGACGTGGCCGCCGGCATCACCGGCGTGAGCGCCGACGCCGATCACATCGTGGCGCTGTGGAACGGCGGCAACCTGCGCGCCGACGTGGCCGCGGGCAAATTCGGCGCGGAGCAGCTGGCCGAGGTGCTGCCCTATCCCAACAAGGTGGCCGTGGTCTATATGACCGGCGCCCAGCTGCTGGAAGCGCTGGAGGCCGCCTCCCAGGGCCTGCCCTATACCGGGGAGAGCGCCGCGTCCTGCGCCGCCTTTATGCAGGTATCCGGCCTCCGCTACACCGTGAACACCGCCGTGCCCTATGACGCGGGCGAGGCCTACGGCGAGAGCGGCAGCTGGTTCCGCGCCGCCTCCCTGGGCCGCGTGACCATCGAGGAAGTGAACGGCCAGCCCTTTGACGCCGAAGCCACCTACGCCGTGATCACCAGCAACGCCAACTTTAACGGCATGGATTCCTCCTATATGTTCAAGGCCGCCGCGGAGGAGAACGAGCAGAGCGCCATCACCACCGCCGTGGTGCGGGATGTGATCTGGCTGTACATTGCGGAGGCGCTGGACAACGTGATCGGCGGCGATTACGCCGCGCCCCAGGGACGCATCATCCTGAAATAAATGATCAGAGGAGGGCAGCGCGTTATGCGGCCGGAAATTGCGGGCGTGCTGGATGAAATTGAAAAGGCGGTCGCGGGCAAGCGCCCGGTGATCGAAAAGATCCTGACAGCCATGCTGGCAGGCGGCCACGTGCTGCTGGACGACGTGCCGGGCGTGGGCAAAACCACCCTGGCCGTGGCGCTCAGCCGCGCGGTGGGCCTGCGCTTCCAGCGGGTGCAATTTACCCCGGACGTGCTGCCCTCCGATCTGGTGGGCTTTTCCATGTACGATCAGGCCGCCGGTGGCTTCCGCTATCATGCCGGCGCGCTGACGAACGCCAACCTGGTGCTGGGCGATGAAATCAACCGCGCCGCCAGCAAAACCCAGTCCGCCCTGCTGGAGGCCATGGAGGAACGGCAGCTCACCGTGGACGGGAACACCTATCCTCTGCCCGATCCCTTTCTGGTCATCGCCACCCAGAACAGCGTGGGCGCGGCGGGCACCCAGCCCCTGCCCTACGCCCAGATGGACCGGTTCCTGGTGCGGCTGAGCCTGGGCTATCCCGATCATGCCGCCCAGATGGCCATGCTGCGGGCGCGGCAGGACGCCGATCCCCTGGAGCAGGTGGCCTGCGCGCTCACCGCCGAAGGGCTTCGGGCCCTGCAGCGCCAGGCCCGGGCGGTCTCCGCGCGGGACGAGGTGCTGGATTACATCACCCGCCTGACCTTCGCCACCCGGGAGGACAGCCGGTTGGAGGTGGGCGTCAGCCCCCGCGGGGCGCTGTTCCTGGACCATATGGCCAAGGCCCATGCCTGCATGGAGGGCCGGGATTATGTGACCGGCGCGGACGTGCAGGCGGTGTTCATCGACGTATGTGCCCACCGCGTGGTGCTGCGGGATCAGAGCGTCACCGCCGCCCAGGCGCTGGGCGACGTGCTCAAACGGGTGGAAAATCCCGACCGCCAGGGCGGCCTGAAGGGGCTGCTGAAGCGATGAAGGGGCGGATATTCCGGTATGGCGCCTGGCTGCTTTTGGCCGGGTGTTTATACTTTTTTGAAAACGGTACCAGCACCCGGGCGGCGCTGCTGCTGGCGCTTTTGGTCCCGGCGCTGCCGGCGCTGCGCAGGCTGTTTTTTGCGCCGGATATCCACGGAGAGATCCCGGCGGAGCGTCCCGCGGCGCAGCCGGAGAGCGAGGCCGGGGACGTGCGGGAATACCGGCCCGGCGATCCGCTGAACCGCGTCCATTGCCATTGGAAGCTGTCCGCCAAGCGCGGCCTGCTGCTGGTGCGGCCCGAGCGCCCCGCCCCCAGCGGAGAGGCCGCCGCGCCCTGTACCCATCCCATGCTCGCGCGCCGCGGCAGGCGGTGGCTTCTCTGTCTGCCGCTTTTTTCCTTCCTGCTGCTTTTGCTGATCCCATCAGCCCGTCTGGGGGCCATGGCGCTGGGCAACCGGCTGTTTGCCGCCAGCGAGGCGGTCAACCGCTATATCTACCAGCGGTTTGCCGTGCCGGAAGGGCAGAGCGTCCTCCTGGCGGCGGCGCTGCTGATCCTGGCGCTGGCCGGGTGGATCGCCTGCGTCGCGGCGTCGGGCAGCCGGGCCTTGGCGCTGATCACCCTGGCGGCCTGCGCGGGCGGGCAGATTTACTTTGGCCTTCCGCTGCCCGGCGCGGTGAATATCGTCCTCTTCGCCCTGGCCGGGCTGGCGCTGATCCGGCGGCCCATCGGCAAAAAGGACGCCTTT
>CADAHU010000061.1 GCA_902787835.1 uncultured Eubacteriales bacterium
AGGTGCTGGGGGCAGTGCTGCTCGCACTTGCCGCACTTGACGCACAGCCCGGCGTTGCTGCGCACCTTGCGCAGGGTGGTGCACATCATGTACTCCTTCATGCCGGTAAAGAGGCCATCCACAAAGCTGGCGTTGTAGCTGGCAAAGCAGGTGGGGATATTGACGCCCTTGGGGCAGGGCTGGCAATAGCCGCAGCCCGTGCAGCCCACGCGCATGCCCTTGTGGATCTCCGCCAGCACCTGGGTGTAAAGCGTCATTTCCTGCTCCGTCAGCGCGCCGGGCAGGCTGTCCGATGCGATGCGGCAGTTCTCCTCCACCTGGCTCAGATCGTTCATGCCGGAGAGCACCACCGATACCTCCGGCTGGTTCCACAGCCAGCGCAGCGCCCAATCCACCGGCGTGCGATGGGGCTGGGCGGTATCGAAGATGTGCTGCGCGCCCTTGCTGAGGCCGCTGACCAGCTTGCCGCCCCGCAGCGGCTCCATGATGATCACCGGCAGCCCCTTTTGATGGGCGTAGCGCAGGCCCTCCGCGCCGGCCTGGCTGTTTTCATCCAGATAGTTGTACTGGATCTGGCAAAACTCCCAATCATAGGCGTCCACCAGCTCCTTGAACTGCGCGGTGCCGCCATGGAAGGAGAAGCCGATATTGCGGATGGCGCCGCTGCGCTTTTTATCGGCGATCCATTGCTCCATGCCCAGGCCGCACAGCCGCTTCCAGCTGTTGGCGTCGTTGAGCATATGCATCAGATAATAATCCACGTGATCGGTGCCCAGCCGCTGCAGCTCCTCCTGGAACAGGCGCTCGGCGTCCTCGGTCTTCTGCACCCGGTACTGGGGCAGCTTGGTGGCGATAAACAGCCGATCCCGGCAGCCGTAAGCGCGCATGAACTCGCCCAGGCAGTTTTCGCTGCCGGGATAAATATAGGCGGTATCAAAATAGTTGACCCCGGCGTCCAGGGCGGCCTTCATCTCGCGGTTGGCCTTCTCCTGATCGATGGAGCCGCCCTTGCGGGTGAAGCGCATACAGCCGAAGCCCAGCACGGACAGGCTGTCGCCGTTCTTTGGATTGACGCGGTACTGCATGGTGATCCCTCCTTGATGGGGCAAAAAGCCAACGGAAAGCGCCTTCAGTATATCGCCGCGGCCGGGATCCTGTCAACGGCGAATGGCCATTTTATACCATCGGCCCGCGCTTGACGCCCATGCGGCAGAGGGGTATAATAATTTAGAAAAATTTTTATTTTTCAGTGCATGAAAACGAAAGGGTAATCCGTTGTATGAGTGTAGAGCATCAGGAGAAGGCGTCCGCGATGACTGAGGAGCAGTTTTCGCAGTGGTTTGACGCGCTTTACACCCGCTATGCCACCGATGTGATCCGGGTAAGCTATTTCTATCTGGGCGATCGGGGCAAGGCGGAGGATGTATGCCATGATGCCTTTATCGCCCTGTTTACCAACCGCCCGCAGCTGAACCCGGGCAGCGAGAAGGCCTGGCTGCTCAAGGTGGCGCTGAACCGCTGCCGCGATATCTGGCGCTCCGCCTGGATGCGGCGGGTGATCTCCGGCAGCCCGGTGTTCGAGATGATCCCAGGCCCCGATACCATCGGCCAGCACCTGGAAAAGCAGGAGATCCTGGCCGCCGTAAACGGCCTGCCGCCGGAGTTCCGCGAGATATTTATCCTTCATTATTACCAGGGCTACGGCATCAGCGATATCGCCGGCATCCTGGGGCTGCCCGAGGGCACGGTATCCAGCCGCCTCTCCCGGGGCCGCAAAAGGCTGGAAAAAGTTTTGGGAGAAGGAAGTGATCTGGCATGAAACGATTGGAAAACCTGCCGGAAATCACCGATGAAATGCTGGGCGGCCTGGAGGCCACAAAGGAGCTCAAGGCCCAGATCCTGCGCGACGCCCAGCTGGCGGCCCAGGGCAAGGCCGTGACCCGCAATACACCCTGGAAAAAGCCGACGCCCCAGGCGCGCCGCGGGCGGACGATGCGCGCCGCCGCGGCCATGGCCTGCCTGGCCGTGCTGGCGGTGGCCGTGCTGGTGGGCGTGCCCGGGCTGACCGGCAGCAAAGCGCCCGGCGCGCTGATCGATACCCAGACAGCCGGCGAGGGCGGCCTGACCGGCGGGCAGAGCGTGGCGCTGGATGTGCCGCGCGGCAGCATCGTCATCTCCCAGCGCAGCCAGCCCACCTACCGCGGCGTTTGGGAGGCGGCCCAGGGGGCCAACTTCCCGCTGATCTGCGTGGATGGGCGCTATTACCGCATGATGACCAACCCCACCTCCCTGGGCACCGACCTGCTGGGCGACGCGCTGGGCAGCGTGGATCAGTTTACCAGCGAACCTGCCCTGGCGGACAGCGGCATCGTGAGCAACGCCGCAGCCCAGGGCGAAACGGTATACGCCGTGCGCGGCATGAACGGCGCGGCGGTGGCCGCCCAGGTGAACGGCAGCCTGCGGGTGTTCCAGCGGGTGTCCTTCGGCTCCTCCGCCCTGAAGGGCGGCGAGCGGCTGGGCGATACCCTGGGCAATTCGCCGGTGATCGCCCTGGAGCTGACCGGCGTGGGCACCGTTACCGATCCTGCCCAGGCCCAGGCGCTGTTCTCCCTGCTGATCAATACCGCGCAGATGACCCGCCCCGGCGCCAGCGAGACCAGCCAGTCCCTGCTGATCGGCCTGCAGAACGGCCTCGCCCTGCAGATGAGCGTGCGCGATGAAAGCCTGATGGCCTGCGGCACCTGGTCCTGCCCGGAGTTCTTCGAGGCCTTTGAGGCCGCGGTGCAGTAAGAGACAGACGATTGCGATCAAACGGAAGCGTGCCGAATTCCGCCCTGCGGGCGCGGCGCCCCATAAACACCGTTATTCCCAAACGCGCAACACCATAACCAAGAGGCAGCGACCCTTTCCAAGTCGCTGCCCCTTTTGCTTCCTTTTGGGGCTCCGGAAAGGATGGCTCCCCGTTCCATCCGCCCCTCCAAGGCAATCATGCCCTCAGTTTCCCCGGGCGCGCACCAGCTTTTCCATGCGCACGGAGGTGCCGCGGCCCACCTCGCTTTCCACCTGCACGGTATCCATAAAGCTCTGCATCACGGAAAAGCCCATGCCGCTGCGCTCCTTTTCGGGTTGGGTGGTATAGAAGGGCTGCATGGCCTGATCGATATCGGGGATGCCGCAGCCGGTATCGGAAACGGTCAGGGACAGCACGCCATCCTCCCGCAGCTCCGCCTCCAGGGCGATCACGCCGCCCATCTCCCGGTAGGCGTGCACAATGGCGTTGGTCACCGCCTCGCTGACGGCGGTGCGGATATCGCTGAGCACGTCCATGGTGGGGTTGAAGGGCACGGCAAATGCCGATACCGCGACGCGGGCAAAGCTTTCGTTTTCGGGGCGGGCGTCAAACTCCAGCCGCATATGATTGAGCGTTTTCATGGTTGCGCCTCCTTTTCCCCGATGACCGGGATGATCCTGGCCATGCCGGACAGATCGTACACCCGCCGCACCTGGGGCGACAGATGCATCAGCGATACCGTGCCGCCCCGCAGGGACAGCGCGCGGTACCGGCCCAGGATGACCCCCAGGCCCGAGGAATCCATAAAGGGCATGCCCTCCATATCGATGACCAAATGCCGGACGCGGGGATCGGATAAAAGGGCGTCCAGATCCCGCCGGATGCCGGAGGCGGAGCATTGATCCAGCTCCCCGGTCAGCCGCACCAGCAGCACATCCTGTTTGCGCACATGTGACAGCATACATTTTCCCTCCATTGTATTTGCTGAGGGGTATTCCCCCTCCTCCCCCTGCTATCCTGCCTCGAAAAACGTCGGTTTATGCAGACGCGGCCAAAATCGTTCGCGCAGGCCGCGCGGATTGTACCCCCAGTGTTCCCTTTTGCGCGAATGATTGTATTTTTGCGCGATTTGTGTTATGATATAAACAGAACAAAAAATATAGAAAGCAAGGGACATGCACATGAGCAAGAAAAAGATCCGTCGACCCAAGCCGTACAAAAAGCCGCAGGAGCGCACCATAAAGGAATCCTGGCAGGCCATGAGCGAAGGCACCCGCAAGGGCATTATCTGGGGCTGCATCGCCGTGGTGGCCGTCGTCGCGCTGCTGCTGATTTATTATTACGCCATCTATGACGATGGATCGCTGGTGGTCAGGAACAGCGCCGTGGTGGGCGCGGAGGATACCTGGCTGATCGGCGCCCGCGACAGCGGCAAGAACAGCACCTATTATCATTTTGCCGACGTGGCGACGCCCGAGGGCTATACGGTGGCTGAAAGCAGCGGCGATTCCGGCCAGGCGCACAGCTTTACCTTTGAAAAGGACGATATCAGCGTATCCGTGCGCGCGGTCAACAACACCGTGGACGGCATCGTGGGAAGCGCCCATCCCCTCATCAGCAATTATGTGGGCGAGAACGGCTCCATCACCGAGGTCTCCGATTTTGAGAGCCCGCTGGGCGCTGGCAAGTATTATACCTATACCACCAGCTACACCGACGATGAAAACGTGGAGCACTTCAGCAAATCCCTGGCCATGTATGTGCCCAGCAGCTTCAAGGACGGCTGCATCCTGATCTCCTCCTACGCGCAGACAGAGGCCGCCGACGCCCTGCCCGCGGACGACGTGCTGCTGGCCCGCGCCCAGGAGGTGCTTGCGGGCGTAACGCTGCCGGAAAAATAAGAGAATCATCCGTAAGATTTACCGGGAAGGAAAGCGATCCTTCCCGGTTTTATTATAGATTCATCCTATAACTGATTATATTTTTATCGTATTGGACAAACGCAGGCGGGGCCGCTATAATACAATCCATCAAGAGCAAGGAGGTACGGGCCATGAAGCGCTGGTGCGAAAGCAAGTGGATGCGAATGCGGCACATGTGCATGCGCCGCGCGCTGCTGTGCCCTGCCGTTTTCCGAATGTGACGCTCTGCGCTGCCGGAAACCGTATGATCAGGGAAGCAGCCGAGGGCCGCTTCCTTTTCTGATGCCATTGCTCTTATATTTGAAAGGAGATTTACCATGAAAAAGCTGTTTGCCATCGTTTTGTCCCTGGTGCTGACCCTGTCCCTGGCCTCCGCCCTGGCCGATACCGTGACCATCGCCGTGCCCAACGATCCCACCAACGAGGGCCGCGCCCTGCTGCTGCTGCAGTCCGCCGGCGTGCTGGTGCTGAAGGAGGGCGCCGGCCTGGAAGCCACCAAGGGCGATATTGAAAGCTCCATCGTGGATATCGAGCTGTACGAGGTGGCCGCCGACAACGCCCCCAACGTGCTGGCCGACGTGGATTACGCCATCATCAACAACAACTACGCCCTGGACGCCGGGCTCAATCCCGTCAATGATTCCCTGCTGATCGAGGATGCCGAATCCCCCTATGTAAACGTGGTCAGCGTGAAGGAAGGCAACGAGGAGACCGACGCCGCCAAGGCCCTGGCCGCCGCTTTGACCAGCCAGCAGGTGGTGGACTTCATCAACAACACCTACGGCGGCAGCGCTGTGGCCACCGTGGCCGAGCCCACCGACGGCTATGACGCCAGCGTGGATTACGACGCCCTGAACGGCGCCACCATCACCGTGGCCGCCACCCCCGTGCCCCATGTGGAAGTGCTGAAGATCGCCGCCGAGCTCCTGGCCGCCAAGGGCATCACCCTGGATATCATCACCGTAACCGATTATGTGACCCCCAACGAGTTTGTGGAGAGCGGCGAAGTGTTCGCCAACTATTTCGCCCATCAGCCCTACCAGGATAACTTTAACGCCAACAACGGCGGCCACCTGGTCACCATCGCCGGCATCCATGTGGAGCCCATGGCCCTGTACGGCGGCCAGCAGAGCGACCTCGCCGCCCTGGGCATCGCCGAATAAAATTGACAGAATCTTCCCGATGGGATAGAATGATCCTGTGATATCAACACACCGGCAGCCTTTGCCGCCGGTGTGCTTTCATGTCCGGAGGAAAAAATGATAGAGCTGCGCAATCTGAGCAAGAGCTTCACCACCGCCGGCGGGCCGGTGGACGCGCTGAAGCACGTCAGCCTGACCATCCGGGACGGCGATATATACGGCATCATCGGCATGAGCGGTGCCGGCAAAAGCACGCTGGTGCGGTGCATCAACATGCTGGAGCGCCCCACGGAGGGCTCCGTGATCTGGGACGGCAAGGACCTGGGCGCGCTGTCCAAAAAGGAGATCCAGCAGGTACGGCACCAGATCACCATGATCTTTCAATCCTTTAACCTGCTGATGCAGCGCACCTGCCTGGAAAACATCATGCTGCCGCTGAAGCTGATCCATATGCCCCGGGCCCAGGCAAAGGCCCGCGCCCTGGAGCTGCTGGAAACGGTGGGCCTGCCGGATAAAGCCAACGCCTACCCGGCCCAGCTCAGCGGCGGCCAGCAGCAGCGCGTGGCCATCGCCCGCGCCCTGGCCACCGATCCCAAGGTGCTGCTGTGCGACGAGGCCACCAGCGCCCTGGACCCCAAAACCACCCATGCCATCCTGGAGCTGATCCGGGAGATCAACCGCAAGCTGGGCATCACGGTGATCGTGATCACCCACCAGATGAGCGTGGTGCAGGAGATCTGCAACCGCGTGGCCATCCTGGAGAACGGCAGCGTGGTGGAGGAGGGCGAGGTCAGCCAGGTGTTCTCCTATCCCAAGGCCGCCGCCACCAAAGCGCTGGTCTATCCCGACGTGGCCAAGGGCATGGAGCCCGACGACGGCGAAAACGACCAGACCCTGCGGGTGGTATTCCAGGGCAACGACGCCTCCAAAAAGCCCATGATCGCCTCCATGGCCATCGATTGCCACATCGCCGCCACCATCCTTTCCGCCACCACCCGCACGCTGAACGGCAAGGCCTACGGCAATATGCTGCTGCGCATCCCCGGCGGGCCGGACGAATTGGCCCGGGCCATCAAATACCTGAGCGCGGAGCCCAACGTGGTGGTGCAGGTGGACGCGGAGTATTCGCCCGAGAGCGGCAGGATGGAGGCGCAGCATGAATAATTATATTGCAACGTATTATAACGCCGATAAGCTGGCCAAGGCCTGGTCGGTGATCCAGGCGGATTTTCTGCGGGAGACCGGCGTGACGCTGTATATCACGCTGATGGCCACGCTGTTTGCCATCCTGATCGGCCTACCCTTGGGCGTGCTGCTGGTCACCGGCGATCAGAAGGGCATCCATCCCCTGCCCAAGCCGCTGATGACCTTCCTGAACGGGCTTATCAACCTGCTGCGCTCCGCCCCCTTCATCATCCTGATCGTTGTGCTGATGCCCATCACCCGCGCCATCGTGGGCCGGGCCGTGGGCAATACCGCCGTGATCGTGCCGCTGATCATCGCCGCCTTCCCCTTCGTGGCGCGGCTGGTGGAGGGCTCGCTGCGGGAGGTCAATCCCAACATCATCGAAATGTCCATGTCCATGGGCGCCAGCACCTGGCAGACAGTTACCCACGTGATGCTGCCGGAGAGCGTGCCCTCGCTGATCACCAGCTTTACCACCGCCGTTACCACCATACTGGGCTACACCGCCATGAGCGGCGCCGTGGGCGGCGGCGGTCTGGGCAACCTGGCTATCACCCAGGGGCAGCAGCGCTACAATCAGGCCGTGCTGCTGGCTGCGCTGATCGTGCTGGTGATCCTGGTGCAGGTGTTCCAGAGCGTGGGCACCTGGCTGGCCAAGAAGGCCGATAAGCGGATCAAGGAATAAAATACCAATGCGGAAAGGATGGTTTTTATCATGAAAGCGACCCCCATCACCCAAGAGCTGCTCAGCGGCTGGTCCCAGGCTTATAACGCCTCCGAAGCCCGGCAGCTGGCCACCCTGGCCCTGAGCAGGACCGACCTGAAGGACGTGATCTTTGTCTCCAAGGCTGCCTTCGCCATGCAGCAAAAGTTCTCCATCGATATCCCCACCCTGCCGGTGGCCAATCAGCTGCATACCGGCCGCTGCTGGCTCTTTGCCGCCGCCAACGTGTTGCGGGAGCGCATCGCCAACCGCCTGAACCTGGAAAAATTTGAGCTGAGCCAGAGCTATCTGGCCTTCTGGGATAAGTTTGAGCGCGCCAATTATTTCCTGGAGAGCATCATTGATACGGCAGAGCTGCCCGCGGACGACCGCACTGTGGCCTTTGTGCTCACCACCGGCGTGCATGACGGCGGCCAGTGGGATATGTTTGCCAACATCGTGCGCAAGTACGGCGTGGTGCCCAAGGACGCCTATGGCGAAACCTTCCAGAGCAGCAACAGCCGCAGCATGAACCGGGTGCTGAACCGCAATATGAAGGTGTGCGCCGTCAAGCTGCGCCGCATGGCGCGGGAGGGCGCTTCCGCGGAAGCCCTCCAGGCCGAAAAAGAGGCCATGCTCGACAAGGTATACGGCTTCCTGTGCAGCTGCTATACCGAGCCACCCAAGACCTTCGATTTTGAGTATGTGGACAAGGATAAGCAGTATCACATGGAGCGCGGCTATACGCCCCAGAGCTTCTGTGAAAAATATGTGGGCGATCTGCTGGATGAGACCGTCAGCGTGATCCACGCGCCCACGGAGGATAAGCCCTGTCACAAAACCTTCACCATCAAAATGCTGGGCAACGTGGTGGGCGGCAAGGCCGTCAAGCACCTGAACCTGACCATGGAGGAGATGAAGGCCGCCATCATCCGCCAGCTGGAGGATGGCAAGGTGGTCTGGTTTGGCAGCGACGTGGGCAAGTACGGCGACCGCGACGCCGGCATATGGGATGACAACAGCTACAACGCCCAGCTGTTCACTGGTCTGGATCTGACTCTGAGCAAGGAGGACAGCCTGAATCTGTGGTTCGCCGCCATGAACCACGCCATGGTGATCACCGGCGTCAACATCGTGGACGGCAAGCCCACCCGCTGGAAGATAGAAAACAGCTGGGGCGACGAGCACGGCGCCAAGGGCTACTACATGTGCTCCGACAGCTGGTTTGACCAGTATGTGTTCCAGGCCGCCATCGAGCGGGCCTACCTGGGCGATCTGGCCGCTCTGGCCGATCAGGAGCCCATCGAGCTTGCGCCCTGGGATCCCATGGGCACGCTGGCAGAATAAACAATACGCCCCTCTTTTTCCGCGAAAAGAGGGGTTTTATTTGAGGTGGATATGAATCTGAATATCGGAAGGCTGGCCCACGGCCCCCGGAACCTGATCAGCGACGTGCCGGGCGTGCGGGTGGGCCACAGCACCATCGATACCGACGCCTGCCACACCGGCGTCACCGTGATCCTGCCGCCCTGCGGCAATCCCTTTGTTCAAAAGCTGACGGCGGCCAGCGTAGTATTCAACGGCTACGGCAAAACCCTGGGCCTGGTGCAGGTGGATGAGCTGGGCACGCTGGAAACGCCCATCGCCCTGACCAATACGCTGAACGTGGGCAAGGTGCACGACGCAATGGTGAGCTATATGGTGGAGCTGTGCCGCCGGGACGGGATCGATTTGACCTCGGTGAACCCGGTGGTCTGCGAATGCAACGACAGCCGCATCAGCGATATCCAGCGGCGGCCCGTGGGCGAAAGGGAGGTGCTGCAGGCCATTGAAAGCGCGTCGGCGGATTTTGCCCAGGGCGCGGTGGGCGCGGGCCGGGGCACCATCTGCTACGGGCTCAAGGGCGGCATCGGCTCCAGCTCCCGGCAAATGGAAATAGACGGCGAGGTTTACACCCTGGGCGTGCTGGTGCAGAGCAATTACGGGGCCTCCGCCGATCTGCGAGTGACCGCGCTGCCCGAGGGCCTGGCGGAAAGCGATCAGGGCAGCATCATCCTGATCCTGGCCACCGATCTGCCGCTCTCCGCCCGGCAGCTGAAGCGCGTGCTGCGCCGCACATCGGTGGGCATGGCGCGGCTGGGCAGCTATATCGGCCATGGCAGCGGCGAGATCGCCCTGGGCTTTACCACCGCGCCCCGTCAGGAGGCCGGCAGCTTTACCCTGCAGCGCGCCCTGAAGGAGGAGCTGATGAACCTGCCCTTCCGCGCCGCCGGCGAGTGCGCCGAGGAGGCGATCCTGCAATCCATGCTGCATGCCGCCCCAGACGTTCAGCGCAGCGGCGAGCGAGTCGCCACCCTGCGGGAGCATTTGGGGGTATGAACGCCGCCCCTGCAAATTGGGATTTGACGGGGGAAGGGATACGCTTCTCTTTTGAGTCAAAAGAGAAGCAGAAAACCTGCGTTATCGCCGTAAATGTTGCGGGTTTTCCGCCAACAGGCTTTAACGCCTGCCACCGTTCCCGGGCAGGGCCAGCTTCGCTGGCCGCGCGGTGCGCAAAGCGCACCGCTGAACAAGAGAAAATCCGGAAAAATCAAACGAGCTTGATTTTTCCGGATTTTCTCTTGTTCTTTTTGCCCGGGAACTCGCTTGGCGACTTAACCAAGCTGGCGGAAACGAGTTTGTTCGTCGATTCAAGTTGGTCCGACCGTTGGGATTCCAAAGGGCCGAAGGTCCTTTGGCGCAGGTCTGGGCGCGCGGAGCGCCCAGCGTCATCCCCGTCAAATCCAAATTTTCCTGCTTTCGCTGATTGAGAACGGCAGCCGCTCATTGGAACTGATAGGTCTGTACGCCGTCCTCCGTGCCGATGATCAGGGTGTCGGTGTTCCATTCGATCTGGATGGGATAGGCGCGTCCAAAGGCGCCAACCTGGATCGTCTCGGGCGCAATGCCGCCGATCTCCCGCATCGCCAGGTCCTCCAGCCGCAGGAGGTACAGCCCGCGACTGCTGTCGGCCTGGTTTTCGGTCAGCAGCAGCACATAGCGGCCATCGGGAGACAGCGTGGCCTGCAGGATGGCGTCATAGCCAAAGCTGGCGCCAAAACGGCCCTGCTCGCCCTCCGGGAGCGCCCTGCCGGCAGCCTCCACCTGCGCCTGATACTCCTCCGGGCTCAGGGTAACGGCCTTGCCGCCCGTGAAGCACACAACCTGATTGAGCCCGGCATAATCATCCCGCGCGCTGATCGGAGAAAGCCCGTAATACCCAGCGCCGGCATCATTGCGCCCCAGCAGGAAGCCATGCCCGGATGCGGCGGAATAGCTCATTTTATTGGCATAATAGAGAGCGCGCAGTACGGGGAGCTGACGCTCGCGCAGCACCCAGCGGTCATCCGCTTTCTGCAGGCTGACCAGCTTTTGCTGCTCGCTCTGCCGGTTAGTATCGCTGAGGATGATAAAGCTCTCCGTCCCAACCTCGCACAGATGCGGATAATACAGCCACTGGGTATTGCCCCGGCACAGCTCGGTGGTTCCGCTTTCCAGATCGTACCGATACAGCTGGGTCTGGGTATCATCGATATGCCCATACGTCATGTAATACAGGTATCGCCCATCAGCAGAGAAAGTGGCGGTGGTGGCCACGGCCATGGTCCCCTGGCTGAATTTCGTGGGATAGGTGGCGGTCAGGATCACCTCGCCCGTGGACAGATCGATCAGAATGGGATCCAGGAAGAATTGACCGTTTATCAGCGAAAGCCGGATATTGAGGATGATCGCGTAGCGCCCATCCGGGGAATACTGGATCCCTTCCTCGCCGATCATGACGCTGAAGCGCGCCGTCAGGTGTTCATAGTACTTCTTCAGGTTTTCGTAGGTATCCTCCACGCCGCGCTCTGCGGAAGGATACAGCATCCGCACCTTTCCCCCATAATAGGCCGCCGGGGTGCCGTTCAGCGTCAGAAA
>CADAHU010000062.1 GCA_902787835.1 uncultured Eubacteriales bacterium
ACGCCGGTCTGGGGCACACCGCCGAAGGGCCCGCCATCCACAAAGCGCTCCGCGTCGGAGAACAGGCAGGTAATGGAATTCAGCTCCTCGCAGGCGTAGAACGCGCCGCTGTGGATCTCCCGGACGCGGTCGGTCAGCGTCACATCCCGCAAGCCGCTGTGATTGAAGGCGCCTTCGTCCACGATCTCCGCGTCGATCACCAGGGACTGCAGGCCCATGCGGTTGAAGGCATTCTCGCCGATGCGGCGCAGATGATCGCCCCAATACACATGCTGCAGCGCTTCGCAGCGCTCAAAGCAATAGTTATCGATCTCGCTGACGCCATTTACAAACAGCACATTGCGCAGATCGCGGCACAGCATAAAGGTGCTGCGGCCCGTGCTCTCCAGCGGCGCGTAGCAGATCACCAGCTGCAGCTGCTGGCAATAGCTGAAGGCGCTGTCCGCAATGGTCTCCACCGTCTCCGGGATCACCACGCTGCGCAGGGGCTGCCAGGTGGTCTGGTTGGTAAATACATCGGTATCGGTATACACGCGGCACCGGTCAAAAGCGTTTTGCCCAATGGCGCGCACCGCAGCGCCGCCGATCTCCCGGGGGATCACCACATCCACGGCCTCGCCGATATAGGATGTGATCGTGCCGGTTTCCGCATCAAACTCAAAATCGCTCTCCCGGCTGGTGGCCATGGGCATCTCCGTAATGGACGCCTCCACGGCGGACGCGCCGGCATACGCCGTACCGGTAAAGGCATCCTCCGGGATAATGGCGGGATCGCAAAGGATATTGACCGTTGCCAGATTGCTGCAGCCCGCAAAGGCCCCGCTGCCGATGGATTTGAGGCTGGCAGGCAGGGTGATCTCCGTCAGATTGACGCAGTCCCGGAAAGCGCCCTCGCCGATGATCTCGGTGGTATAGTAGAGATCCACCACCTCCACAGCGGAGCCCGCAAAGGCCTCCCTGCCGATGGTGGTAAAGGTATCGTTATGGGTGACGCGGTATTTTTTGAGCGTCTGGCTGCCCCGGAAAACGCCCTCCCCGATGCCGGTGACCTGCACGCCGTCTATGCTGTGATACAGCACCAGGCTTTCCTGATCGCCGGTATAGGCGGACAGGTACAATGTGCCATCGGGATACGTCTCATACGCTGCCGTTCCGTTATTGGGCGTTTGGCAATCAGCGGGATTGTTGATCCACACCTTGCAGCCTTCCACCTGGGCGTCGATCATGGCCTGCCAGGCCTGCTGGTTGCTCGGATCGCTGTCCCAGGGCAAATCAATATCCTCCAGCCAGGTGCCGCTGAAGGCGTCCTCCCCCACGTCGATCATGGCATAGGCATCGATGGCCAGATAGCGCAGGTTGGTGCGGGCAAAGGCGGAGGGGCCGATGGATTCCACCTGCCCGCCCAAATAGAGCTCGCTGAGCGTTGCGCCCAGGAAGGCCTCCTCGCCGATCACGCGCAGGCTGTCCGGCAGCGCCAGCTCCGTGCCGAAAAAGGCATAGCGGAAAGCGCCCTCGCCGATCTCCTCCAGGCCCTTCCCCCAGCGGGTGTGCCCGGCCTTGGTTTTATCAAAGGCGTAGCTGCCGATGGTTTTCAGGCTGTCCGGCAGCTTGATCACCAGCAGATCCCGCGCGCCGTCGAAGGCCATGCTTTTGATCTCGGTGACGCCCTCGGGAATATCGATCCACAGAATATGGCTGTTCTCAAAGGCGTACATGCCGATGGCCTTCACCTGTACGCCGTCGATCTGCGCAGGCAGATCCACCCGCAGGCTGTCGCCGGTATAGCCGGTGACAGTGCCGGTAGCGGCGTCAAATGCGATGGTTTCCGGCGCCGGGGCAAAATCGTGCAGGATGGCGTTCCGCCCGCTGGGCTGGATCTGCTCCGGTTTCAGGTTTTTAAGCGCCGCGCGGTACTCCTCCAGCTGATCATCGGGCACATACACCACCAGATCATCAGGCAGCACATCAAAGCACAGATCGGGGCTGGCGATCACCGGGCACGCGCCCAGGAAGGTGATCTTTTTCAGGTTATCGCACCAGCTGAAGGAATAATCGATGACCACCACGGTGGAGGGAACGGTCACCTCGGTCAGCTTGGGCAGGCTCACAAAGTTGTTATACTCAATGGACTGCAGGCCTTCGCTGAGGGTGACGGTTTCCAGGTTTGCGCAGTCATTGATGCAGCTGTTGCCGATGCTGCGCACAGCTGCTGGGATCGCCAGGCTGGTAATGCCGGCGTTGCCGCGGAACACGGCGTCGCCCACGGTGCGCACATCGTGATCCTCGGCGGTCTCCGGAACGATCACGTCGCTGCCCGCGCCGTTATACTGGCCGATGCCGCCCTGATTGGCGCTGTATACCCAATCGGAATCCTGCTCCGCCAGCGCGGCGCAGCAAATCAATAGCAGAGTAAGCAGGAAGAGCAATCCTTTTTTCATGATCTGTTCCCTCCTTTTATGCTCCGTCACAAATAACCAGCTTTATCTTACTATAAATTGCATTGTTTTGCAACAATATGCCATATAAAAAAGCCCCGGAATGGGGCTTTTTGAAAGATTTGAGCAGGGAAGGATCAATCCTCCACGCATACGTGCCAGTTGCCGTAGGGATCCTTGACCGCGCCGGACTGGATGCCGGTAACGGTATCATAGAGCTTCTGGCTGACGGGGCCGATGCCGCCGTCGCCGATGACCATCACGTCATCCACATAGCGCAGCTTGCCCACGGGGCTGATCACGGCGGCGGTGCCGGTGCCGAAGACCTCCTCCAGCGCGCCGCTCTTCTGCGCCTCGATCAGCTCATCCACGCTGATGCGGCGTTCCTCCACCTCGTACCCCCAGTCCTTGCACAGGGTAATGACGCTGTTGCGGGTGATGCCGGGCAGGATGGAGCCGGAAAGCATGGGGGTCACGATCTTGCCGTTGATCTTGAAGAAGATGTTCATGGCGCCCACTTCTTCGATGTACTTGCGCTCCACGCCGTCCAGCCAAAGCACCTGGCTGAAGCCCTCGTCATGGGCTTTTACCTGGGCGATCAGGGAAGCGGCGTAGTTGCCGCCGGTCTTGGCAAAGCCGATGCCGCCGCGGACGGCACGCACATATTCATCCTCGATCCAGATGCCCACGGGATTCAGGCCGCTGGCGTAATAGGCGCCGGAGGGAGAAAGGATAACGATGAACAGGTAGGTTTTGCTGGGAGCCACGCCCAGGAACTCGTCGGTGGCGATGATGAAGGGGCGCACATACAGGCTGGTGCCGGGATCGGAGGGGATCCAATCCTCATCCACCTTGACCACGGCCTTGATGGCCTGGACGAAGTCCTCCTCCGGGATGTGCGGGATGCAAAGGCGGGTGTTGCTGGCGTTGGCGCGCTTGGCGTTCATATCCGGGCGGAACAGGTAGGCGCGGCCGTCCACGCCCTTATAGGCCTTCAGGCCCTCAAACATGGTCTGGCCATAATGGAACACCATGGCGCTGGGCTCCAGCTCGATCTTGCCATAGGGCACGATGCGGGCGTCATGCCAGCCCTGTCCTTCGGTGTAGTTCATCACAAACATGTGATCGGTAAAGATCTTGCCAAAGCCCAGAGGCTGGCCGGGGGCGGGCTTCTGCTTGGGGTTCGCGGTGCGCTCAATACGGATGTTCAGCATGGCTGTGTCCTCCTTTGATCAATAGTCAATGCCCAGCTGCACGGCCTCGATGTTTTTATCCAGCAGGTCGGCATGGCGGGCGGAAACGACTTTCTTCATGGCCGGAGCGATCATCTCTTTGGGGATCACGCCGGTCTTGGCGATCACATGGCCCATCAGGATCATGTTGGCCAGGGTCTGGTAGCCCTTCTCGTTGGAGATCTGGGTGGCCGGGATATAATAAACGTTCACATCGGTGCGCTGCACCTTGCGGGCCACCAGGGAGCTGTCCACAAAGATGGAAGCGCCGGCGGGTGCCTCGCTCTCATACTTATCCAGGGACGGCAGGTTCATGGCGATCAGGATATCCGGACGTCCCACGATGGGCGAGCCCACCTGGGTATCGCTGAGGATCACCGAGCAGTTGGCGGTGCCGCCGCGCATTTCGGGGCCATAGGAGGGCAGCCAGGAGACGTTGCGGCCCTGCAGCAGGCCTGCATAGGCCAGGAATTTGCCGGCAAACAGGATGCCCTGTCCGCCGAAACCGGCAATCAATACCTGCGTGGTGCTCATTTGGCCGCCTCCTCTGCATACTTATCCTTGTATACGCCCAGGGGATAATAGGGGATCATGTTCTCCTCCAGCCATTCCAGCGCGCCCTGGGGCGTCTTGCCCCAGTTGGTGGGGCAGGTGGAAACGACCTCGATCAGGGAGAAGCCTTTCCCCTCCACCTGGCGGCGGAAGGCCTTCTCGATGGCCTTCTTGGCGTTTCGCACGTTCTTTACGTTGTTCACCGCCACGCGCTCCACATAGCCGGTGCCGTCCAGGGTGGCCAGCAGCTCGCAGATGCGCACGGGATAGCCCACGGTGTTCACATCGCGGCCATAGGGGCTGGTCTGGGTCACCTGGCCGGGCAGGGAGGTGGGCGCCATCTGGCCGCCGGTCATGCCGTAAATGGCGTTGTTTACAAATATGATGGTGATGTTCTCCCCGCGGGCCGCGGCATGCACGGTCTCGGCGGTGCCGATGGAGGCCAGGTCGCCGTCGCCCTGATAGGTAAAGACGATCTTGCTCGGATCGGCGCGCTTGACGCCGGTGGCAACGGCAGGGGCGCGGCCATGGGCGGCCTGCACCATATCCACGTTAAAATAGTTGTAGGCAAACACCGAGCAGCCCACGGAGGCCACGCCGATGGTGCGGCCAGCGATATCCAGGCTGTCGATGGCCTCGGCCACCAGGCGATGGATGATGCCATGGGTGCAGCCGGGGCAATAATGCAGCGGCGCGTCGGTGAGCGCCTTGGGCTTTTCAAACACGATCATGCTTATTTGCCTCCTTCCGCGGCGCGCTCGATGGCGGCCAGCACTTCATCGGGCGAGGGGATCATGCCGCCGGTGCGGCAGCACAGGCTGACGGGACGGCTGCACTCGATGGCCAGGCGTACATCCTCGATCATCTGGCCCATGTTGAGCTCCACCGATACAAAGGCTTTGCACTGCTGCGCCGCGGCCTTCAGCGCCTTCTCGGGGAAGGGCCACAGGGTGATGGGACGGATCATGCCGGCCTTGATGCCCTTGGCGCGGGCCATATCCACGGCGTTCTGGCTGACGCGGGCGGCGATGCCGAAGGCAACCACGCAGATCTCCGCATCCTCCATGCAGTAGCTCTGGCTCATCTGCTCGTTCTCGCGGACGATATCATAGCGCTTGAAGCGCTCCTCGTTCCATTTTTCCAGCTCCTGGGGCTCCAGGGCCAGGGAGTTGATGATGTTGGGCTTGCGCTTGCCCTCGGTGCCGGTGAGCGCCCAGGGCTTCTCGACGGGCGCTTCCTGGCGCTCCTTGAGCTCCACGGGCTCCATCATCTGGCCCATGGTGCCGTCGGCCAAAAGCATGCAGGGCATGCGGTATTTTTCCGCCAGATCGAAGCCGGTGGCCACCAGGTCGGCCATCTCCTGCACGGAGGAGGGGGCCAGCACCAGCAGGTGATAATCGCCGTGACCGCCGCCGCGGGTGGCCTGGAAATAATCGCTCTGGCTGGGCTGGATGCCACCCAGGCCGGGGCCGCCGCGCTGTACGTTGACGATCAGCGCCGGCAGATCGCAGCCCGCCATATAGCTGATGCCCTCGCTTTTAAGCGAGATGCCCGGGCTGGAGGAGGAGGTCATGGCGCGCTTGCCCGCGGCCGCCGCGCCGATGCACATGTTGATGGCCGCGATCTCGCTCTCGGCCTGCAGGAAGCAGCCGCCGATCTTGGGCATGCGCTTGGCCATGTAGGCCGCCACCTCGGTCTGCGGGGTGATGGGATAGCCGAAATAGTGCCGGCAGCCCGCCATGATGGCGGCTTCGGCCAGGGCTTCATTGCCCTTCATCAGGATTTTGTCAGCCATGTTTTCCTCCTTACTTTTCCACGGTGATCACGCAGTCCGGGCACATGGTGGCGCAGAACGCGCAGGCGATGCACTTGCTCTGGTCATCGATCTGTGCCGGATGGTGGCCTTTCTGGTTGATCTCATCCTTGCTGAGGGACAGGATCTGCTTGGGACAGGCCGCAATGCAAAGGCCGCAGCCCTTGCACAGGTCCTTTTCAAATGTTACCTTTGCCATACCTCTTCTCCTTCACCAGATGGTTTTTTGAAGCTCCATGGGGAAAATCTCCCCGATATCCTGGGGCAATCGCGCAGCGATATCGCTCCGCGCCGCCGTAAAGCGCAAGGGAAGGCCGGTGCGCCGCGTCAGCTCTTCCACCTCTGGCAGGGCTGATAGCACGGTTTCGGGCGTGGTTTCCCGGCCCAGGTTGGTGTTGTGCACAATGCCCGTAAAGGGCAGGCGGCAGGCCTCCTCGATCTCCCGCATGATGCCGATGGCGCTGTCCGCGTCCCGGGTCAGCGGGCGGGATCGGTTGAACACAAACAGCATGTCATAATCGTTTTCCTGCACGATGGCGGGCACATAACGGCCCAGGGCCAGCGCGCCGCGGTCGTCCCCGCCGATATCCAGCACCGCATAGGTGTCCAGGTTTTCGGTGAGGGCATACATCTCCTGGGGCAGGGCGGGCACATCCACATTGCTGTTGGCGTAGGCCGAGGCGATGACCCGCACCCCCGCGGCCTCCAGCTCCCGCTGGCTGTCCTTGGCCCGGTAATAGGGATTGACGATATCCAGATCGCCGATGGCCGTCCGTTTGCCCTGCCTGGCCAGCCAGAGGGAAAAGTTGACGGCGATATTGGTTTTGCCGCTGCCGTAATGTCCGGCAAACAGGGTAACGCGCTTTGCCTCCATGCCCGTCCCCCTTACAGCTTATTGCGCTGGATCTTGCCGCTGGTGGTCTTGGGCAGGCTGTCGCGGAACACCACGATGCGCGGATATTTGTAGGGCGCGGTGTGGGTCTTTACGTAGTTCTGGATCTCCTTTTTGAGCTCCTCGGTGGGCTCGGTGCCGCGGGTCAGCACGATGCTGGCCTTGACCACCTGGCCGCGCACGGGATCGGGCTCCGGCGATACGCCGCACTCCAGCACGTAGGGCAGTTCCATGATGACGTTTTCGATCTCGAAGGGCCCGATGCGGTAGCCGCTGCTCTTGATCACATCATCGATGCGGCTGACGTACCAGTAGTAGCCGTCCTCATCCTTATAGGCCACGTCACCGGTATGGTACAATCCGTTGCGGAAGGCGGCGGCGGTGTTTTCCGGATCGCGGTAATACTCCTTGACCAGGCCGTTGGGATGGCCGTGGTCCATGCGGATGCAGATCTCGCCCGATACGCCCACCGGCACGGGATGGCCGTCCGGATCAAAGATATCGATATCGTAGCTGGCCACAGGCTTGCCCATGGAGCCCAGCTTTGGCGTCATTCCCACGGTATTGCCCACCAGCACGGTGCCCTCGCTCTGGCCGAAGCCCTCCATGATGGAAAGGCCGGTGGCCTCCTGGAACTTGCGGAACACCTCGGGATTCAGCGCCTCGCCCGCCGTGGTCATGTGCTTTACGCTGGAGAGGTCATACTTCATGATATCCTCGCGGATCATCATGCGCAGCATGGTGGGCGGCGCGCAGAAGGTGGTGATGTGGTATTTGCCGAACATGGGCAAAATCTGATCGGCGTGGAAACGATCAAAATCGTAGATAAACAGCGGCGCCTCGCACAGCCATTGGCCGTAGAGCTTGCCCCACATGGATTTGGCCCAGCCGGTATCCGATATGGAGAAGTGCAGGCCGTTGGGATCCACCTGATGCCAGTAATGGGCGGTGACAAAATGGCCCAATGGATACTTGAAGGTGTGCACGGCGATCTTGGGATAGCCGCTGGTGCCCGACGTAAAGAACATCAGCATGTTATCATCGCCGCAGGCCGCATCCGCGGGCCGCGGGAAGTGGCTGGAGAACACCTTGTATTCCTCGTCGAAGGCGTGCCAGCCCTCCTTGGTGCCGTTGACGATCACCCGGGTCACCGGCTCGCCGTACTGGGCGATGGCCTTGTCGGCCTCCTCGGTGACCGCGCCGTCGGCGGTGCACATCATGGCGGCCACGCCGGCAGCCTTGAGGCGGTAGGCAATATCCTTTTCCAGCAGCTGATTGGGCGCCAGGATGACCACGGCGCCCAGCTTGTGCAGGGCGTTGATGATGAACCAGAACTGGTAATGGCGCTTGAGGATCAGCATCACCTTGTCGCCCTTTTTGATGCCGATGGATTTGAAATAGTTGGCCGCGCGGCTGCTCTCATGCCGCACGTCGGTAAAGGTGAAGCGGCGCTCGGTGCCATCCTGCGCCACATGGAGGAAGGCCAGCTTTTCCGGATCCTTATAGGAGATCTCATCCACCACGTCGAAGGCAAAGTTGAAATGATCGTCGTTCTTATAGCTGATGGCCTTCAGCGCGCCGTGCTCGTCCTCCACCGGCTCTATGAAGTTCTCATACACGCGGTGCTTGTCGTCGGCGGTGCGCTGGCCCTGCAGCTCAGGCGCCTGCCCGCCGCGATGGGCAATATACTCCATGGGGTTGAGCACCACGGCGTAAAACTCGCACCGTTCCCCGCCCACGGCGATCATGCCATGGGGCGTGCCGGAATCATAATAGATGGTATCGCCCGGGCCCAGCACCTCGCTGTGGGTGCCCACCTGCACCTTCAGATGGCCGCTGATCACCAGGTCAAATTCCTGGCCCTCATGGGTGGTCAGCGGGATATCCTGGCGCTGGGCGGCCTCATCGTATTCCGCCACGGTATACAGCGGGTTGGCGATGCGGTCCTTGAAGGCGGAGGCCATGTTGTAATAGGTCATGCCGTGGGCCTTCTCGATGCGCTGCCCCTCCCCCGCGCGGGTCAGATCGTAGGTGCTCAGCGTGGGGCTGCTGCCCTCGATCAGATCGGTAACGTCCACGCCGAAGGCCAGGGCGCAGCGATAGAGGAAGGCGAAGTTCAAATCGTGCTCGCCCGACTCGCAGGCCAGGTATTCCGCGGCGGTAACGCCGGTCTTCTGCGCCATTTGGGCGGGGCTCAGGCCCTCCACCAGTCTCAGCTCGCGGATACGGGCCGCCATTTCCTGGATCGTCAGATCGAGGCCGGTAATTTCTGCCATGCTTGGCTCCTCTCCTGGGACGGTACAAAAAAACCGTCCCAAAGAATGAAGTTTCTTTGAGACGGGAGATTGCTTCCCGCGGTACCACTCAAATTGCGCCATGGCGCCACTCACGCTCTATTAAGCGTTATGCCTTTACGCGGCCATACGGAAGGGGTCTACTCAGCCACCGGGGATCTCCCCGGGACCTTTCTTCCCTTCGACTCGGAAGCTACGTGCGCCCGGCCTGTCCAAACGGCTTGCACCCTCCGCCGCCTCTCTGCGTGAACAGCTTGCCTGCGCCCTCTTCGTCACAGTCTTTACAGTGGATTATACCACGTGTCCCAAAGAAATGCTGTTTTTCTTTTGTACTTTAAAGCGTCATCGCTTTATTTCCCGGATCATCAGGTATTCGTTATGCATGGATCCATCCTTGAAGCGGAAGGCGTTGGGATGGACGCCCGCGATGCGGAAGCCTGATTTTTCGTACAGCCGCCGCGCCCGGTCGTTGCCTTCGATGAACTCCAATTCCATCTGCGTCACCTGCGGGAAGCCCTCCGCAATGCGGTTCAGCTCCATAAACATGCGGGTGCCGATGCCCAGATTCCAGTAATCCCTGAGCAGGGCGATGGCCACCGTGGCGCGGTGGCGGGCTTTTATATGCGGCAGCACCGCGATATCGCAATTGCCCACCACCTTGCCCTCCACCAGGCACATCAGCATGGCCTCGGTGGGAGAGGCGTTTTTCCGCTCAAAGAACGCCTTCTCTCCATCATAGGTGTATCTGCCGCACTCCTCGGGATAGCGCAGGATGAATTCGGTCTCTCCGGCGGATTGCACCAGGTAGTCCAGGGTGCCGGGGATATCCTCCTCCCGGGGCGAGCGCAGCAGAGCCCTGCGGCCATCCTTCAAATCAAACCAGATATCCTGGATAACCATGGCTTCCTCCCGTTACAGCAGGTTACGCTGGATCTTGCCGCTGATGGTCTTGGGCAGGCTGTCCCTGAATACCACCACGCGGGGATATTTGTAGGGCGCGGTATGGGTCTTGACGTAGGTCTGGATCTCCTTTTTAAGCTCCTCGGTGCCCACGGTGCCCTTTGTCAGCACGATGCTGGCCTTGACCACCTGGCCGCGCACCGGATCGGGCACGGCGTTTACGCCGCACTCCAGCACATAGGGCAATTCCATGATGACGTTCTCGATCTCGAAGGGCCCGATGCGGTAGCCGCTGCTCTTGATCACATCGTCCACGCGGCCCACATACCACAGGTATCCGTCCTCATCCCGCCAGGCGGTATCGCCGGTATGGTACATGCCGTCGTGCCAGGCCTGGGCGGTATGCTCCGGATCGTTGTAGTAGCCCTTGAACAGGCCGCAGGGCGCGCCGTTCTCGGTATGGATGACGATCTCGCCGGTCTCGCCCACGTCCACGGAGTTGCCGTTTTCATCCACCACGTCCACATCGTACAGCGGGCTGGGCTTGCCCATGGCGCCGGGCCGGGGCTTCATGCCCGCGAAGGTGGCCACGCTCAGGGTGGTTTCTGTCTGGCCGAAGCCCTCCATGATGGAAAGGCCGGTGTTCTCCCGGAAGATGCGGTGCACCTCGGGGTTCAGCGCCTCGCCCGCCGTGGTGATGTTGGTGATGCTGGTCAGATCGTAATGGGAAAGATCCTCGCGGATCAGCAGGCGCAGCATGGTGGGCGGCGCGCAGAAGGTGGTGATATGGTACTTTTCAAACATGGGCAGGATGGCATGGGCGTCAAAACGGTCGAAATCGTAGACGAACACCGCGCCCTCGCACATCCACTGTCCGTAGAATTTGCCCCACAGCGCCTTGCCCCAGCCGGTATCAGAAATCGTCAGGTGCAATCCATCCCGGTCGCACTGATGCCAATAGCGGGCGGTCATATAATGGCCCAGGGCATATTTATAGGAATGCTCGGCGATCTTGGGATAGCCGGTGGTGCCGCTGGTAAAGAACATCAGCGCGGTATCATCGCCGCAGGGCGCGTCCTCCTTGCGGTCAAAGTGGCTGCTGAACATGCTGTACTCGCTGTCAAAATCGCGCCAGCCGTCCCGCGGTCCGCCCACCAGCACCCGGGTCTTGAGGGTGGGGCAGGTCTTCATGGCCTCGTCCACATATTCGGCGGCGCGGCCCTTGGCAGTGCATACGATGGCCGATACGCCGGCGGCCTGGAAGCGGTACTCGTAATCGTGCACCAGCAGCTGATCGGTGGCCGGGATGGGCACCGCGCCGATCTTATGCAGCGCCAGCATGCTGAACCAGAACTGATAGTGCCGGCGCAGCACCAGCATGACCCGGTCGCCGCGCTTGATGCCCAGGGATTTGAAATAGTTTGCGGTCTGGCCGCTGGCGCGCTTGATCTCGCCAAAGGTGAAGCGGCGCTCGGTCATATCCTCGGCGATATGCAGCATGGCCAGCTTGTCCGGATAGGCGCGGCCGATGGCATCCACCGTATC
>CADAHU010000063.1 GCA_902787835.1 uncultured Eubacteriales bacterium
GCCGGGCGTAATCCTGGCCTTTTTGACTTACTTTAATATGATCCTCATGGGCGTGATGGGCCTTAACCGTATCTTTATGATGCTCTCCAAGGCCAACGCTTCGGCCAAGCGCATTGCCGAGGTGGTTGATACCGAGCCTGTGCTCCTGCCTATCCCGGAGGATCAGGCGGCGAAGGCTCCCGGCGATGGATTTATCGTGTTTGATCACGTATCCTTCAGCTATGCCGCGGGGGAGGAAAACGTGGCGGAGGACGCCCGGAACTTTGCCGGCGCAAAACGGCAAAAGTGCTTGGAGGATATCAGCTTTGTCCTTCCCAGGGGCGGTTCGCTTGGTATCATCGGGGCCACCGGCGCAGGCAAAACCAGCATCATCAATCTGCTGATGCGCTTTTATGATCCCCAGGAAGGCCACGTGTTTGTGGATGGAAGGGACGTGCGCACCTATGATCTGGATGAGCTGCGCCGGCGCTTCGGCACGGTATTCCAGAACGACGTGATCTTTGCCGATACCATCCGGGAGAATATCGTATTTGGCCGCAGCGTAAACGAGAATGGCATGCGCGCCGCCGCGGCGGACGCCATGGCCGCCGGCTTTGTGGAGGGATACGAGGACGGCTACGATCATCGGGCGGTGATCCATGGGGCCAATTTTTCCGGCGGGCAGAAGCAGCGCCTCTATATCGCCCGCGCCCTGGCCGCCGCACCGGAGATCCTGGTGCTGGATGATTCCTCCTCCGCCCTGGATTACCGGACGGACGCCGCCCTGCGCAAGGCGATACGGCAAAACCACCAGAAGGCCACCACCATTGTTATTGCCCAACGCATATCCTCCATCCTGTCCCTGGATCATATCCTGGTGATCGATGAAGGACGGATGATCGGATACGGCACCCATGAGGAGCTGCTGGACAGTTGTCCGGTCTATCGCGAGATCTATGATACGCAGATGGGGGAGGTGGACTGAATGGCGCGCCGGGATGCAATCATGTATAAGCCCAAGGATTCCCGCGGCACGCTGCGGCGGCTGCTCAATTTCCTGGGCCCGTTCAAGCTGTTGATCCTGCTGGTGGCGGTGCTTTGCGTGATATCCAATCTGCTCTCCCTGTGGGGGCCCAACCTGGCGGGCTCCGCCATCAACGAGGCGGCGGCGGGCAAGGGACAGGTCAATTTTGATCGGGTATGGTATTACGCCTCCCGCATGCTGATCTGCTATGTGGCCTCGTCGCTTTTGACCGTCTCCATCCATGCCATCATGATGAACGTATCCAAACGCGCTGCCAAGCATATGCGGCAGAATGTGTTTGATAAGCTGATGCGCCTGCCTGTGGGCTATTTTGACCGCAATCAGGCCGGCGATATCATCAGCCGCGTCAGCTATGATATCGATGTGATTTCCACCTGTATGGCCACCGACGTGGTATCCATCCTGACCAGCACGGTCACCGTGGTGGGATCGGTGGTCATGATGATCTCCATATCGCTGCCGCTGTCGGCGGTGGCGCTGTTCAGCGTTCCTGCGGCGGTGATCTATACCTCCCATATGCGAAAGATCACCCAGCCGCGGTTTGTAAAGCGCTCCAAAAACTATGGCATCATGAACGGCTTTGTGGAGGAGATGCTCTCCGGCCAGAAAACCATCCAGGCCTATGCCTATGAGGATCAGGTGGAGGAGAACTTTGACCGGATCAACACCAACGCGGCGGACGCTTACTATGACGCTGACCGCTACGGCGTGACCATTGGCCCTACCATGGGCTCCATCAACAATATCACCCTGTCGCTGATCGCCCTGCTGGGCTCCATCCTGTTTATGGGCGGACGGATCTCCCTGGGTTCCATCTCCTCCTTTGTGCTGTATTCCCGCAAATTTTCCGGCCCCATCAACGAGATCGCCAACATCATAAACGAGCTGTTCTCCGCCCTGGCGGCGGCGGAGCGCGTGTTTGCTCTGCTGGATGAAGAGGAGGAGCTGGCGGACGCGCGGGACGCCGAAGCGCTGCGGGATGTGCGCGGCGATGTAAAGCTTCAGCATGTGGCCTTCGGCTATGATCAGGCAAAGACCATCATTCATGATCTGAGCCTGCAGGCCGACGCGGGCAAGCTGGTGGCCATCGTGGGGCCCACCGGCGCGGGAAAAACCACCATTATCAATCTGCTCATGCGCTTTTACGATGTGGATAGCGGCGCTGTGCTGGTGGATCAAAAGGATATCCGCGATTGTACCCGCCGGAGCGTGCGCCGCGCCTATGCCATGGTGCTGCAGGATACCTGGGTGTTTAAGGGCACCATATTTGAGAATATCGCCTATGGCCGGGAGGACGCCACCATGGAGGAGGTGGTGGAGGCCGCCAAGATGGCCCATATCCATCCCTTTATTATGCGTCTGCCCCAGGAATATCAGACGGTGATCAGCGAGGACGGCGGCAACATCTCCAAGGGGCAAAAGCAGCTGCTGACCATCGCTCGGGCCATGCTGTACGATGCGCGCATGCTGATCCTGGACGAGGCCACCTCCAATGTGGATACCTCCACCGAGCGGGAGATCCAGCAGGCCATGCGCAAGCTGATGGAGGGCAAAACCTGCTTTGTCATCGCCCATCGCCTGTCCACCATCCAGCATGCAGATCTGATCCTGGTGCTGAACGACGGCGACGTGGTGGAGCAGGGCACCCATACTGCGCTGATGGGAAAAAAGGGCTTCTATTACCGGCTTTACCGGTCGCAGTTTGAGTAAAGGAGCATGCCGATGCCTGGACGGAAAAAGGTTTTTGACAGCGAGGGAGCGCAGCGGTATTACTGCGCCGCGGAAACCGAGGAAAAGCTGGTGCTCAATCTGCGGAACATCCATTGCACCATGCGCGCGCTCTATGAGGGAAAGGGCAGCTGGAAACGGGTGCTGATCGTATTGCAGAGCACCGGCACGATCCCGCAGAAGGAGCTGACCGAGCGGCTGCGCATCCAGCCCGGCTCCGCCAGCGATGTGCTGGCCAAGATGGAGGGCATGGGGCTGATCACCCGTGCGCCCAATCGCCTGGATCAGCGCACGTCGGATGTATCGCTGACACAGCGGGGAGAAATGGAAGCCCGCACCGCCATTGCCCAGCGCAGACAGCGGCACCGGGAGATGTTTGCCTGCCTGGATCAGCGGGAAAAGGCGGAGCTGCTGCGGATCATGGAGAAGATCAACGCCGACTGGGATGAACGCTACCGCAGATCGGCGGAGGGCTGAGCCGAGCTTATCCATAAAAGGACAAATTAAAAAAGAACTGAAAAAAGTCTTGCCCGAACGCCCCAATTCCCGTATAATAGATAAGGTGATTATCAATTACGATTACGGAGGGAAATTATGAGCAAGGTACATGTTTTTGATCATCCCCTGATCCAGCACAAGCTGAGCATCATGCGCGATAAAAATACCGGCAACAAGCAGTTCCGTGAGCTGCTGGACGAAATCGCCATGCTGATGGTGTACGAGGTTGCCCGCGATTTGCCCACCGAGGACGTGGAGATCGAAACCCCGATCTGCAAGACCACCGTTAAGATGCTGGCCGGCAAGCCCATCGGCATCATTCCCATCCTGCGCGCCGGCCTGGGCATGGTGGACGGCATCACCAATCTGATCCCCAACGCAAAAATCGGCCATATCGGCCTGTACCGCGATCCGGAAACCCTGGAGCCTGTGGAATACTATTGCAAGCTGCCCGTGGATGCTGAGCAGCGCGAGCTGTTTGTGGTCGATCCCATGCTGGCCACCGGCGGCAGCGCCTCCGCGGCCATTCAGTTCATAAAGGACCGCGGCTGCCATAACATCCGCCTGGTCAACCTGATCGCCGCCCCCGAGGGCGTGGCGCGCATCCAGCGCGATCATCCCGATGTAAATATCTACGTGGCCGCCATGGATGAAAAGCTGAACGATCACGGCTACATCATTCCCGGACTGGGCGACGCGGGCGACCGCCTGTTCGGCACTAAATAAATTGAGCGGGATTGCGGAAAAAACGATCCAATCCTATGCCGCAGAGTTTGGATTCTCTGCGGCATATTGCTTTGCGCCCCAGGCGGAGGATCATGCTGAGGATTGGGTGCGCGCCCTGGTGCTGCTGATCCGGCCCTATCTGCCGGGCGGCAGGCTCATGGATCATTTTTATTCGGCCAGCAACGCTGCATATCATGCGGCAAAGGAAATGGCGGATCGGATCGCCGCGGAATGCGGCATCCGGGCGGAGCGGTGCAGCAATTTGAAGCTTAAGCCCATGTGCCGCCGGCATCCTTCCTTTGGCACGGGCAAAAATACGCTCAATTATCTGCCGGGCATCGGATCCCGCTTTTGCATGGAGCTGCTGGGGCTTTCCGAGCCCGTTGATACGGAGCTTGCCGCGCCGTATCCCAAGGGCGAGTTGCCCTGCGGCGATTGCGGTAGGTGCGCGGCAGCCTGCCCGACGAAGGCGATCACGGCGGATGGCTTTGTAAAGGAACGCTGTATCCGCTTCCATATGATGAGCGGCAAGCCCATGCCGGAGGAGATGCGGGGGCTTGTGGGCAGCGATGCCGGGACGCGCGGCGTTCTGGGCTGCGATATCTGCCAGCGGGTGTGCCCCGCCAATACGGAGATCGAAAAATACCGGACGGCGGAAGATGCTTTCACCCTGGAGGAGCTGCTGGAATGCACGGGGGATACGCTGGAGCGGTTTGCCGCGCTGTACGGCAGGAATTACGCCAATCGGAACCGTATCCTGGCCCAGGCTGTGCTGGCTGCGGGGAATCATGATCCGGAAAAATACCGGGAGCAAATCCAGCAGCTGGCCCAAAGTCCCTCGCCTGCCCTTTCCGAGCATGCGCAGTATGTGCTGAAAAATATGAAAAAATAGAAAATTTTATTAAAAAATTATTACAAAATGTAGTGCAATTATTTCCAAAGTATGTTATAATCATCTTGCAACCGCAAGGTGATTTTTTGTCGGGGTGATAACATGCTGGAAAAGGCACAGGAGAGAAGCTGGCTGCGCACATTGGGGATTGGGTATGGGCTCAAGCTGTATGGAGCGCAGAAGGCTTTATCACAATGGGCAATTGTGGATGATTACAACGCGATCCTGGATCTGCATTGCCGGGATACGCGGCTGCTGCATGTCCTGAGCCAGCAATTCAGCCTGCGCGCCTGCGGGATCGCGGAGGACGTGGAAACGGCGCGCTGCCTGCAGGAAAACGAGCCGGGCGCGGAGATCTTCTGCGCCCGTAAGGAGGATATTCCCTGGCGTGACGGCTGCTTCGATGTTGTATTTTATCAGATGAAAAAAGGCGAGGCGGAGCATGACCCCGCGTTTTTGAGGGAAGCGCTGCGGGTGCTCAAGCCCAACGGACAAATGCTGGTGGCGCTGCAGGGTGCGCCGGAAATCCTTTGCAAGGCCGGCGAGCTGATGGGCATTGCCGGCATGGAGGACAGGGTGAAGCCAAAACACCTGCTTGCCGCCATGGAAGCGGCTGGCTTTGAAGATTTGTCCTTCCGCATCGCGCAGCCGTTTGTGGGCATTGCCATGGGCTGGAAACGGGATATGACGGAGGAATATGATGGAAACTGAAAAGCGTATATATTTTAACTATCATGGAAAACATATAACCGGGCTCAATCAGCGATGCAGGTTATGGTCCCATCCCTATGATTATGTGACGCCGCAGAAGGCCACCTTATCCAGCGCCGGCTGCGGCGTATTTTCTGTTTGCCACTGCGGCCAATGGCTTACGGGCAAGGAGTTTGATCCGGACGCTCTGGCGGATTTTTCCATGGCGAACGGCGGGCGCGGCGACGACGGCACCGACCGTCCGGCGTTGCTGGCGGCCATGCAGAAAAGTGGACTGGCCGCGGAATACGGCTTTCGGTATGAAATGGACGGGCTGCGCAACGATCTGGTTACGCTGTGGGCGCATCTTTCCGGCCATCGTGGAATAGCGCTCTGCAACCTTCGGGTGGGGCATATCGTATCGCTGCTGGATGCCAGAATTCAGAATGGCGAAAAGCAGGTGCTGGTGCTGGATTCCTACAGCGAAACGCTGGATGCCCGGATTTCCCCAATCGTGCGGGAGATCATTGCGGACAGCGCCGTCTATTCTGTGGAAAAGAACGACGCCGGCTGCATGATCGGAACCCATTGCCAATATGCTATGTACTGGGCGTGCTGCGACACCATCCGGGATTTCAATCTGCTGCACGCCCTGTGAAAGGGAGGAAACAGTGAGCGGTAAAAAGGGAAGAGCTGCCCTGGCGATCCTGTGCGCGGCGGTTCTGGTCTTCGGATTGTTCTGGATCCCGCTGTCCGCCCGGGCGGAGCAGGGCTTGGTCCGCGTTCTGCTGACGAAGCTGAACCTGACCGATCGGCTGACGGCGGCGCTGGACGGCTGCTATTCCCTGGGCGATCTTTCCTTTCAGCGCGGCGCGAAGCTGCTCATTTCCTGCGCTTCCGGCAAGATTATCGTTTATTATGAGGGAATGGCGCTGAGCGCTGATCGCGAGATCGTCCTTGTTCGCCATCAGACCGAGGAAGGAAAGGAAAACGGTCTGCGGCTGAACGGCGATTACGCGCTGTATTGCGGCGATCTGCATATTACGACCGATGGGCATACCCTGACGCCGGTACTGCATATTCCGGTGGAGGAATACCTGCTGGGCGTGGTGCCCTATGAGATGAGCGATTCCTTTCCCTTGGAGGCGCTGAAGGCCCAGGCGGTGGCCGCCCGCACCTATGCCCTGCGGAAGGCGGGCTCTCCCGGTGATTATGATCTGGTGGACAATACCAATGATCAGGTGTTCAGGGGATACAGCGCCGCCAATAAGCAGGCAGTGTTGGCAGTAGCCCAGACGGAAGGGGTTTGCGGCTACTTTAACGGCGCGCTGGCCAATTGCTATTATACCGCCAGCAACGGCGGACAGGTGGAGCTGCCGCAGTATGTGTGGGGGAAGAGCGACGGGGATTATATCACCCGCCATGAGGATCCATACGATGTGGAAAACCCGGAGAGCATCGTAAAAAAGGCTTCCCTTTCCAAACATCCGAAGGACGGGCTGGTATACAGCCAGGCGTTCACCGACGCCCTGAAAATGCTGATGGCGGAGCCTCTGCTCTCCATGGGCTATACCGGGAATGCGGAGGATATCAGGATTGACTCCCTGGAAGGCGCGGAGGTGCATACGCCGAAGTACGGAGCGGATTCGCTGGTGATGACGATGCTGCGCCTGACGGTGTGCGCCCAGGCGCGGCGTGCAATTACGCAGGCCGCGAAGGATGACGAGGACGTAAGCATGTTCCAGATCGCACCGGAGCTGCAGACGGCGGTGCCCACCAGCGCGTCGCCGGAGCCCACGGCCACCCCTGCGCCGCAGCCCGCGGCCTTCGTGCCCGTGCCGGAACCCATCGTGGTGGAAATGACGCTGTTCCCCATGGCAAAATCAATGCTGGGGCTTTCCATCAATTCCTCTATGAATGAGATCATCACGGTGGAGGAAACGGCGGATGTTTTTGTCATTGCCGCCAGGCGCTATGGACACGGCGTGGGCATGAGCCAGCGCGGCGCCCAATGGCAGGCGGGAAAATACGAATGGGATTATGAAAAGATCCTGCGCTTCTATTACCCTGGCATGGAGCTGCGCAAAATCGATACCTCCGTCAAGCTGCCGCCGGCCATTGCGGCGGAATACCTGACCACGCCCGGCCCCGCGGCCACCCCGACGCCGCGGCCCACCCTGATCCCGCTGCTGGAGCAGCCGGGAGAGGAAGGATATGTATTGACCGTAAACCAGATCGGCGTAAACAGCTATCTGAACCTGCGCAGCATGCCCAGCACGGATTCCGACGTCCTACGCCAGCTGTATTACGGACAGCAGCTGATCGCCCTGGAAAACCAGCCCGAGGGATGGTACAAGGTGCGGATCGGCGATCTGGAAGGATATGTGATGGAGCAATTTGTTGAACAAAGTAAATAAACTCATAAACCGCCCGGATTGGGCGGCTTTTTTAATGGGATCATTGGTTTATGGGGCGCTGCAGCGGGATGGCCTCCTCCATGTGCGCGCCGCTCTTGGTATAGATTGGCACCAGCTTCAGCCCTTCCAGGCTTTCGGGACAGGTGTAAAGCTGACCGAAGAGGACAACGTTATTTTCTTTTTCGTATGATTCACTTTCCGTTCCCCGATCGGAAATCAGCTGATCGCCGCAGTACAGCGCGTAGGTTTCGATCAGATCATCATTGCTGTGGTATTCCCAATCGTCGTGGGCGGCAACCCATTCCGCGGGACAATGCATGCGGATGGTGCCCTTCATATCGATTTGCCCGATGGTAAAGTCCGCGGCAGTCTGGTAGATATCATTGGCAAAGGTTCCGCTCAGGGGCTGCGGATCGCTGCCGCGCCGGACGGTAAAGAGGATGTCGGTTTGCTCGCCCCGGGTAGTTGCGCTGTGGAAACCGGCTTCATCCTGCGCCTTCACATTGTTTATGCGGTACAGCACGGCCTTTATCTCCAGCGTTTCGGCCTGCCGATCCTGTGGGATCATGCATTCCTTCCAGCCGATTACGCTGCCATCCTCCTGCCAAAGGGTATCCCCGCCGATGATATCCAGATAGGTCCCGTCGGCCAGCAGCAATCCGTCGCCCAGAAAAGCTTCGTTTTCCTCTGCCCAGCGGGGCGCAGTGCCATCCAGATAGGCGAGGGTTTCCCGGGCCTGGGGATGATCGGATGTGAGGCTTTCGGCGCAGATCATATCCTTTTCCTCCCAATCCCAGGATTTTTCCGGCGCTTGGCCTTCATGGAGCGCGGCCTGATACAGATTGCCGCTGAGCCGGTAGGACATGAAGATGCGGTCCCCTTCATAGTAGCATTGTTCAATCTGCACGGTGATGCCATCCCCGGTGGCGGCGGTGGTCCCGATCTGGGTAGACACGGATTCCAGCCCGGAAAGCCGGTCTTTTGTGGTGGGGTCATATTGATCCGCTATTCTGCCAAATACGCCCAGCCCGGCGGCGAGGGCCATGGATACGATCAGGATAATGGTCAGGATCAGCGCGAAGGATGTGGATATTTTCTTTTTCACGGGTTTATCTCCTTTCGATGCCTCGATCACCCGCGCGGCCAGCCAGGGATCCTCCCGCATGCCGGATAGCCTGCGATCCACGGCATCGTGGATTTCCTGGCGGAGCTTTTCATCTGTCATGCGCTTCACTCCCTTTCAAGCTGACGGCGCAGCTGCTGTCTTGCGGCTTCCAGCCGCCTGGAAACAGTGGATACGGAGATGTTCAGCGTCTCGGAGATTTCACCCAATTTCATATCCTGAAAGTAATAGAGCAGCAACAGCTCCCGATATTTGAGCGGCAGGGCGGCTATGGCTTGGATGATCGTATCATCCCTTTCCGCAAAGGGCGCGCTTGCCTCGGGCAGATGATCGATATCCACGCCGCGATCCACGTGCCTGAACCAGCCGCCGCGTTTCATATTCCGGCATACATTCAGGGTAATGCGCATCAGCCAGGTCCTTTCGCTGCATTCTCCCCGAAAATCGGGCAGCGCTTTATAGGCTTTGATAAAGGCTTCCTGTACGGCGTCCTCGGCCAGGGAAGCGTCCCGAAGCCAGATGCAGCACATGCGCTTCAGCGAAAGCTGGTAGGTATTAACCAGGCGGGTGATTCTCTCCTCATTGGTTTCCGGATTGTCAGGGCCCTTGCAACAATCCATCGGCTGATCACCTCCTTCACCTATACAGACACCGAAGCGTAAATTTTTTTGCAGCTTTCAAAAAATAAAAATGCGCAGCCCGGATGCGGGACTGCGCAGGGGATGGGCGGATCAGAGGATCTCCATAAGATCGCGCGGAGCGTGGTTCAGCGTCTCGCAGCCGTCCTCGGTAACGGCTACCAGATCCTCCACGCGTACGCCGAATTTGCCGGGCAGGTAGATGCCGGGCTCCACGGAGAAGCACATGCCGGGCCTGGCGATGGCCTCGCTGGACGCGCTCACATCGGGAAATTCGTGTACCTCCAGGCCGATGCCGTGTCCGGTGCGGTGGATAAAGTATTTGCCGTAGCCGGCGTCTTCGATCACCTTGCGGGCGGCACGGTCGATCTCCTTCATGGGAACGCCGGGATGCACGGCGGCGCGGCCCGCCGCGTTGGCAGCCTTTACGATGTCATATACACGCTTCTGTTCATCGCTGGCCTTGCCGAAGAAAACCGTGCGCGTCATATCGCTGCAGTAGCTCTGCCAGGTCAGGCCAACGTCGATGATCACGGCGTCCCCTTCGCGAAGCAGGGTTTGATCTGTAACATGATGGGGCTCGGCGCAGTTGGCGCCAAAGCAGACCAGCGGCTCAAAGCTGGGCCCGCTGGAGCCCTGGGCGGCGGACTGACGCAGATAGATATCCGCCAGCTGGGATTCCTTCATCCCGGCGCGGATCAGGGAGATGGTCTGCTGGATGCTGGCGTCGTTTTTCAGGGAGCTTTCCCGCATCAGCTTCAATTCTTTTTCGTCCTTATAAAGGCGGGTCTGATCGATGCAGGGGGAGCCGATCACCGGCGTGAGATCGCTGCGCGCTTCCATCAGTCGGATGGTGAAGCGGCTGGGCCAGTCCTTGTCAATTCCGATCTCGCCGGGCATGAGACGCTCAGCCAGAAGGGCGATGCAATCCTCTGTATCGTCATATTCCACCAGAGGAATATCCAACGTGCCGCGCAGCGCGAACAGCCGGTTGGCGAAAAGCGTCACTTCGCCCAGATCATTCAGATACAGCGCCACCATGCGCTCGCCGGGAAAGATCCACTTGCCGGTCAGGTAGAACAGGGAAGCGGGGGAGGAGATCAGCGTTTGATATAGCTCCATGGCTTTCAGGCGTTCCGCTACGCGGGCAATTCGTTCTTTTTCCATGGCGCGCCTCAGGGATGCAGCACGGTGCCGCAGGTATCGCCATCCAGCACCCGCAGGATATCCTCTGGCTTGGCCAGACCGAAAACGCGCACGGCGGGGATGGCCTGCTCGGTCAGCATGGCAAAGGCGGCAGTGTCCATGACCTTGAGCCTGCGCTCCAGCGCCTCGTCATAGCTGATATCGGGGATCAGCTTGGCGTTGGGGTTCTTCCGCGGGTCATCGTCATATACGCCGTCAATGTTCTTGGCCAGCAGCAGGGCGTCGGCCTGCATTTCGGCTGCGCGCAGCACCACGGCCGTATCGGTGGTAAAAAAGGGATTGCCGCTGCCGCCGGCAAAGAATACCACTTTGCCTTCTGCCATGGCCTGGCGGGCGCTCTGCACGTTATAGGGCTCGCAGACCCGGGGCATATCGATGGCGGAGAACACTACGGCCTTGGCGCCGGCGCGCTCCACGGCGTCCCACATGCACAGGCAGTTGATTACCGTGCCCAGCATGCCCATGTGGTCGGCGGTTACGGCGTCCATCTCCTGGGACTGGCGGCCGCGCCAGATATTGCCGGCATTGCTTCATAATGACCTCCTGAACATATGAAAAAGGCGGACGTTTTCGCGTCCGCCTTCTTGGGTGTAATTACGCCTTCTTGCCGGTCATTTCGGCGATTTCGGCGGCCAGGTCGCTCTGCTTCTTTTCGATGCCCTCGCCCAGCTGATAACGGACAAAACGACGGATGGTGGTCTTTTCGCCGGTGGCCAGGGTGGCTTCCTGCAGCAGCTGCTGGATGGTGATGTCGGGGTTCTTTACGAAGGGCTGATCCAGCAGGCAGATCTCCTTGCAGAACTTCTCAATGCGGCCTTCCACGATCTTCTCGATGATGGCTTCGGGCTTCTTGCTGTTCTTTTCATCGTTCATGACCTGCTCGCGGGCGATGCGGCGCTCTTCCTCGATGCGGGCGGCAGGGATTTCGTCCTTGCTCACGTACTCGGGAGCGGCGGCAGCGATGTGCATGGCCACGTCATGGCACAGGTTCTTAAAGGTATCGGTCTTGCCCACAAAGTCGGTTTCGCAGTTGATCTCAACCAGCACGCCGATCTTGCCGCCCATATGGATATAGGAATCAACGGCGCCCTCAGCGGCGATGCGGCCGCTCTTCTTGTTGGCGGCAGCCAGTCCCTTTTCACGCAGATACTCAACGGCGGCTTCCATGTTGCCGTTGCTTTCCACCAGCGCCTTTTTGCAGTCCATCATGCCGGCCTGGGTGCGCTCGCGCAGCTCCTTGACCATTGCAGCAGTTACTTCAGCCATAAGGGGTGTACCTCCTGTTATTATTAATGAAAGAAAGATTACTCAGCGTCGGCAGCTTCGGCGGGAGCGGCTTCTTCGCCGTCCTGAGCGCCCTGCTTGCCTTCGATCACGGCGTCGGCCAGCTTGCCGGCGATCAGCTTGACCGCGCGGATGGCGTCGTCGTTGCCGGGGATGACGTAGTCGATCTCGTCAGGATCGCAGTTGGTGTCCACGATGGCCACGATCGGGATACCCAAGGCGCGGGCTTCGGCCACGGCGATGTGCTCCTTGCGGGGGTCAACGATGAACAGCGCGCCGGGCAGGCCCTTCATTTCGCGGATGCCGCCCAGGTTGGCCAGCAGCTTTTCGCGCTCATGCTGCAGCTTGATGACTTCCTTCTTGGGCAGAACATCGAACTGGCCGTTCTGCTCCATGCGGTCGATCTGGTTCAGCCGCTCGATGCGGGTCTTGATGGTCTTGTAGTTGGTCAGCATGCCGCCCAGCCAGCGGTTGTTCACATAGAACATGTTGCAGCGCTTGGCTTCGCTTTCGATGCTCTCCTGGGCCTGCTTCTTGGTGCCCACGAACAGGATGGTCTTGCCTTCCATAGAGAGGTTGCGGACGAACATGTACGCTTCGTCGATCTTCTTAACGGTCTTCTGCAGATCGATGATGTAGATGCCGTTGCGCTCGGTGAAGATGTACTGAGCCATCTTCGGGTTCCAGCGGCGGGTCTGATGACCGAAGTGCACGCCCGCTTCCAGAAGGTGCTTCATAGAGATGACAGCCATGGTTTTTCCTCCTTGTTTTTCCACCGCGGGGGATGATATTAATGCCGGCCAACCCAGTAAAGGGCACAAGCGGCATTCCGCCCGCGTGCGTTATCCGTGCAATTATAGCATAAGATAACACGGCATGCAAGCCTTTTCCTGCAAAAAATTGATAAAAAAAGCAAAAAAGATATTGACAAATCCTACTGGTTTTAGTATCATATTCGGTGCATCAATAGACTCCGCTAGCCCCGGGAACTATTGAACACATGGCAAAGCATGCTGACCATCATGCGGAGCCGAAAAGAATTGTTTTGATTTTGTCAAGGAGGAACTGCACTTGAAAACCTTTATGGCAAATGCGCAGAACGTAGAGCGCAAGTGGTATGTCGTTGATGCTGACGGCATGGTGCTTGGACGCCTGGCCACCCAGGTCGCGAACATCCTTCGCGGAAAGACCAAGCCCATCTACACCCCCCATGTGGATACGGGTGACTATGTGATCATCATTAACGCCGATAAGGCGATCCTGACCGGCAAAAAGCTGGATCAGAAAATTTACTATCATCACAGCGGTTATGCGGGCGGCCTCAAGGAGACCAAGTACCGCAACCTGATGGCCGAAAAGCCTGAGTTCGCTGTGCGTCACGCCATTGAGGGCATGCTGCCCAAGGGCCCCCTGGGCCGTCAGATGGCCAAGAAGCTGTTCGTGTACGCGGGCGCCGAGCATCCCCATGCCGCGCAGAAGCCCGAAGTGTGCGAGCTGACCAAGTAAGGCGGAAGGAGTAAACATTCATGGCTAATGAATTCAATGCTGTTGGCCGCCGCAAGTCCGCTGTGGCCCGCGTTCGTCTCGTTCCCGGCGATGGCAAGATCGTCATCAACGGCCGCGATATCGACAACTACTTCGGTTATGAAACCCTCAAGATGACCGTCCGTCAGCCCATCGTGCTGACCAAGGTGTCCGGTTATGACATCATGGTCAACGTGAACGGCGGCGGCTTCACCGGCCAGGCCGGCGCCATCCGTCATGGCATCAGCCGCGCCCTGTGCAAGGCCAATCCCGACCTGCGCGGCGATCTGAAGAAAGCCGGCTTCCTCACCCGCGATCCTCGTATGAAGGAGCGCAAGAAGTATGGTCTGAAGGCCGCCCGTCGCGCGCCTCAGTTCAGCAAGCGCTGAGAAACCGTATTTTACAAGAGCTTTCGACCCCCGACTGTTAGAACAGCCGGGGGTTTCAATTTCTATTCAACTGAACTGTTGTCCAATGTTGTTCAAATCCTTATGGTCTTAAGTGTTCATGGTCATCGTGATCTTTGAATGGCGGGCGATGTTTCGCAATGTATTCAAATCCATGTACCAAGCGATATTCAACTAATGGCTGTGTATGCAGCAGCACATGAGGCGTTACCCCTTATATGCTATAACATCTGCGTATCGGCTTGACTGTGATTCAGAATTATGCCCACGACAGCATAGAGAAAGAGGATCGGCAGGCTGTACACGACAGCTCCCGCATAGGGCCCGGCCCCATTCAGTTCCAGGTCGTTCAGCGAGACAGAGGCCGGCAGCTGACCCTCATCCTGCAGAAGAATCAGCGGCTGCTCCACCAGATTCCAGGCCTCCGCAAAGCAGAGGAGGGCCAGGACAGCGAGCGCAGGCTGCAGCTGGGGCAGAATCGCGCGCAGAAAGATCCTCAGCTGGGAGGACGTATCCAGCAGCGCCGCCTCCCAGTTGTCCTCCGGGATCGCACGCAGGAAGAACCACACGGTCAGCGTGCCCAGAGGCGAAAACGCCTGCAGCAGAATGACAGCCCATGGCGAATCGTAAAGCCCCGTCCACTTGCTCAGCCGAAACGCCGGCACCATCACGCTCTGAAATGGCAGAAGCATGGCGATAACCATGCAAATCGCCATGATCGCCTGCGCCTTCCCTTTTCGGCGTGCCAGCCAGAAGCCGCCCAGGACGGAGAGCGGAAATTGCAGCGCCAGGATCCCGGCGGTCATGACGGCGGAATTGCGGAAGCGAATCAGCAGCTGTCGGTTTTCAAACAGCGTACGGTACTGCTGCAGCGACGGCGCGGCTTCTCCCCGAAGAAGAGAGGACAAGTCTCCCTGAATGAGCGAGGATGTGAGCAGCGCGGCCATCGGAAGCGCCCAGATCAGCAGTACAATGCTCAGCAGCGTTGCGGTCACTTTTCTCACAGCCCGCGCCTCCTCTTGTGCAGCATCAACAGGCTCGCAGCGTAGAGAGCCAGCGCCGCGGCAGTCAGGATCGAAGCCGCAGCCGCGACATTCTGAAAACGAAGGAGCTTAAATTGCTGGTTCATGAAGTGCTGGAGCAGATACAGTTTCTTCCCTGGCGCGTCGCCAAAGAGCAGCCAGCTCTCCTTGTAGATCCGGAGCAGAAACATCACCAGCAGAATGGAGCATAGCACCACGGTTTTGCCGATCAGCGGAAGCTGCACCGAGACATATTGCCGGAAGGCGCCTGCCCCGTCCAGCGCGGCTGCGTCCAGGATTTCCCGCGGAATCCGGCGAAGGTCCGTATACAGCAGAATGGCGCACGCTCCGGCAGTCTTCCACAGGAAAAGCGTCATCAGCGCAAGAAGCGAGGCCGTTGGCCTGAGAATGGAATGTATTTCGAAGAGCATCTTCCACACGGTGACAACCGACACGGAGGGGATCAGCAGCGGGAGGATAAGGATGGCCGCGCCGATCCCCGCCAATCTCTGATGGCGCAGCAGGAGAGGGGCCAGCAGCATGGCTGCCAGCATACCGGCAAGCATCATGCATCCACCCATTAGGAGAAGGTTTTCACTGCCGAGGCGGAACCATTTGTTCCCGACAACCTCGCTGAAGTTTTTCAGCCCGGCAAAGCGCCGGTCAAACGCGCTCTCCGTGAACGCATACCACAGGGTCATTCCCAGGGGCAGCAAATACCAAATCACAAACCCGGGCAGGCTTATAAGACCCGCAACCCTAACGCTTCGTTGCGGGCGAGAATCGCGCATCGCGTTCACTCTCCCATCATCATTTCCGCCTGATACTGCACGATCTCCGCATATTCCTGCGGGGTCAGACTGCCGTCCAACATAGCCTGCAGTAGCTCAGTGGATTCCGCCCAGGCCACGGAAATCCGGATAGCCGGCCTGGCCAGGGGCAATGCGTCGTTATAGCGGGCTTCGTTGTCATCCCGGATCATGCCGCCATAGCCGATATCGTTCAGGTACAGGCTGCGGTCCGCCAGCAACTGTCCGGTGTTTCCGTACCAGTCCTGCGCCGTTGCCTCTGCCGAAGCATAGCAAGTGAGAAAGTACACTGCCTCCTCAGGATGTCTGCTGTTTGCGCTTGCATACAGCCATCTGCCCTGGATCAGGTAGGGGCGTTCGTCACCATCGAGCGTCGGAGGCAGGATGCAGGTCCGGTCCTCCATGGCTCCCAGGGACGCACGGATCACCCGCAGCAGCGTGTTTGCCGGCAGTTGACTGCTGTTGAACATCATGCTCCCCGCGAGATCCTGCTCCCAGAGGATAAGGTCATGCTCAGCCATCCGGCGCAGCAG
>CADAHU010000064.1 GCA_902787835.1 uncultured Eubacteriales bacterium
TTCGCGACCCTGTCCCTGCAAAGCCACGTCGATCCCAAAACGCTCTCTGAAGCCCTGGGACATGCCACGGTTGCCTTCACGCTGGATGTATACGGCCATTCCAACGAGGACATGAAGCAGCAAGCCGCCGACCAGCTGGAGCAGCTGATCTGCCAATATTGAATAGCGGGAATATAAAAATACAGCTTTCGAGCGGTTTCTGGTCGCCGAATCGAAAGCCGTCTAAAATCCAATAATGGTACTAACGATGGTACTAAACGTCCCAAAACAAGAAAAAACCCTTGATAAATCAAGGGTTTTCGATGGTGGAGCATAGGAGATTCGAACTCCTGACCCCAACACTGCCAGTGTTGTGCGCTACCAACTGCGCTAATGCCCCATCGGCGAATAGCACAAAACCGGCAGTTTGTAAAGAGGTTTTTTTCAAATTTTATTATTTTGTTTTCAGGTCTTATTGTTTTTTGTCTTACAGGGGAGAATCACGCCGTGCGGCGGGGCGGTTTCGGAGCCGGATCGCGGCGGATGCAGGGAAAGGCGGGCTGCGCAGGGGCAACCGGCTGTGGGGATTGCTCCTGCCAATCGCGCTTCAGCCCAACGCGACGCGGCTGCCGCGGCATAGCGGTCCGGCACCGGCAAGCAGAGAAGCCTTCGATGGCTGCATGGAAAAGAGGCCCGCAAGCGGCATTCAGATTGGCAGGTGCCCGGCCCAGCGCGCTTCAGCCCAACACGACGCGGCTGCCGCGGCATAGCGGTCCGGCACCGGCGAGCATAGATGCCTTTGATGACCACATGGGAAAGAATCCCGCAAAACGGCATTCAGATTGGCAGGTGCCCGGCCCAGCGCGCTTCAGCCCAGCGCGGCGCGGCTGCCGCGGCGCCAGAGGATCAAGGCCAGGGGGATGCAGAGGGCCTCGGCGGCGGCGAAGGCCAGCCAGATCAGCGGCAGGGAATCAAAAGAACGCAGGGTCAGGGCCAGCAGCACGGGCAGGATGGCCTGGCGCAGCATGGTCAGCACCATGCTGGGGACCGGGCGGGAAAGGCCCTGCAGGGCGGAGGCCACCACCAGGTTGGGGATGGAGATCAGCCAGGCCAGGGCCAGCAGGCGCACGGCGGGCTTGCCGATGAGCATCATGTTGTCCGAGGCGTTGAACAGCTGCAGCACCGCCTGGGGTAGCGCCTCCAGCGCCACCAGGAAGATCAGATAGAAGGCGGCGGAATAGATCAGCGCCCAGCGCAGGGCGGCGTGCACCCGCTCCGGCCGGCGCGCGCCGTAATTGTACGCCACGATGGGGATCAGGCCGTTATCGATGCCGTGCACCCCCACGGTGCAAAGGCCCATCATGCGGCTGCATACCCCGTAAACCGCCACGGCGGTGGAGGAAAATACCAGCAGGATGGAGTTCATGACCACGGTGACGAAGGAGGTGAGCACCTGCACCAGCGTGGAGGGGATGCCTACCCGCAGGATGGCGCGCACGCTTTCACCATCGGGCCGCAGGGTGAAGGCGAAGGGGATCTCCCGGTTCCAGCGGCGGTTGATATAGATGCCGGCAAAGAGGCCCATGAACTGGCCGATCACCGTGGCGATGGCCGCGCCCTTGGTGCCCAGGCCGAAGGTGAAGATAAAGATGGGATCCAGGATCAGGTTGGTGATGGAGGCCGCCGACAGCGTGAACAGGAACAGGTGGGATTTGCCGCTGGCGATGACAAAGCGATCGAACACCCATTGCCCCATCTGGCCCAGGGAGAAGAGCATGCAGATGCTCAGATAATCCCGGCCATAGGCGGCGATGGCTTCGTTGCCGCCGCTCTGCCAGTCAAAATACCAGCGCACGCCCAGCAGGCAGGCGATGGAGATCAGCACCCAGGCGCACAGGGCCAGGAAGATGGCGGCGCTGGCGGTCTTTTTTACCTTGTCCGGGCGGTTTTCCCCCAGGGCCTTGGAGATGGCGGCGTTGAGGCCCACGGCGTTGCCCAGGCCCAGGGCCGATACCAGCACCTGCACCGGCGCGGCCAGGGACAGGGCGGTGAGCGCGTCCTCCGCCACCCGGGAGACGAATACCGAATCCACAAAATTATACAGCGAATTGATCAGCAGGCTCAGCATCAGCGGGATGCCCGTGGTCAGCACCAGGCGGCTGACCTTCGCCGTGCCCATGGCGTTCTCCTGCGGCATAAAAGGCTCCTTTGCACATAAAAATCAAAAGGGACCGCGCGCACTCCCCCTCGGGCGGGCGCGCGATCCCCTTTTGTTTTACTGTCAGGCATTCAGCGCGGCGATGATATCGGGCAGCTGCTGATCCACGGTGTCGTTTTCCAATTGGCAGGTGCCGGCGTTGCGATGGCCGCCGCCGCCATAGCGCAGGCACAGTTCGCCGATATCCACGTTGCTGCCCTTGTTGATAATGGATTTTCCGATCATCACGGCGGTGTTCTGCTTGCGGAAGCCCCAGGCCACGTGTACGCTGATCTGGGCCTCGGGATAGAGGGCGTAAATCATGAAGCGGTTGCCGGCGTGGATGATCTCCTCATTGCGCAGATCCAGCACCACCACCTTGCCCTCCACCCGGGCGATGCGCTGCAGCTGGGCCTTGAACTGATCCGCCTGCTCAAAGTACAGCGTCACGCGCTCCTTCACGTCCGGCAGCTCCAGGATCTCGTCGATGGTGTGATCCATGCAGTAGCCGATCAGCTGCATCATCAGGTCATAATTGCTGATGCGGAAATCGCGGAAGCGGCCCAGGCCGGTGCGCGGGTCCATCAGGTAATGGAGCAGCACCCAGCCGGTGGGGTTCAATATCTCGTCGATGGTAAAATCGGCGCTGTCGCCCTTATCCACAGCGGCCATCAGCTCCTCGCTGACCCGGGGGAAGGCGCTCTTGCCGCCGTAATAATCATACACCACCCGGGCGGCGCTGCGGGCGCTGGGATCGATGATCAATTTGCCGCCGGTCTCCCGGGCCTTCAGGCGGTCCATCTCCGATTCGTGATGATCGAAGGCCAGCCCCACCCGGGGATCATAGGGCAGATTGGTGATGATATCGTTGGCGGAAAGCTCCACCTTGCCATCCTGCACATCCTTGGGATGGACAAATTTGATCTCCTCGATGAGCCCCAGCTCCCGGAGCATCATGGCGCAGGCCAGACCGTCAAAATCGCTGCGGGTCACCAGGCGTTTTTTCTGTTCCATGGGGGTTCCTCCTTTTATATCGCGGCTGTCTGGCAACATTATACCAAACCCCACCGCCGCTGGTCAAGGCGGACCGTCCATGGATTATGCGTGCGTTTTCCGTAAAAACGTGCTATACTGTATCCATACAAAAACCGAAAGGACGGATCCCCATGAAATACCTTAAAGAAAACGCCGGCACCCTGGCCACCATCGCCTTTTTGATTATCGTCGGCGTGCTGCTGCTGGTCAACCCGGAAACCTTCGCCGTGGTGGTGGTCAAGGTGGCCGGCGTGCTGCTGATGCTGCTGGGCGCCGTGGATATCATCAAATACTTCCGCACCCCCGCGCCGGAGGCCGTCCAGGGCCAGAGCTTTTATTCCGGCGCGGTGCTGATCACCGTGGGCTGCTTCGGCCTGTTCGCCTCGGGCTGGTTCGTTAAGGTATTCCCCGTGCTGGCTGTGATCTATGGCCTGATGCAGATCCTGCTGGGCCTGCGCAAGCTGCAGCGCACCGTGGACGCCCTGCGGCTGAAGCTGCCCCTCTGGCATCTGCGCGGGCTGAGCGCGGTGATCTCGCTGGCCTTTGGCTTCCTGATCGCCCTGAACCCGGAGATGACCGTCATCGGCATCTGGGTGTTCACCGGCCTGTCCATGATCCTGGAGGGCGTGTTTGACGCGGCGGTGCTGTTCCTGACCAGCCGCCGCAAGCCCGCCGAGAAGGCCGCACCGGCGGAGCATGTCTGAGCGCCATGCGGTTTTTGCATTTGGCCGATCTGCACCTGGGGCGGCAGCTGGGCGATCTTTCCCTGCTGTCCGATCAGGAGGCGATGCTGGAGCAGATCGCATCCATCGCGGAATCGGAGGGCGCGGACGCCGTGCTCATCGCCGGGGACGTATACCAGCGCTCTTCGCCCCAGGCGGAGGCCATGGCGCTGTTTGACCGGTTCATATCCCGGCTGTGCGCCCGGGGCAAAAAGGTATTCATCATCAGCGGCAACCACGATTCCGCCCCGCGCATCTCCTATTTTTCATCGCTGATCAAGGGCTCCGGCGTGTACGTGTCCGAGGCCTTTACCGGCGCGCCTCAAAGCGTTTCCCTGGCCGATGAATACGGCGAAATCACGGTCTGGCTGCTGCCCTTCCTGCGCCCCTCCCAGGCAAAGCGCTTTTTGCCCGGCGAAAAGATCGCCACCTATCAGGACGCCATGGAGGCGGTGCTGCGGCAGGCGGCGATCGATCCGGAAAAGCGCAATATTCTGATCTGCCACCAGTTCATTACCGGCTGCGAGATCTCCGATTCCGAGGAGCGCTCCCTGGGCGGGCTGGACAACATCGACGCTTCGGTGTTCGACGCCTTTGATTACGTGGCCCTGGGCCATATCCACAAGCCCCAGCGTGTGCTGCGGGATACCCTGCGCTACGCCGGCTCGCCGCTCAAATATTCCTTCTCCGAGGCGAACCACAAAAAGAGCGTCACGGTGGTGGAGCTGCGGGCCAAGGGCGATATCTCCCTGCATACCGTGCCGCTGCGGCCGGTGCGGGACGTGCGCCGTCTGGAGGGCATGCTGGACGAGCTGATGGCCCTGCCCTACAGCGAGGATTACCTGGAGGTGACCATCCACGACGAGCTGCCGCCCCCCGACGCCCGGGTGACGCTGTCGGTCAATTATCCCAACATGCTCAAATTCTCCGTGGTCAACTCCCGCACCAAGTATGATGTGGATGTGCTGGCCGTGCAGCGCATGGAAAACAAATCGGTCACGGAGCTGTTTGAGGATTTTTATCGCCTGCAGAACAACGATCAGCCGCCCGGGGACGCCCATCGGCAGGTGATCCAAAAGGCGCTGCGGGAACTGGAGGAAAAGCCATGAAGCCCATCCTGCTGACCCTGTCGGCCTTCGGGCCCTACGCCGGGGAGACCACGGTGGATTTTTCCCTGCTGGGCGAGGACGGGCTGTTTTTGATATCGGGCGATACCGGCGCGGGCAAGACCACGCTGTTTGACGCCATCAGCTTTGCCCTGTACGGCGAGGCCTCCGGTGGCCGGGAGCGGCGGCGGGCCAAATCCTTCCGCTCCGATTACGCCGCGCCCAAATGCGAAACCTTTGTGGAGCTCACCTTCCGCCACCGGGATACCCTGTGGCGCATCCGGCGCAGCCCGGAATACGAGCGGCCCAAGCTTACCGGCGAGGGCACCACCCTGCAGGCCGCCAGCGCCCGGCTCACCAACCTGGATACCGGCGAGGTGACCGAGGGGCTGCGGGACGTGGCCGACCAGACCTACGCCCTGCTGGGCCTGACCCAGGATCAATTCACCCAAACCGTGATGATCGCCCAGGGGGATTTTCTCAAGATCCTGAACGCCCCCTCCGACGACCGCAAGGCGCTGTTCCAAAAGCTGTTCAATACCTCGCTTTACGCCGATCTGCAGCGCAAGCTGCAGGAGATGAACAGCGCCTGCAGCCGGGAGCGGGAGGATCTGGAGCGCAGGATCGCTCTGGCCGCGGGCAAGATCAGCCCGGAGGCTGATTTTCCCGAGGCCGACCGCATCCGGCAGTACGCCGCCGATCCCAAATACGCCGATCCGCTGTCGGACTGTCTGGAGCGGCTGATCGAAAGGGAGCGCGCGGCCTGCCAGGCCGCGGGCCAGGAAAAGCAGGGGGCGGAGGACGCGCTGCACGGGCTCATCGCCGCCATCACCCAGGGCAGGGCGGTCAACGCCGATTTTGACGCCCTGGGAAAGGCGGACGCCGCGCTCAGCGCCCTGCTGGCCCGGCAGGAGGAGATGGAAACGCTCTCCGCCGCGCTGGCGGACGCCCGAAAGGCCCAGAGCCTGGCCGCCGAGGAGGCCATGCGGGCCGGGAACGCCGACAGCCTGCACAAGCAGCGGCAGGCGCTCTCCCAGGCCGAGGCCGCCCTGAAGGAGGCGGAGCAGGCGCTGCCCCAGGCGGAAGCGCAAAAGAAAGAAGCCGACAGCCATGCGCCGGAAGCCGACGCCCTGCTGGCCCAGGTTCAGCAGCTGAGCGCCTGCGCGCCGGTGCTGCGGAGCCTGGAAGCGCGGCAGAAGAAGCTGAAAAAACAGCAAACCCAAATGCAGGCCCTGCTGGATGCCGGCCGGGCGGCCGACGCCGCCTACACCGCGGCCAAGGAGGGCTATTACCGCAGCCAGGCCGGGCTGCTGGCGGCGGAGCTCCGGGAGGGCGAAGCCTGCCCGGTGTGCGGATCCCCCCATCACCCCCATCCCGCGGCGCTGACCGACGCCTCCGTCACCCGGGAGGAGATGGAGCAGGCCGACCTGCGCCACCGGCAGGCGGCGGAGGCGCTGCACGCGGCGGGCACCGCGCTGGCCGCCCTGCAGGCGGAGATCGCCGCCGACCGGCACCGGCTGGCGGAGCTGCGCATCGGGCCGGAGGAGACCGAGGCCGATCTGACGCGCCGGATCCTGGATAAGCAGGCGCTGGCCCATCAGTACCGTGCGGCCATCGACCGGGCGGGCGAGCAGCTGAAGGCGCTGCAGCTGCTGGCGGAGCGGAACAGGACCGCCGCGGCCCAGGGCAGGCAGCGGCTGGATGAGCTGGAAAAGGCCGCGGAGGCGCTGGAGCAGGCCTTCCGGGAGAAGCTGAAGGCCGCGGGCTTTGCCGACGAGCGCGCCTATCAGCTGGCCAAGATGCCGGACCGGGCCCGCCTGCAGGCGGAAAACGCCCTGCGGGAATACGGCGAGCAGAAAAAATCCCTGGCCGATCAGGCGGCGGGGCTCCGGGAAAAGCTCTCCGGGCAGCGGCGGGCCGATCTGACCGCCCTGGAGGGGCAGCGCAGGGAGCGCGCCGATCAAAAGGACGCCGCGGAGCGGGCCGAGGCGGCCATGATGAAAAAGCTGGCCGTCCACGAGGACGCCCTGCGGGAGCTTCGCCAGGCGCGGAGCCAGCAGAAGCGCCGGGAGGAGCACTGGGCCGTGGTGCGCGATCTGTACACCTGCTGCGCGGGCATCGCCGCCGGCAATCGCCGGGCCAAGCTGACCTTCGAGGCCTACGTGCAGCAATACTACTTTAAGCAGGTGGTATCCGCCGCCAACAAGCGGCTTACCGTGCTGACCGACGGGGTGTTTACCCTGCGCTGCAAGGAGGAGGCCCGGGACCGGGTGCGCCAGAGCGGCCTGGATCTGGACGTGCTGGACCGCGCCACCGGCCAATGGCGGGACGTATCCACCCTGTCCGGCGGCGAATCCTTCCTGGCCAGCCTGGCCCTGGCGCTGGGGCTCAGCGACGTGGTGCAGGCCCAGAGCGGCGCCATCCGCATGGACGCCATGTTCATCGACGAGGGCTTCGGCACCCTGGATGAAAACGCCCTGCGCAATTCCCTGCAGGTGCTCTCCACCCTGGCCGACGGCAAGCGGCTGATCGGCATCATCTCCCACGTGCGGGAGCTGGAAGAGCGCATCGACCGGCAGATCATGGTCAAAAAAACGCTGCGCGGCTCGCAGATCGAAGTGATCACGGAGCAGTAAGCGCGGGGAGCAAACGGAGCAAACGGGACAAACGGGGGCGTTCCTTCTCGGAGCCCGAGAAGGAACCGAAGAGGGCTGCGTTTGTCGCCGCTGCTGTTGCCGGATTTTCCGCTAACGGACTTTATCGCCAGCCACTGTTCCCTGGCAGCACGGCTTCGCCGTGCGCGCGGTTCGCAAAGCGCACCGCAGAACAAAGAAAGGAATCCGGAAAATCAAACGAGCTTGATTTTTCCGGATTCCTCTCTTTGTTCTTTTTGCCTGGGAACTCGCTTGGCGACCGTAACCAAACTGGCGAAAGCAAGTTTTGTTCCCGATTCAAGCCGATTCGCTTGCGCTGGCCGTAAAGCCAGGATTCCCGCGGCCGAGCGCAGCGACAGACGCTGGGCGTAAAAGAGAGCGCGCGGAATCCTTTTACGAACATCTTTCTTTCGCTTCCAATACACAAAACGCCGCCCACCGGGAATGTCCCGATGGACGGCGTTTTTTATGGTTTGGGTTTTATTTGGCTTCCTCTTTGGCCTGGATCAGCAGCAGGCCGTTGGGGGCCACGTCCGCCAGGTTCTGCCAGTACTCCAGCCCGCCGTACGCGCCGGTGGCGAAGAACCAGCGGGAATCGGGATCCTCATCCCAGGAGGTGATGGCCTGGAAGGCGCCATCCTCGTTCTGGATAAAGACGGTATCGGGCGCGATGGTATCGAAGGAGAGGCCGGGGGCGGCGTCCACGATCAGCACCTTGGTGCCATCCTCGCTGAGGCCGGCGGCCAGCACGGTATTGCCCTTCTCATTGGTGAAGCTGAACACGGCGCCGGCCTTGAGCAGCTCGCTGATGCGGGCGGCGTCGGTGATGGGCGCATCCTCGGTGGTGAAGCCGAAGGCCTCGGCGGCGGTCTTGATCACCTTGGCGTTATCCACGCCATCCTCGGTCTGGCAATCCACAAAGGACTGGGAAACGGCCAGATTCTCGGGCAGGCCGTCCACCAGGGTCAGGCCGATACGCTCCAGGCCGTGGGTCAGGGTGAACAGCGGCGCGCCGCTCTCCTCCATGCTCCGGGTGTAATAATAGGTGTTGGCCCACCAGCCGTCCAGCTGGCTGTACACATCGTAGAGCAGGCCCTCCACGTCGGCCTCGGCCACGGTGAAATCGGCCTCCAGCATGGCGTTGCCGCCGTTTTCATCGGTGACCATGACGGTCAGCGTATAATTGCCGGCCTCCTTGGGGCGATAGGCCGCGGTGAAGTGATTCACGGGGCCGCTGCTGCTGACGGGCTGGCCGTCCTTGGAGATGATGTACTGGATCTGGTAATCGGTCCAGGCCTCCACCTCGATATCCACTACCTCACCCAGCTCCAGCGCGTCGGTATAGGCCATGGATACGTCGCCGGCAGGCTCCGCATCGGCGGCGGGCAGCTCAGGCAGCTCCACCACCGGGGTCTCGGCCGGGGGCACCGGGGCAGCCGGCTGCTGATCATTCGAGCCAACAGAGATGGGCTCCTGCACCAGGGGCTCGGCATCGGGCTCCGTCTCGGCAGGCAGCTCCTCCACCTGGGGCAGTTCCTCCGCGCCGGGCAGTTCTTCCACCTGGGGCAGCTCGGCCGCGGGCTCGGTTTCATCCACGTCGTCCACAAGCTCCCAGGCGCTCAGATCGGGCTCCGCCTCCGGGAGGTCAAAACCGGGCTCCTCCACCGCAGGCTCCACATAAACCGGCTCCTGCACGGCGGAGGCAAAGGAGGTATAGCGGCCGGTATACAGCACGGTGGCCTTCTCGGCGTTCACCAGCACACCGTATACATAGGTTCCCTGGGCGTCAAAGAAGCCGCAGTGATAATAGGGGGCCAACTGACCATCCAGGCCGTCATACACCGCCACGCGGCGGGTCAGGCTCTCGTTGGCCACGCCCTTGTAATTTTTGCGCAGAGCTTCCATGGCGCGGTCCAGCGCCTTCTCCCGGGAGACGGTGCCGGCGGTCTCTTCGCTGTCCTCGGGGCCGTAGAGCCGCACGCTGGCCATGGGCACGTAGCCGCAGCCCTTTTCGCAGTGCACCAGGCACTCGATGTTGCTCAGCTCGGTTACCGTAACCTTTTCGCCCACGGACAGGGTCACGTTGCCGCCGCTGGTCAGGCGCAGGCTGCATTCCTGGGCGATCTCGCCCGCCTCGGCGATCCACTTAAGGGATTTGGGCGGGGTCTGCACCTGATAGGAGAGCTGTGCGGCATCCGCATAGGCGGTGGTGCCGTCGATCAGCACGGTGGCGGCCCAGCCATCCTCCACGCTGTCCACCAGGATGCCCGCCAGGTTATCCGCGGGCTGCAGCACCGGGGAGGTGCCATCCGGCGCGCTGTGCAGGAAAAGCATGCCGTAATCGTTTTCATAAACCGTTTTGCCAGTCAGCTGGGAGGCGATGCGCAAAAACTCGGTCTTTACAAACCCGGTCTTGCCGTTGTATACCGCCTTGGCCCATTCGCCGTCCACATCCAGGATCTCGATGGTCTCATGGTTGGGGATGCTGGCGATGCGGTTGGAATTGGTGGTGGGGGATTTGCGCAGATTGAGCGGCCCCTTGGGGGTGACCACCAGGGCGGTATCGGCAAAGGCCGCCGCGGTCAGACCGATCAGGATGCTCACTGCCACGATCAGCAGCAAGGGTTTGATCTTTTTCATAAGCCATCGCTCCTTAGGATGTAATGCCTTGTGTCCCTCTATTTTAGCATAAACTATTACGGATTTCTATATGCAAATGTGTAAAAAATGTCGGAATTATAAAATTATTTTTGCGTTTTTGCTCCCCGCTCCTTCTTTTTGCCGGGAGACGGAAAAAAACGCATTGCGAAGGCCCGCCGTTGGTGATATGATGAAAAAAAACCAGGAGGCCGCCATGAAACAGCGAAGCCGCGCCCAGATCCGCCTGATCGTCCTGGCCTTTGCGGGCCTTGGGGCGCTGCTTGCGCTGCTGCTTTGGCAGGGGCTGCGCCGGGGCAGCGCGGTGCGCGTGGGCATCCCCCGCACCCCCGCCGCCTATGGGGCCGCCATGCTGCTGCAGACGCCCAGCGCCCAGTACCGCTGCACCCTGGGCTCCACCGCCGCGGCGGTGAAGGACGCCCTGGAGGCGGGCGATCTGGACGCCGCGCTGCTGCCCTATGAACTGGCGCAGTCGGCGGCGGGCTGCCGGATCTGCGCTGTGGCGGGGTATGATCCGCTGCTGCTGCTGACCCGGGAAGAGGAGATCGCGGGCCTTTCCGATCTTTCCGGCGCCCGGATCACCCTGACGGACGCCCTCCGGGGCACCCGGCAGGAGCGCTGGCTGCGCGCCCTGCTGCGGCAGGCGGAGGTGCGCTGCGAGCTGGTATACGGATCGGAGGGCGCGCTCATGATCTGCGCCGCGGAGGACGCCGAGGCGCTGCTGCGGCAGAACGCGGGCTGGCGCGTTTGCCTCTCCTTTGCCGAAGCCTGGCGCAAAGCGCTGGCAAGCAATCCCCCGGCGGGGCTCTGCCTGGCGGTGCGGCAGGATTACCTGGACAAGGCCGGCACGGATTACGCCGCCTTCCTCCGCGCCCTGGAGCGCTCCATGCAGTACAGCGATGAAAAGCGCAAAAAAACATCGGCCATGGCCGCCGCCGCCGGGCTTGCCGACAGCGAGGAGATGGCCGACGCCCTCTACCCCTGGCTGGATTACGTTTTCCTGACCGGGGAGCAGATGGAGGCGGCGCTGAACGCCGGATAAAAACGCCGCGGCGCTTTTGGGTCGACAGGCTATCAGCCTTTATTCAGCGTTTTCGGCAGGCGCTGCCGGAAGGCACGCAGCCCTTTTCCCCAGCATGCTTAACCATCTCCCGCGCCGATGCCCGGCATGGGGATGGTTTTTTTGTTGTTTTACTGAAAGTCGGGTTGCTGTGTTTCCCCAAAAGACTTCCTCCCTGGAAAATCCAAGGCGGGAAACGGCGCACCCAAAGCCTTCCCTTCTGGAGAAGGTGCCAAGCGCAGCGAGGCGGATGTGGTCACCCCGCCGTATGTCATTCAGAGCCGGCCCCATACGGATGGGCCGTGCGAAGAATCTCCCTGTGGGCGGGAAGG
>CADAHU010000065.1 GCA_902787835.1 uncultured Eubacteriales bacterium
GACGAAACAGAGCCAGCGGAAGACCCGGATGCATCCGAGGCGGAACCGACGGAAGGGGAGACGCCTGCAGCGGATCCGCTGGCGGTGACGGTCATCAGCCAGCCGGTTTATGCCAGGCTGGGGGAGAGCGTCAGCTTTGCCGTATCGGTGAGCGGCGGTGCGGCCCCGTATACTGTATCCTATCTGGAAAATGCTTTCTCCTTTGGGGAGGCGGAGCCGGAGAGCATCCTGGAGCTTACCATCCAGCCCGATGCGGCGGGCGAATATCAGCTGACGGTTGCGTTTGCCGACGCGCTGGAAAGCACGGCCCAGGTGGAGATCGCCTTCCCCGTATCCGGCAATGAGACCAATCTGCCGCCCGAGCTGCCCATCCTGGCGGAGGACGGCACCTATGCCGAGCGTCTGGCCGCCGTGGCGCTATCCCAGGTGGGCTATACCGCCTGCGCCGAGAACTATATTGTGGAGGAAGATGGAAGCCGCCGGAGCTGGAGCTGGTATGGCGATCTGGAGGGCCAGGCCTATGGCGATTGGAACGGGGCGTTCCTGCGCTATTGCCTGACGGCGGCGCAGATCCCGGAGGATGTGCCCGCGGCAGAGGCAGAACATGTGCCCGCACCTGGCGATCTGGTTTACATGGAAGGTGACCGCGTCGGCGTTGTTGTCCGGATCTCTGAGGACGGCATGGACGTGGTGGAGGGCGACATCGAGGGCGCTGTGCGGGTGAATACATACCTGCCGGAGGATACCGCGATCCAGGGCTATGCTTCCATGGCCGCGCTGATGCAGCAAAGCGATCCTGTGTATCAGCTGCGCGCGCTGCGGGAGTCGCTGCGCCAGCAGACCATCAGCGCTGAGGCGGGGGAATACCGGGTGGAAATCACCGGCAATCTTCCCGAGGGAGCGGCCGTTTCCGCCGTGATCATTCCCCTGGAAAGCGCCCAGGAGCTGGTGAACGCCATCAGCGGCGAGGAGACCGCCCAGGCGCTTTTCGCCCTGGATATCAGCATCCAGGTGAACGGCAAAAAGTATCAGCCCGAGGATTTTGACGAACAGGTGCGCGTTACCATCAGCGCCGCGGCCCTCAGCGGTCAGGATGATGTGGAGATGGTGCATCTGGATACCGATGTGACCGATGGCGAGGGCGGCCTGGATGCGGAAGCCCTGCGCCAGATGACGGCGGATGTGGCAGCCGATCCCACCAACGCGGAGGCAGTGCCCGTCACCCTGTCGCCCGATGCCGTAACGTTTGACGCCGACAGCTTCTCCACCTTCGTGGGTTTTACACGGCTGGGGGCACAGGAGGACGAGGAACCTGTCCCCGTCAGCTATGAATGCCGGATTGGCGAAACGCAGTATGAAACGCTCAGGGAAGCCATCAATTACGCCAGCGAAAATGGCGGCGCGGTGATCGACTTGCTGATGGATGTGGAGGATTGGAGCTTCCATTCCGATCAGGCGGTCATCCGTGCGCCCATTACCATCCTTGGCAACGGCCATACCATTTACGAGACCGGATACGGCACCCTGCTCATCGGCAACGATGGCGTGCTCACCCTGGGCAGCGAGGACGATCCTTCCAATACTTTGATCATTGACCGCAGCAGAAGAACGGCCGAGCAGTCCATGATCAGCTTCAATCCCAACAGCACGGGCGTCCTGAATATGTATGACGGCGTTACGCTGCAGAACAACAGCGTGATCAGCACCAAGGGCGCGGCGGTGCACATGACCGGCGGCACGTTCAATATGTATGGCGGCGTGATCCAAAACTGCGTGGTCGGCCCCGCCGGGTACGGCGGCGGCGCGGTGGGCCTGGCCGCAGGCTTTGGCAACGGCACTTTTAATATGTACGGCGGCGTGATCCAGAACTGCGATTGTCAGGTGGATCCCGCAGGCAATCAGCTGTACGGCGGCGGCGCCGTATATGCGGAAACAAATTCGACCGTCAATATTTCCGGCGGCAGGATCACGGGGAACCGCTCCAACCGCTATGGCGGCGGCATCCTTGCGATCAACGCCAATCTGAATATTACCGGCGGCGAGATCAGCAATAACACCGCCGTCCAGTATTACGGCGGCGGCGTATTGATCTATGGCAGGGACGCGGTGATTGCCGATGCTGTGATCGATGGCAATACCGCGCCCATAGGCGGCGGCGTGTTTGCCTTTTCGGCGGATGTTACGCTGGAAAAGACGGCCGTTACCAACAATACCGCCGCTTCCTATGGCGGCGGCGTGGGCATCTACGGCGGCACGATCCATCAGAACAGCGGCGAGATCTTCGGCAATCACGGTAAAATCGGCGGCGGCGTATTTGCGTATACCGTCAACGATGGGTTTAACATGACCGGCGGCGCGCTGTATAACAATACTTCCGAGGAAGGCGGCGCTGATCTGTACGTCACCAATGCGGACAACGTTACCCTGCTGCCCGCCAGAGAGATGGGCAAGACCTACCGTGAAACCGGCGCTGCCATCCGGGAATGGTATTACGATGCGCCACAGGAGGGCGTTTCCCTTACCTATGATCTGGAGGATATCCGCTGGTCCAACGCGGAATACCTGTGGCCGAAGAATACCGATTCGTTTGCGCTGATCGCGGGCCCCTGGTGGTATACCGTCCGGTTTGAGTCTGGCGGCGGCAGCGCCGTGGCCGAACAAAAGGCGTTTTACGGGCTGAAGGCCGTAAAGCCTGAGGATCCCGTTTATGCGGATCATACCTTTGCGGGATGGTATCTGGATGACGGCACCTTTGCCAATGCCTATGATTTTGATGCGGAAGTCACGTCGGATGTGACGGTGTATGCCAAATGGCAGAAAAACGCGACGCCCACGCCTGTGATAACCGCCACGCCTGCGCCTGCGGTTACCGCTGCGCCCACCGCCGTACCGACGGCGGCGCCGGTCATCCCCACGCCTGCTCCCTCCCGCAGACCGGGCGGCGGCGGCAGCGGCGGCGGTGGCGGCGGTGGCGGAGGTGGCGGAGGAGAAACTCCCACTGCCGAGCCCACGCTCGCCCCAACGCCGGAGCCCACGCCCGTTCCCACGGTGGAGGCGCCGGCGGACCCGTGGCATCTGCCGGCGGTCCCCACCGCCGCGCCGGAGATCGCCCCCCGGGAGGATGATGGCCCCTATAAGCTGACGGTGAACTATATATATGAGGATGGCACGGAGGCGGCGGGCACCTACCGCCTGAGCCTGGCCTCCGGCGGCACGTACAGCCTGATTTCCCCGGATATCGGCGGCTATACCGCTTCCATGCCCATCGTATCCGGCACGATGCCCGCGCGCGATGTGGTGGTTACGGTGATCTATACCCGCATGGATGAAATGCGGGAGGATAATCAGCTGACGATCAGCATTGACGAATATGAGACGCCCCTGGGACTGGATGAGGTATTCCTGGGCATGGGCGAATGCTTCGAGTGACGGCAGCCGAGAAGGGATGTGGATCGAATGAAAAAGAAAATATGGGCCATCCTGCTGTGCGCAGCGCTGTTTTTCTCGCATATCCCTGCCCGGGCGGAGGAGACGCGGCAGCTGACCGTGGGCAATACCACCCAGATGAAGGGCGATTTCTTTACGGATATGTGGGGCAGCGCCACCAGCGATGTGGATGTGCGCATGCTGCTGCATGGCTATAATCTGGTACGCTGGGATGCGGAGCGGATGATGTACGCCGTGGATGACTCCGTGGTCAGCGGCCTGACCGCCCTCAAAACGGAGCAGGGCGATTATCGCTTTATCCTCTCGCTGTATGATGATCTGCGCTACTCCGACGGCACGGCCATCACCGCCTGGGATTACGCCTTCAGCTATCTGCTGGCCTATGCGCCGGAGATGCGGGAGATCGGCGCGCGCCAGACCCGCAGCGGCTGGCTGGCAGGCGGCGCGGAGTACGGTCTTGGCCTGTCGCCCGTGCTTTCCGGCGTCCGGGTCACCGGCGATCACCGCATGGAAATCACCGTCAGCAAGGAATATCTCCCGTACTTTTATGAGCTGGCGCTGATCGCCTGCAAGCTCTATCCCATCCATGTGATCGCGCCCGGCTGCGCGGTGAAGGACGACGGCGAGGGCGTGTACATCGCTAACGCCGATCCCGATGCGCAGACGGTGCTGTTTACCGCCGATCTGCTGCGGGAAACCGTGCTGGATCCGGAGGCGGGCTACCGCAGCCATCCCAGCGTGGTCAGCGGCCCCTATATGCTGGACAGCTTTGATGGCACAACCGCCGTATTCAGCCTGAATCCCTACTACAAGGGGGATCGGGACGGCACGCTGCCCCCTGTGGAGCGCCTGGTGTACACCCTGGCGGAGAACGAAACCATGATCGATCAGCTGGCCGCGGGTGAATTGGACATCATCAACAAGGCCTCGGCCAGGGAGCAGCTGATGCGCGGCCTGCAGCTGACGCTGGGCTCCGAGGAGTATACCGCGGGTTATTATCCCCGCCAGGGGCTGAGCATGATCAGCTTCTGCTGCGAGCGCCCTGCCATGGGCAGCCAGGCGGTGCGGCAGGCGATTGCCTGCTGCCTGGATAAGGATGCGCTGGTGGAGGCGTATGTGGGCGGCTTTGGCCTGCGGGTGGACGGCTATTACGGGCTGGGCCAGTGGATGTACCGGCTGGTGCAGGGCGCTGCGGAATATCCCATGGGGGAGGACGGCCAAACCGCGGATTGGGAGGCGCTCAGCCTGGAGGGCGTGCGGAGGTATGACCTGGATCCGGCGGCGGCGAAGGAGCTGCTGATTGCTGATGGATGGACGCTGAACCGCAGGGGAGAACCCTTTCAGGAGGGTCAGGATGATTTCCGCTGCAAAATAATCGGCGATGATCTGGTGGCCCTGGTGCTGACGATGATCTATCCAGAGGGCAATGGTATCGGGGAGGCACTGAATGATTGCTTTGTGCCCTATCTGCGGCAGGCCGGTATCGAGCTGATCGTGGAGCCCTGCCCGATGACGGAGCTGCTGGAGCGCTATTACGGCCAGCGGGAGCGGAACGCCGATCTGATCTACCTGGCTACGAATTTTGCTGAAATCTTTGATCCCGCCGAAAGCTTTATTCCCGGCGGGGAGGGGCAGCGGACCTGGAACAATACCGCGCTTTCCGATGCGGAGCTGTACCGCCTGGCGGTGGAAATGCGCCGCGTGGAGCCCGGCGACGCGCTGGAATACTGCCGCAGGTGGATCGCCTTCCAGGAGCGGTTTGCCGAGGTGCTGCCCGCGCTGCCCGTTTACTCCAACGTGTATTACGATTTCAGCACCAGCCGGCTGCATAATTACCGGATCGCCGATTACGCGGCGTGGCCCCAGGCCCTGATGCATGCCTTCCTGGCCGGGGATGCGCCCTGGGAGGACTGGCCCGGGGAGGATTTTGAGGACGGCGAGGAAGCGGAATACTTCTTCGATGACTGAGGGGAGAAGGACCCGCGGCCGAATCGCGCAAAAAAAACGCAATAATCCCCAAAAAGTGTTGACAAACGGTTCTTTGATCACTATAATGTTGCTGTTGTGATGGGAGGGATTGCCTTGCTGCTGGATGTTTCGCGCGCGCTGCGCGCACCGGGCGAGCATTTTCCCTTTACCCACTACGAGCGCATCGCGCCGCAGGATATCAGCGGCGAAGAAGTGACGTTCGATGAGCCGGTGGTTCTCGAAGGCCGCTTTTCCATGTCCGGGGATGAATTGACGCTGGAAGGCGAATTGACGGCGACGGCCCACTCCCGCTGCTGCAATTGCCTGGGACCTGCCGAGGTAGCCTTGAAAGTGCCCTTTCATGAGGTGTTTACCAAGGTCGATTATCCCGTGGACGACGCCGAGGATGATCCCGATCGACTGGTGTTTACAGGCCACAAGGTGGAGCTGGGGCACCTGGCGCTCACGCTGGCGGTGCTGGAGCTGCCCATCCGTATCCTGTGCAAACCCGATTGCGAAGGCTACAAGGCGCTGGCGCCAAGCTACGCGGCCGCAGAAAGGCCAAACCCCTTCTCTGTGCTGCAAAATCTGATAACAAACGATCAGAATGATCAGGAGGTATAAACATGGCTGTCCCGAAAGGAAAAATTTCTAAGGCTCGCAAGCGCAGCCGCCGCGCCAATTGGAAACTGGCTCTTCCCGCGATCGTTACCTGCCCGCAGTGCCACAAGAAGATGCTGGCGCATCATGTGTGCAAGAATTGCGGTTATTACAACGGCGTTCAGGTCGTTGCGCACGAAGAAGAGAAATAAGCTGCATAACAGCTTTTCCCTGGGATGAAGAGGAGTACGTTTTGATCCCCCTTCAGAGAGGACGGCTCATGGGCTGAAAGGCCGTCCGGGAAGGACGAACGGAAGGTCGCTTCGGAGGGAGACAGGTGAAGTACATCAGCCTGTCCGTTTTGCGTACGTTACAGCGCTGTGAGGCGGCGTTACTGCCGCGAAGCAAGGTGGTACCACGGGTCGCTCCGTCCATGCAAATGGACAGAGCGGCTTTTGTTTTATAAGGAGTTGGATGCAATGAGCGAGTTCAACATGGAAAAACAATACAATCCCCAGGCCATCGAGGCGGATACCTACCGCCATTGGGAGGAGAGCGGCGCTTTCAAGGCCCACCGCGTGAAGGGCAAAAAGCCCTTTACCATCGTGATGCCCCCGCCTAACATCACCGGCCAATTGCACATGGGCCATGCCATGGACTGCACCCTGCAGGATGCGCTGACCCGCTATCACCGCATGAAGGGCGATCCCACCCTGTGGCTGCCCGGCACCGACCATGCCTCCATCGCCACCGAGGTGAAGGTGGTGGAAAAGCTGGCCAAGGAGGGCATCAAAAAGACCGATATCGGCCGTGAGGAATTTCTGAAGCACGCCTGGGCCTGGAAGGCCGAGTACGGCGGCCGCATCAGCCGTCAGCTGCGCCGCATGGGCTCCAGCTGCGATTGGAGCCGGGAGCGCTTCACCATGGACGAGGGCTGCAGCAAGGCCGTGCGCGAGGTCTTTGTGCGCCTGTACGAAAAGAACATCATCTATCGCGGCAATCGCCTGGTCAACTGGTGCCCCTGCTGCAACACCTCCCTGTCCGACGCGGAGGTGGAGTATGAGGAAAAGGAAGGCAACTTCTGGCATCTGCTCTATCCCGTGAAGGAGACCGGCGAGATGCTGGAGCTGGCCACCACCCGCCCGGAAACCATGCTGGGCGATACCGCCGTGGCCATCAACGCCGCCGATCCCCGCTATGCCCATCTGCATGGCTGTCATGTGATCCTGCCCCTGATCAACAAGGAGATCCCCATCGTCTGCGATGATCATGCCGATATGGAAAAGGGTACCGGCGTGGTGAAGATCACCCCGGCCCATGACCCCAACGACTTTGAGGTGGGCCAACGGCATAACCTGCCCCAGGTGCGTGTGTTCACCTTTGACGGCCATATGACGGGCGCTGCCGACATGGCTGAAGGCGAAAACGTGCTGGACTGCGGCAAGTATGCCGGCATGACCACCCTGGAAGCCCGCAAGGCCATCGTGGAGGACCTGACCGCTCTGGGCCTGCTCAAATCCATTGAACCCCTCAAGCATGAGGTGGGCACCTGCTACCGCTGCCATACCGTGGTGGAGCCCATGATCAGCAAACAGTGGTTCGTCAAAATGGAGCCCCTGGCCAAGCCTGCCATCGAGGCCGTGCGCAGCGGCGAAACCAAGTTTGTGCCCGAGCGCTTCAGCAAGATTTATTATAACTGGATGGAGAACATCCGCGACTGGTGCATCAGCCGCCATCTGTGGTGGGGCCATCGGATCCCCGCCTGGTACTGCGATGACTGCGGCGAGACCATCGTGTCCCGGGAGGATCCCACGGTTTGCCCCAAGTGCGGCGGCAAGCATCTGACCCAGGATGAGGACGTGCTGGATACCTGGTTCTCCTCCGCCCTGTGGCCCTTCTCCACCCTGGGCTGGCCCGAAAATACAGAGGATCTCAAATATTTCTATCCCACCAGCACCCTGGTGACCGGTTACGATATCATCTTCTTCTGGGTGGCCCGCATGATCTTCAGCGGCATTGAGCACATGGGCAAACCGCCCTTTGATACCGTGCTGATTCATGGCCTGGTGCGCGACGAGCTGGGCCGCAAAATGAGCAAATCCCTGGGCAACGGCATCGATCCTCTGGAGGTCATCGACCAGTATGGCGCGGACGCCCTGCGCTTCTCCCTGTGCATGGGCATCAGCCCGGGCAACGATACCCGTTACACCACCGGCAAGCTGGAATCCGCCCGCAACTTTGCCAACAAGGTGTGGAACGCCAGCCGCTTCGTGCTGATGAACCTGGACGGCGTGGAGACCCTGGAGGGCAAAAAGCTGGAGCTGGCCGATCAGTGGATCCTGAGCCGCTACCATGAGTGCGCGGAGGAGGTCACCCGCCACTTTGAGGATTGCGAGTTTGGCATGGCCGCCCAGAAGATCTATGATTTTGCCTGGAGCGAGTTCTGCGATTGGTATATTGAACTGGCCAAGGGCGGCCTGCTGGGTGAGGATACCCAGCGCAAGGCGGCCGTGCGCGCCGTGCTGACCGAGGTGCTCAGCGGCCTGCTGCGCCTGCTGCATCCCTTTATGCCCTTCCTGACCGAAACGGTGTACAAATACCTGCCCAGCTGCGAGGAGGCCAGCTGCATGCTGTCTGCCTGGCCCAAGGCGGAGGAGATCCCCACCTTCCCGGCGGAGGAAGCCCGGATGGAGGGCGTCATGGAGATCATCCGCGCCGTGCGCAACCTGCGGGCGGAGATGAAGGTGCAGAACGGCCATAAGGCCCGCCTGATGGTGCGGCCGGATGAGGGCTGGGCCGATGCCATCCGCGGCGCGGAGGTGTTCTTCCAGCGCATGGCCAACGCTTCCGAGCTGGACCTGCTGGAGAAGGATCAGGCTGTGACCGAAAAGACCGTAGGCGCTGTGACCAACGCCGGCGAGATCCTGATCCCCCTGGGCGACCTGGTGGATATCGAAAAGGAAATCGCCCGCCTGAATAAGGAGCGCGACGGCCTGCTGAAGGAGATCAGCCGGGCCGAGGGCAAGCTGAACAACCCCGGCTTTGTGAGCAAAGCGCCGGAAGCGCTGGTCAACCAGGAGCGCGAAAAGCTGGAAGCCAACCGCAAAATGCTGACCGCGCTGGACGCGCGCATCGAGGATCTGAAAAAATAATGGAATTCAAGCACGAACCCGTATTGCTGAAGGAAGTGCTGGAATGGCTGAACCCGGGGCCGGGCGGCGTATTTGCCGACGGCACGCTGGGCGGCGGCGGCCACAGCGAGCGGATCCTGCAAAGGATCGGCGATGATGGCGCGCTGTACGGTATCGACCGGGATGAGGATGCCTTGCGGGCGGCGACGGGCCGCCTGCAGGGCTTTCCTGCGTTTCATGCCATCCACGGCAACTTCCATGATATCAAAGCGCTGCTGCCCGAGGGCGTTCAATTGAATGGCGGGCTCCTGGATCTGGGAGTATCCTCCTACCAGCTGGATACGCCGGAGCGCGGCTTTTCCTACCATGAGGACGCGCCGCTGGACATGCGCATGGATCGTTCTGCCGGGATCACCGCCGCCGAATGGCTCAATACCATGCCGGAAAAGGTGATCACCGCTGCGCTGTATGATTACGGCGACGAAAAATGGGCGGCGCGCATCGCCAAAATGATCGTGGAGCGGCGGCCTCTCGCCACCACCCAGGATCTGGTTTCCTGCGTGGACGCCGCCATCCCCAAGGCTGTGCGCCGCAAGGATGACGGGCACCCCGCCCGCCGCACCTTCCAGGCGGTGCGCATCGCCGTCAATGACGAGATCGCGCCGCTGGAGCAGGCGCTGGACGATTGGATGGATTGCATTGCGCCTGGCGGCCGCCTGTGCGTGATCACCTTCCATTCCATCGAGGACCGCATCGTCAAGCACGCCTTCCGCCGGATGCAGAATCCCTGTGTCTGCCCGCCCCAGGCGCCCATCTGCACCTGCGGCAAAAAGCCCGTCGCCAAGGTGATGGGCGGCGGCGCCATCCGCCCGGGCAAAGAAGAACTGGCCTTTAATCCCCGCTCCCACAGCGCCACGCTGCGGGTAGCCCAAAAGCTGTAAGGAGACAATCTGTGCTGTATGTAGTCGCTACGCCCATCGGCAATCTGGGGGATATGAGCCCCCGGGCGGTGGAAACGCTCAAAAATGTGCAGCTGATCGCCGCGGAGGATACGCGGATGACCATGAAGCTGACCCAGCACTTTGGCATCGATACGCCGCTCACCAGTTGCCATCGGCACAATGAGCAGGGCAAAGCCGAAGTGATCCTGCGACGCATGCAGGAGGAGGGCATCGATGTGGCCCTGGTGACCGACGCGGGAACCCCTGCCATCTCCGATCCGGGCACGTATCTGGTGCATATCGCGGCGGAGGCGGGCATCCCGGTGGTGGCGGTTCCCGGCCCCACCGCCATGGCTTCCGCCATGTCGGTTTCCGGCATCGACGTGCAGGAGTTCACCTTCCTGGGGTTCCTGCCGCGGGAAAAGAAGGCCCTGCGGGAAAAGCTGCTGGACGCCGCCGGCCGTTTGCAGGCCGCCATCGTGCACGAATCGCCCTACCGCGTGCTGGATCTGATGCGCTGTGTGGCCGAAACGCTGCCGCAGACTTACGTCAGCGTCAGCTGCGATCTGACCAAGCTGCATGAATTGACCCTGCGCGGAAATGTTTGCGACGTGCTCCGGCAGATGGAAGCCAACGACAAGACCGAGAAGGGCGAATACTGCATCGTGCTGGATTTCCGCGCCGTGCCAAAGCCGGAGCAGAAGGCCGAGGCCGACGTCTGCCTGGAGGCAAGGCTGGTGGATCTGATGTGCGCTCAATCCCTTTCCCTGCGGGACGCGGGCAAAATGCTGACCGATCAGGGAGAAAAGAAGAACGCTGTTTACGCCGCATCCCTGCGGCTCAAAAAGCTGTTTGATACGGATAATGAATGAGGAGGAGGAGATCCCTTGAAAGCAAATTGGAATGCTATCCTCTACGCCATTGCGGCGGGCGAAAGCAAGCAGAGATTTGAGGGAAGAAGCGGCGCGCACAACAAGTGGTCCTTGTCCGCGGTGATGAAGCCCGAGGTTGCGCAGGAAACCAGCGCGTTCATGGAATAACGGGAGGAACCGGAAAAGGATATCGAACAGCGCTTCGGTTATGCCTTCAAAAGTGTTGCGAACGATTGAAAGCGCAGAAATAAAACCCTGTGGCTTTGGATCTTCGGCCTGGGCTTTCTGGACGCCATCCTTTTCGCTGTGCTGCCCTGAAAGGCCAGGCCGGGTTGTTTGGCCTGATCATCCTGGCGGAAATCGCCTTCTTTGTGCTGCGGAATCATAAGCAGCGGCATCTGAAGCGCATCTGGCAGAGCGAGGGTTCCGTTCGCGAGCGGCTGGAAAAGATGTGCGCCGTCAGCGCCAAACCAGCGCT
>CADAHU010000066.1 GCA_902787835.1 uncultured Eubacteriales bacterium
CGCACCGCTGAACAAGAGAAAAATCCGGAAAAATCAAACGAGCTTGATTTTTCCGGATTTTTCTCTTGTTCTTTTTGCCCGGGAACTCGCTTGGCGACTATGAGCCAAACTGGCGGAAACAAGTTTGTTCTTCAATTCAAGTTAGTTCGCCCGTTGGGAGTCCAGAGGGCCGAAGGTCCTTTGGCGCAGAGTTCGAGGCCGCGGAGGCCTCGAACGTTCCCCTCTCCCCTCCAAATCCCAATTTTCCTCTCTTCAATCCCGTTACGGCTGGATCAGCCGCACGCCGCGCCTGGCCACATAGGGGAGGCGCAGCCAGTATTCCAGGCCGCCGTAATCGTCCGTTTCAAAATACCAGCGCGCGCCGGGGATATCCTCCAGCCGCACCGCCGCGCGGAAGCCGCCGCTGCGGGTCTGATAATACAGGCTGTCGTTTACGATGCGGTCAAAGGTGGCGAAGGGCGCGGAATCCACCACGCGCACCATATCGCCCTCCGCGCTGATGCCTACGGCCAGGGCGATATGCCCCCGGGCGATGGAAAAGCTGAACATGGAGCCGTTGCGCAGGTATTCGGCGATCTGTTTGGCATCGTTGATCAGCGCGCCCTTGGTGGTAAAGCCGAAGGCCGCGGCTGCCTCGCGGATCAGGCGCTCGTTATTGGTGCCGTCGGGCGTCAGGCACAGGGCAAAGGTTTTGGCCAGCGCGCCGGGCAGCAGCTCCTCCCCCTCCATGCCCATGCGGTACAGGGCGTGGCTCAGGGTAAAGATGGCGCAGCCCGAGTGATCCATGGTGCTGGCGCGGTAGGGCACATCCAGCCAGGAGCCGTCCTTCTGGCTGTACACCTCCTGGAAGCCCGCGCTGCCCGGGGCGACGGTCAGCGCCGTCTGCCGCGATTCGCTGTGCCCCGCCTCATCGGTTACGGTGACGGTCAGGGTGTATTCCCCCGCCTGCCGGGGCCGCCAGGCCGCGGTAAAATGCTGCCCCGGCTCGCCCCGGACGGGCAGCGGGCCCTCCAGCGCATACTGGCACTGATGGACCGTCCAGGCGGAAACGGTGATATCCAGCACATCGCCCACCGCCAGGGCGGTATCGCTCACCTCCACCATCACCTCGCCGTAGGGCAAAAGGTTCTCGGCATGGGTCGGCGCGGCAAAGGCGGTATAATCAGCCTGGCAGAGCGGCTTGCCCTCCGCGCCGATCACGGCGCTGTATAAAAGCTGGCTTTCATCGTTGAAATAGCCGCAGCGGAGCGCCCCCTCGCCATAAGCGGTGACGATGCTGTACATGCGCTGCTTGCCAAAGGCCTTGAACTGCTTTTTGAGCGCCGCCTCGGCCTGGCTGAGCGCTTCGGCCGCGGGCTGGCCCACATCCTCATCCGGGTATTCGTTCAGGCTCACCGCGGCGCAGTCCGCCCAGCCCCAGCCCTGGGGCGTATCCAGCAGGCAGCGCCCCTTCTCCTGGTTCAGCAGGGTAACGGTCACCGCCGTGCCCGCGGGCAGCGTTTCCGTTTCCGCCGCGCTCAGCTGCAGTCAGCTGCAGGGCGCATTCCTTTTCTACCACGCCGGACTGGGCGATAAACGCAAGGCTCTCCCCAGGCGTTTCCCGCCCCCCCATCAGCGCAGAAACCTGCGCGTAGCCGGTCTGCCCGGCGCAGTCCACCGCGGCCCAATCGCCCTCCACCCGCTCCACCTGCAGCGGATCATCGGCATTGAACGCGAACAGGATGCGCGCGTCCGCGTCCGGCGCGGCATAGGCCAATACCGCCCCGTCCCCGGGATACACCGTCTTGCCTGCCAGGGAGGAGGCCAGCAGCAAATACTGGGTTTTAACATAGCCGGATTTCTTTTTATAGGTGATCTTGCTCCAGGTATCGCCGATCTCCTCGGCCTCCACCACCTCGGCCACCACGGTGGAATTGCCGTTCTGCTTTCTGCGCATATTCAGCGGGCCGCCGGGCGTCTGCACCCAGGCGGTCTCCGCCAGCGCCCCCGCGGTCAGGCAGGCCAGCGCCGCGGCCAGCAGAAAAAGGCGGATGATCTTCATGGATTTCTCCCCTCTGTGCATCATGATAACAGCGCTATTCTATCATAACGGATTTAAAAAATCCACCCTCCCATCCGCGGCGGATCGGGAGAGTGGAAATATATACCGATGGGATCAGCGGCCAAACAGCCCCTGGCGGCTGGGATAGGCGCAGGTAACGCCTTCCTCCAGGCAGTAGCTTTCGGCATAGCTGCCCGGCGCAACGGTGACCACCAGCCCCTGCGGGCAGCCCTGGAAGATGGTCGTGCCGATCTCCGCAAGGCTGGCGGGCAGGGTAATGGCGGTAAGCCTTTCGCAGCCCTCGAACACGCCGAAGCCCAGCGTGGTCACGCCCTCGGGCACTTTCAGGCTGGTAAGCTGATCGCAGCCCGTGAAGGCCAGATTGCCGATCCGGGTTACGCCCTCCGGGATGGTGATGGAGGCCACGCCATCGCAGTTATAGAACGCCCAGCGCGCGATCTCCCGGGTGCCCGCGGGAACCACAAAATCCCGTCCCCGCAGCGCGTAGGGATAGCAGATCAGCTTTTGCTCCGACCGGCTGAACAGCGCGCCGTCGATCACCTGCAGATAGGGGTGGTTGGCGGACAGCGCGAAATCGGTCAGCCGGCGGCAGTAAATGAAGGGGTTGATCCCCAGGGTTTGCAGGCTGTCGGGCAGGGCCAGGGAAGTCAGGCCGTCGCAGCGCTCAAAGGCCCAGTCGCCAATGGACGTCAGCGTATCGGGCAGGACGAAGGATGTCACGTTTTGGCAGCCCATAAAGGCTTCGCTGCCGATCCGGGTCACGCCCCGGGGGATCACCACCTGGACCAGATCCGTATTGTCGGCAAAGGCGTCGGCGCCGATCTCCACAACGGCATGGCCGTCGATCGTATCGGGGATCTCCATGATCGTCTCATGGCCGGTCCAGCCGGTGATGGTGATGCTGCCGTCGCTGCACACATCATATGTGAAGGGTGACCGGGCCGCCACGGCTCCATTTTCCGTGCGGAAGGCGATCCCCTTCTCCCGGCAGTAGGATTCGGCATAGCTGCCGGCGGTGACCGCCGCGGTAAAGCTGCTGCCGGTGTCCAGCGCGGAGTCGCCGATCTCCCGCACGGAGGCGGGCAGGCTCAGCGAGCTCAGCGAGGAGCAGCTTTCAAAGGCGTGGCTGCCGATGGTTTCCACGGTAGCGGACATGGTGATGAATCGCAGGGATCCGCTGAAGGCGAAGGCCCAGTTGCCAATGGTGCGCACGGAGGCGGGCAGCGTTACCATTTGCAGATTATTGCACCAGGACAGGGCGCTTTCGGCAATGGCCACCGTGCCCGCGGCCACCTCAAGGTGCGTGCGCGGATCGGCGTTGGGCAGGGCCAGCAGCGTTTGCGGGTTTTTGGTATACAGCGCGCCATTGATGATCTGCAGCGCCGGATGCCGGCTGGAGATGTTGATGGTGCGCAGCATATCGCAGCCCTCCAGCGGATTGCCGGTGAAGTTCACGGCGCTGTCGGGCAGGGTAACGCTGGTCAGGCTGCTGCAGGAGAAGAAGGCGTCGGTATCGATGGTCTCCACGCCCTCCTCTATAATCAGGGTGGTGATGCCGGAGCAGAAGCTGAAGGCGCTGCCGCCGATGGTTTTGATGGTACCGGGGATCGTCACCGACGTCAGCCCGCTGCAATCGCTGAAGGCGCGCCTGCCGATCTCCGTAACGGCGTAGCCGTCCAGCGTGCGGGGCAGGGTCAGCTGCCGGGCCGTGCCCTCCCACCGGGTGATGCAGGCAGTGCCGTCTCTCCGCAGGGTATAGGTATAATCTCCGCTTTTGGTTCCAGTCTCCGCCAGCGCACAGCAGGCGCACAGCAGCAGGACGGTCAGGACGCACAGCGCGATCAGAATAATCCGTTTCATCGCAATCCTCCTCGGCATCGATTGGGACAGGCTGTATTGATGCGGATCAGTCCACGCTCTCCCAATGGGACAGCAGATAGTTTTCGGCCTCCAGGCACCACAGGCCGTTATGCGCTTTGCAGATTTCATCCAGCGCGGCGAAGCGCGGATCCTCCTTGCCCTTTTCGGCAAAATCCTCAATGGCGGTCAGGGGCATATTGATATGGGTGTAGATCAGCTTTTTGCCGCCGGGGATATTGGGCAGGTTCAGGGTGGTCTCCCCCGCGCTGTCCAGGCCGCCCACGTGGGTGACCATCACGGCGGGGCGGATGCGGCCCGCGGCGGTGAGCTCCAGCGATTCGATCATATCGGCGGTGTTGCCGCCGGTGGTGCCGATCACGTGGGTGCTGTTGTAATGCACGTCGTAGAAGTTGAGCTTTGCGCCAAACTTGGTATCGGTGGGGCCGGCAAAGAAATTGAGGCAACCATCCCGGCCCAGGATATCGCTGGCCAATTCCACCACGCTGCCCACCGGCGCGTAGACGAATACATCGTCATAGCCGCCGCCGGCCAGCGCCTTCAGCTCCTCCGCGGCGTCCGCCATGCCGGCGGTGTTGATGAACCGCACGTCCACGCCGGTGGCCTCCACCAGTTCCCTGGGGAAAAGCTCCCGGGCGCGGGCCAGGCGCTGCTCGTTGATATCGGTGACCACCAGCAGGCCGGGCCGCCGATCGCAGTGGATGATATACTCCGCCATGCCCAGGCCCATGGGGCCCGCGCCCGCCAGGATGGCCATTTTGCCGCCCTCGCGGATGCCCATCTCGTGCTGATACACGCCCATGCGGGTGTGGAAGGCGGCATGGGCCGCGCCGATGGAGCAGCTGTACGGCTCCGCCAGGGAGGCCTCAAAGAAGGCGTCGCCCTTGTACTCCAGGAAGCAGCCCAGCTCCATGACTTCCTGGGGGATGATGCAGTAGGTGCAGTCGCCGCCGAAGTAGGGATAGCTGTACCCCGGGCTCCACATGGTGCCCTTGTAGTTCAGCGCGGGCTGCAGGGTAAACTTCATGCCCGGGCGGTACAGGCCCTCATACTTTTTGCCTACTTTTTCAATCACGCCGGCAAACTCATGGCCCATGATGGCGGGATGCTCCGCCACATCGTCATGAACGCGCTTGTGCTTTTCGCCCAGCATGGCACACTTGTAGGTGGACATGCAAATGCTGTCGGAGATCACCTTGACCAGGATCTCATCCTCTTTTATTTCGGGCAGCTCAAACTCCATCAGCCGCAGATCTTTTGCGCCATGGAGGCGCAGCGCACGGGTTTTCATCGTCGGTTCTCCTTTCCTTCTATAAAAAGTCAGATTTTCTCCATCGTCACTTGCTTCAGCAATTCGTTTACGGTCTCCCGGTCGGCGGCCTGGGTGCCGGGCATGGTCACCGCCGCGGCGCTCACCGCCATGGCCAGGGCGCAGGTATGGGCAAACTCCATGCCCCGGGCCGCGCCGTGGGCCATGGCCGCCATCATGCTGTCCCCCGCGCCCACGGTGCTGCGCACCGGCACATGCAGGCCGTATCCGCGCAGCGCCTGATCGGCGGTGATAAACAGCGCGCCGTCGCCGCCCAGCGATACCACCACCGTGCCGATGCCCTGGGAAACCAGCTCCCGGGCCGCGCCGGCCATCTCCCCGATATCCGAAAATTCCCGGCCCGTCAGGCGGGAGAGCTCGGCGTCGTTGGGCTTGATCAGCGCGGGCAGCGCCCGGACGCCCTGGATCAGCAGCCCGGCGTCGGCATCCAGATAAACCGATACCCCGGCCGCCTTCAGCCGGGCGATCCAATCGGCAAACACGGTATCGGGCGTGCCCGCGGGGGCTTTGCCCGCCAGCACGGCGATATCCCCGGGATGGGCGGCGGCCAGCACCTTTCCCAGCACTTCCTCCAGCACCTCCGGCCCCACCGGCGCGCCGGGCTCGTTGATATCGGTATTGGTATGGTTTTGCGGGTCGATGACCTTCAGATTGGTGCGGGTCTCCTGCTCCACGTGCACGAAATCGCAGGCGATGCCGGCCTCCTGCAGGCTGTTTTCGATATAGCGGCCCGTGCCGCCGCCCAGGATGCCCGTGGCCAGGCTGTCGGTGCCCAGGGAGCGCAGCACCTTGGACACATTAATGCCCTTGCCGCCGGCGTCCAGCCGCAGGCTCTCGATGCGGTTCACCTGGTTTACGGCAAAGCCGGGCAAAACCACCGTTTTATCCAGCGCGGGCGTCAGCGTGACGGTGATGATCATATATGCAGTCCTCTTTTCCTTTTATAAGGTTGTTTTCCGTCTGTTATCATAGCATGTTTTCCCCGGTTATTCAAGGAAAAAGTGCCGCCGCATCCAGCCGGATATCCTCCCGGCGCACCCGGGCCCAATCAAAGGCGGGCAGCAGCTCCTGCGGGCTTACCTCCTCCCAGCGGTCGGTGATCCCCGCCATCCAGGCCAGCAGGCCCACCGTCCGCCGCGCGGACCAGCGCTGCCGAATGGCCGCCAGATCCAGATCGCCGTCCCGCTTGCTGAGCCGCCGCCCATCCGCCGCCAGCAGCATGGGCACATGATAATAGGCGGGCGCGGGCAGGCCCAGCGTTTCGTACAGCCACAGCTGCACCGGCGTGGAGGATAAAAGATCGCGGCCCCGCACCACCTGATTGACGCCGGCGGCGGCGTCATCCACCACCACGGCCAGCTGATAGGCCGCCACGGCGTCGGCCCGCCGCACGATCAGATCGCCCCATTCCCTTTGCAGGTTCAGCGTCTGCGGGCCCTGGAGCCCGTCGATAAAGCTGATCTCCCGGTCGGGCAGCCGCGCCCGCAGGCAGTGGGGGCGGGAAAGCAGCTCCGCGGTGGGCGTCAGATTCCGGCAGGTGCCGGCATAGATCACCCGGCCGTCGGAGGCGTGGGGCGCGGAGGCGGCGCGCAGCTGATCCCGGCTGCAGAAGCAGGGGTACAAAAGCCCCAGCTCCCGCAGCTTTTCCAGCGCCGCCGCATAGGCCTCCCCCCGCCGGCTCTGATCGGGCGCGCGCCTGTCCCAATGCAGGCCCAGCCACGAGAAGTCCTCCAGCAGCGCGGCGGCATGCTCCGGCCTGCTGCGGGCGGGATCCAGATCCTCGATGCGCAGGACGATCTGCCCGCCCGATGACTTGGCGGACAGCCAGGCCAGCAGCGCTGAAAAGGCGTTGCCCAGGTGCATGCGCCCGCTGGGGCTGGGCGCGAAACGGCCGCAAATCATGGCGCGCCCCCTTTCCATTTTTATTTCTTGAAATATATTATAGCACGGATCCGCCTCCGCCGGAAGCCCAAACAAAGCGCTTGCAATCAGGCCGCCGATGCGATATAATGAAGGCAGAAAAATCCGGAGCGAGGCAGCCGGAAAAATCATACAAAAATGGAGGTATCCCCCATGAAAAAACTGCTGGCGATCGTACTGGCGCTGATGATGTCCCTGATGGCCTGCTCCACCGCCCTGGCCGTCAACGAGGATGTGGAGGGCGAGCTTGTCATCTACTCCTCCATGTATCAGTTCGTCATCGATATGATGGACGAAGCGCTGAAGGCTGAATTCCCCAACCTGACCCCCGGCAACGATGGCAGCTTCTTCTTCTACGGCGGCACCAGCTCCCTGATCACCAAGATCTACGGCGAGATGGAAACCGGCACCCTGGGCTGCGATATGTTCATGGTGGCCGAGCCCGCCTTCTCCCTGGAGCTGAAGGAAGCCGGCTATCTGCAGCCCATCGAGATCGAGGGCGCGGGCGAGCTGCTGCGCTTCCCCTATGATGAAGAGGGCTACTGGTATCCCGTGCGCGTGTGCAACATGGTGCTGGCCTATAACCCCGAGATGGTGGACGAGTGGGCCGCCAAGGGCGTGACCATTCCCCAGTCCTTCGAGGCCTTCGCCACCGATCCCGCCCTGAAGGGCCTGATCTCCATGGGCAACCCCCTGACCAGCGGCACCACCTACGCCGCCGTGGCCTCCCTGACCCAGGATAACCACTACGGTCAGGAATTCCTGAAGGGCCTGGCCGCCAACGAGGTCATGATCGAATCCGGCTCCACCGCCCTGACCAAGCTGCAGACCGGCGAGTGCGCCGCCATCATGATCCTGGAGGAATCCGTGCTGAAGGTGCTCAAGGAAGCCGAGGACGCCGGCGCACCCATCACCAACCTGGCCTGCATCTATCCCTCCGACGGCGTGGTGCTGATCCCCTCCACCGTGATGACCGTGGCCGAAGAGCACAGCAAGAACATGAACATTGAAGCCTGCGAGGCCGTGGAGCGCTGGCTGCTGAGCGAGGAAGCCCAGAAGCTGATCCTGCAGGGCTACATGCACTCCGTCTTTGCCGGCATGGAAGAGATCCCCTACAACTCCGTAAACACCAATGATCTGATCGCCGCCGACCTGGGCGTGGATTGGGAGCTCGCCTACCGCAACCGCGAGGCCATCAACACCGCCTGGACCGAGATCGTGACCACCAAGTAATCTACCCGTACTTATCACGGGGGAAGCCGTGCGCGGCTTCCCCCGTTCCGGTTTACGCTTTTTGATTTTTTGAAGAGGTGGATGCGGATGAAGAACGCCGTCGCCATGCAGCGCGGGATCGCCCAGCGGGATCGGACGCCCCTGATCACCAAGCTGATCCTGCTCTGCGTGTTTATTCTGGGCATTGCGATCATCGCAATGGGGTATGCCGGCATGCAGGCGTACAGCGCCTCGGGCTTCAGCTCCGAGACCGCCTATTGGGCCATCCATGCCCTGTCGGGCGACGTATACTCCGCCTGGAACAAAAAGCTGGAGCCGCAGCTTTCCGCCCTGACCGCCGATGAGCGCGCCGCCGTGGGCGACGCCGCCCGGGCGCTGCTGACCGACGCCTGGGAAAATCAGAAATCCGGCGCGGGCGCGCAGGCCGCGGAGCTGGCGGACAGCGAGGAAATGACCTATAAGCTTTTGTACGCCACCTACCTGGTGGGTGGCCCCAAGGTTTCCTCCGCCGCCAAAAAAGAGCTGGCTGCCGCCGACGGCGACGCCCTGCGCGCCGGGCTGCTGCGCTGCCTGGCCGATGAAGGCGCGCCCCTGCCCGAGGCGGCCGGCAAGGCGGTGGGCGAGCTGACGGGCCTGGAGCGGCAGGCCGCGCTGATGCAGGCGTGGTTTGTGAGCAACGACAGCGCCGCCTCCACCGAGCAGGCCAACACCCTCAAAAAGGGCGTGCGCGATAAGGCCGTGCAGCTCACCGCCTTCCGCATGATCGCCCGGGGCGAGGTCTCCTGGCTGTGGCAGCTGGTGGTGGCCAACAGCCGCACCGCCATCCTGGTGGGCATCATCCTGGCGCTGGATATGCTGCTGCTGGCCATCCTGATGATGGGCGATAAAACCTGGATCCTGGATTTCAAATGGATCATCATCCTGTTGATCGTGGATTTCCTGCTTTTGTTCCAGCTGATGCCGCTGATCTACATGGTGATCAAGGCCTTCTTCCCGGAGAGCAAATTCTCGCTGGAAACCTTTAAGCGCCTCTACACCTATTCGCTCAACCTGGACGCCCTCAAAAACACGCTGATCGCCGCCTTTGCCACCATGATCCTGGGCACCCTGCTGGCCTTCCCCCTGGCCTGGCTGGTGGGCAGAACGAACCTGTACGGCAAAAAGTTTTTCCGCTCCCTGTTTGTGCTCACCTACATGGTGCCGCCCTATGTGGGCGCCATGGCCTGGCTGCGGCTGCTGAACCCCAACGTGGGCACCATCAACCAGTGGCTGCGCCTGCTCTTTGGCCTCAGCGACGCCCCCGGCCCGCTGAATGTGTACAGCCTGCCGGGCATGATCTGGGTGCTGACCAGCTTCTATTATCCCTACGCCTTTATCACCATCAGCCGGGCCATGGAAAAGATGGATCCCTCCCTGGAGGAGGCCAGCCGCATCAGCGGCAGCTCCCCGCTGAAAACTGTGTTTACCGTGACCCTGCCCATGATGATGCCCTCGCTGATTTCCGGCGCGCTGCTGGTATTCGTCAGCGCTGCCAGCTGCTACGGCATCCCCTCCATCATCGGCAGCCCGGGCCGCGTGCACACCGTCACCACCCGCATTGTGGAATACGTGGCGTTGGGCCAGCAGGGCCTGAACGACGCCACGGGCATGGCGGTGTTCCTGATGGTGCTGGCGGTGATCATCCTGTTCATCTCCGACGTGGTGCTGGCCAAGCGCCAGTACATCACGGTATCCGGCAAATCGGTGCGCCCGGCCATTGTGGATCTGCGCAAATGGCGCGTTCCCATGACCGTGATCGTGGGCATCTTCGCCGTGATCGTGATCTTTATCCCCTTCATCACCATCTTCTCCACGTCCTTCAAGATCGACGTGGGCAAGAGCATGTTTGCGGAGAACAACTTTACCATCACCAACTGGAAAACGGTGTTCGGCCGGGTGGAAACGCTCAACAGCCTCAAAAACTCGCTGATCTTCGCCGCGGTCACCGCCACCATCGGCATCGTGATCGCCTGCACCATGAGCTATCTTTTGCAGCGCACCCGCATCCGGGGCCGCAAGATCCCGGATTTCCTGATCACCCTGGGCTCCGGCACGCCCAGCGTGGTCATCGCCCTGGGGCTGATCATGACCATGAAGGGCAACTTTGGCATCAACATTTACAACACCGCCTACATCATGATCATCGCCTATACCATCAAATACCTGATGATGGGCATGCGCACCGTGGTATCGGCCATGAGCCAGATCCATCCCTCCCTGGAGGAATGCAGCCAGGTATCTGGTGCCAGCTGGCTGCGCACCATGCGGCGCATCACCGGGCCGCTGATCTTCCCCAGCATCGCCGCGGGCTGGTTTTTGATCTTCATCCCCAGCTTCTACGAGCTGTCCATGACCACCCTGCTCTACTCCAGCACCACCAAGACCATCGGCTTCCAGCTGTATGAATACTGGACCTTTACCAGCCAGCCCATGAGCTGCGCCATGGCCTTCGGCATCCTGATGATCGTGGTCTTCCTGAACTTTGTGCTCAACCGCCTCACCAAGGGCGAATTCTCCATCTGAGAAAGGATCGATGAAACCATGGCAACCATTACGATCAAGCATATCACCAAGGCCTTTGGCGACAACGTGGTGCTCAGGGAGTTCAACGAGACCTTCGGCGACGGCGAATTCATCACCCTGCTGGGGCCCTCCGGCTGCGGCAAAACCACCATGCTGCGCATCATCGCCGGGTTTGAAAAGCCCACCAGCGGCGAGCTCTACATCGGCGATCAGCTGGTTTCGGGCGGCAAAACCTTTATCCCGCCGGAAAAGCGCGGCATCGGCATGGTATTCCAGAGCTACGCCGTCTGGCCGCACATGAACGTATACGACAACGTGGCCTATCCCCTGACCATCCAGAAAAAAAGCAAGGCGGAGATCCGGGAAAAGGTGAACCGGGTGCTGGATATCGTGCACCTGGCCCAGTACGCCCGGCGCTTCCCCAATCAGCTTTCCGGCGGCCAGCAGCAGCGCGTGGCCTTGGCCCGGGCGCTGGTGGCGGAGCCGCAGCTGCTGCTGCTGGACGAGCCGCTGAGCAACCTGGACGCCAAGCTGCGCGAGACCATGCGCTTTGAGATCAAGGAGATCCAGCGCCAGCTGGGCATCACGGTGGTGTACGTGACCCACGACCAGACCGAAGCCATGGCCATGAGCGACCGCATCCTCCTGATCAACCGCGGCGTGGTGCAGCAGAGCGGCACGCCGGAGGATATCTACAACCGCCCCGCCAACCAGTTTGTGGCCGATTTTCTGGGCAAGGTGGATTTCTTCAAGGGTGAAAGCAGGGACGGCCGCATCCTGTTCCCCGCCATGGGCGGCCAATCCATCCCCTATGACGGGCCGCGCAAAGGCGGCGTGGACGTGGCCATCCGGCCGGAAAACCTGTATTTTGCCGCCGACGGCCCCCTCAGCGGCACGCTGGAAAGCCAGTATTACCTGGGCGATGTGGACGACTGCCGCGTGCGCGTGGGCGATACGCTGGTGCGCGTGATCGTAAACGGCCACGAATACAAAACCCTGACGCCGGGCCAGCCCGTGCGCCTGGGCATCCGGGATTTTATGGTATTTGAGGACGACGGCCTGCTGGAGCAGATGCTGCAGATCCAGACCTGACGGAGGCAAACCATGCAAGAGAGAATCCGCCGCTTATTCCATGCCATGATCGCCTTTGACGCCGGCGATCCGGACCTGATCCAGCACTTTACCAAGGTGCACAGCTACGCCCGGCTCATCGCCGCCTCGGAGGGCATCGACCCGCACACCGCCGTGGTGCTGGAAGCCGCGGCGCTGGTGCACGATATCGCCATCCCCCTGTGCAATCAAAAATACGGCTCCCATCCCGGCGCCCTGCAGGAAAAGGAGGGCCCGCCCCTGGCCCGGCAGATGCTGCGCGACCTGGGCGGCTTCACCGAGGCCGAAATCGACCGCGTATGCGCTCTGGTGGGCGAGCATCACACCATCGATCCCATCGACGGCATCGACCACCAGATCCTGCTGGAAGCCGATTTTCTGGTCAACAGCTTCGAGAACGCACACACCCGGGAAACCCTGCTGCACACCTGGCGGCGCGTGTTTTCCACCCACACCGGGCGGAAGATATACGCGCTGATGTTTGGCCTCTCGGAAAACGGGACGCCGCCGGCAGAGGGCCGCTGACGGCGCTTATCGCGGTTCGGCAGATTCGCCCGCGTCCGCTGCGGGCGCTCTTTTTTCTGCGCCCATACGGCGTTTATCCGATCCCGCATTTGCTCCGCGTCCGGCCTTTGTCCCAAATCCTTAAAATTAACCGTTGACAACCCGGCGCATTTTTGCTATACTATTTAAGCGATTCGGTGAAAGGCTGTCCGAAGCCTATGCGGAGAGATGGCCGAGCGGTTTAAGGCGCCAGTCTTGAAAACTGGTGATGTTGAAAGGCACCGGGGGTTCGAATCCCTCTCTCTCCGCCATTTCACCCCATCCAAACCGGCTATGGAGAAGTACCCAAGTGGCCGAAGGGGCTCCCCTGCTAAGGGAGTAGTGCTGGATAACGGCAGCGAGAGTTCAAATCTCTCCTTCTCCGCCA
>CADAHU010000067.1 GCA_902787835.1 uncultured Eubacteriales bacterium
CAAAACCAAGCTTGCTCGGTTTTGCGGGATTTTTCCTGTGTTCAGCGGTGCGCTTTGCGCACCGCGCGGCCAGCGAAGCTGGCCTTGTCCGGGAACGGTTGCAGGCGTTAAAGTCTGTTGGCGGAAAAGACAGCAACATTTACGGCAACAAACGCAGCCTTCTTCGGTTCCTTCTTGGGCTCCAAGAAGGAACGCCCCCGTTCGTACCCCTTCCCCCACAAATCCCAATTTGCCTGTACATTCAATCGTCCGGCTGCCCGATGGTCAGCGCGGGATCGCAGGCGGCCAGGTATTTTTTCATCTCGTCGATGTAGCGCGCGCCGGCGGGGCTCAGGATGCTGCTTTTGCGGGTGATATAGCCGATCTCCATGGTGCCGGCGGCGTTGGTCTCGTCGGCGGCGTAGGGGATGGCGATATAATCGCCGCCATTGCCGTTCAGCTCCTCGCAGATGATGCTGCTGCAAACGGTGTAGGCGTTCAGGCCCACCATCAGGTTGAGCACCGTGGCGCGGTCGCAGCACTTGATGATGCGCGGGTACTCGCTGGTGGAGAGCAGCTCCTCGGCAAAATAGAAGCTGCTGTCGTCGCCCTGCTCAAAGGAAAGGCAGGGGTAGGGGGCCAGCTCCTCAAAGGTAATGGATTTGCTTTGGGCCAGGGGATGTTCCCGCCATAGGTATACATAGGCGCGGCAGTCGATCAGATGGGTAAAGACCAGATTGCTGGCCTGCATCAGCTTGTGCAGCGCCTTGCGGTTAAAATCGTTCAGATACAGAATGCCGATCTCGCTGCGGGAGGAGGCCACATCCTCCAATACCGCCTTGGTGCGGGTCTCGCGGATGGCAAACTCGTATTCCGCCACGTCAAAGCTGCGCGCCATTTCCACGAAGGCCTTGACGGCAAAGGAATAATGCTGGGTGGATACGGCAAACTGCTGCCGGCGCGCGCCCTGCTTGCCGTATACATCCAGCAGGTTCAGGTACTGGCCATACACCTGGCGCGCATAGGGCAAAAAGGCCGCGCCCTCCGCCGTTAGCGTAACGCCCCGGCCGGTGCGGTTAAAGATGGTGATGCCGATCTCCTTTTCCAGCTCCCGGATGGCGCTGGTCAGCGACGGCTGCGCCACAAACAGCCGCTCCGCCGCCTTGTTCAGCGATCCGGCTTCCGAGATGGTGATTACATAGTTGAGCTGCTGCAGGGTCATAGCGGCCTCCCGGAGTGCTTTTTGTATCATCATAGGGGCCCGAAGGGGATTTGTCAAATGAAAAATAAAACCGCCCCCGGAAGAGGGCGGCTTTGCGTATATGAATGTATGCGTTACAGCAGATGCGCGCAGGCGGCGTCAAAGGAGATGTACGCCTCCTCGCCCACGCTGAAGATGCGCCGGTTGACGGGGCAGTTATCGGTGATCTTGACCAGCGTATCGCCCACGCGGACGTGATAGTTTTGATAGGAGCCCATAAAGCAGCTCAGCTCCACCTTGCAGGGCAGCATGCCGGTTTCGGCGATGGTGATGGCCTCGGGGCGCACCACGATCTCCGCCTCCTCGCCGGGTGTGCTGACCTTATCCGTGGAGACCGCTGCCTTGCCGGCGGGCAGCTGGATCACGGTGGTGCCGCCGCTGCTGGATACCACCTGGCCCTTTAAGAAGTTGCACTCGCCGATAAAATCGGCCACAAACTCGCTGACCGGGTGATAATAGATCTCCATGGGGCTGCCCATCTGGGCGATCACGCCGCCCTTCATCAGGATGATCTGATCGGAGATGGACATGGCCTCGCTCTGGTCGTGGGTCACATAGATGGCCGTGATGCCCAGGGCCTGCTGGATGCGGCGGATCTCTGTGCGCATCTGCACGCGCAGCTTGGCATCCAGGTTGGAGAGCGGCTCATCGAAGAGCAGCACGCCGGGCTCCACCACCAGGGCGCGGGCCAGGGCCACGCGCTGCTGCTGGCCGCCGGAGAGCTGGTTGGTCATGCGCTGCTCCATGCCGCTGAGCTCCACCAGCTTCAGGATGGCGGTGACCCGGCGGGTGATTTCATCCTTGGGCACCTTGCGCAGGCGCAGGCCATAGGCCACGTTGTCAAACACGTTGTAATGGGGGAACAGGGCATAGCTCTGGAACACCATGGCGGTGTCGCGCTTGTTGGGGGTCAGGGCGTTGATGGCCTCGCCGCCCAAGTAGATTTCGCCCTCGTCCGGGCTTTCAAAGCCGGCGATCATGCGCAGGGTGGTGGTTTTGCCGCAGCCCGAGGGCCCCAGCAGGGTTACAAAGGAGCCCGGGGCGATATCCAGCGCCACGTCGTGCACGGCGTAGAAATCCTTGCCGGTTTTGGGATCCTTGTATATCTTGGAAATATGGTCCAGCTTTACGCCCTTGGGCACTTTATTCTGTACTGCCATTGCTTCTCTCTCCTTTGCTGTCCGTCATTCGCCGCTGGGTTTTGCGACGCGGCTGGTTCCAAAGTATTTCAGCACGATATTCATGATCAGGATCGCGGCGTAGGTGACGGCGATCAGGATGGTGGCATAGGCGCAGGCCACGCCAAACTCGCCCTTCTCCGCATACTCGTTGATGCGGCAGGTGATCAGCAGGAACCGCGGCGTCACCAGCAGGATCACGGCGCTGATGGCGGTGATGGAGCGCACGAAGGTGGTCACCAGGCCGCTGAAGAAGGAATCCTTGATCAGCGGCAGCGTAACGGACATGAACACCTTGCCGCTGCCCGCGCCCATATCGTAGGCGCTCTCCTCAATGGATTTATCGATCTGACGCAGGGCAGAGATGCCGCTGCGCGTGCCCACGGGCAGCGAGCGCACCACGAATACGATCACCAGGATCGCGCCGGTGCCGTAGATCGACTGCAGGAAGCCTGTGCGGAAAATGCCGCCCGAAAAGCCGCGGATAAAGCCCACGCCCAGCACCGTGCCGGGCACGGCCATGGCCAGCATGGAGACGAACTCGATCAGCCCCTTGCCGTGGAACTTCTTTTTGACCACCAGGTAGGAGATGATCATGGACAAAAGCGCCGTGATGGGCGAGGCGATGATGGAGAGCAAGAAGGAATCCTTGAAGGCCTTCCAGCCGCCCTCCCGGAACATCTGCTCAAACCAGCGGGTGCTCAGGCTGTAATCGCGGCCCCAGAGCTTGAACAGCGCGCCGAAGGGAACCGCGATGTACATCAGCACCACAAAGGCGGAGATGCCCATGCACAGCACGGTCAGGGGATAGCGCACGCTCTTGTCCTCGATCAGCATGCGCACGCGGCTGGCCTTGCCGCTCAGGGTGGCGGCGGTCTTTTTCTCCAGCACAAATTTCTGGATCATGAACATGAACAGCGTCAGGAACAAAAGCACCACGGCCATGGCGGAGGCGCCGTTGATATCGTAGGTGCCGCCGGTGATGCGCAGATAAATGGTGGTGGCCAGGGTATCATAGGAGCCGCCGATGATCATGGGGTTGGCAAAATCCGCCACCGACTCGATGAACGTGACCAGGAAGGCGTTGCCCAGGCCCGGCAGCATCAGCGGCAGGGTCACGGTGGTAAACACCTTCCACCGGCTGGCGCCCATATCCCGGGCAGCCTCCTCCATGGAGGGATCGATGTTCTTGAGCAGGCCCTTGAGCATCAGGTACACCACGGGGAAGAAGGTGAGCGTCTGCACGATCACGATGCCCCACATGCCGTATACGTCGCTGTTGTAGATGCCCAGCAGCTTGCGGGTGATCAGCCCGCCGCGGCCGAAGAGCAGGATCATGGACAGGCTCAGCACAAAGGGCGGCGATACCACCGGCAGCATGGAAACCACATCGAACAGGCGCTTGGATACGCGGCTGCGGATATGCACATATACATCCACATAGGCAAACAGCAGGCCGATCAAAAGGGAAAAGAGGCCTGTCAGCCCGCCCAGTACCAGCGTGTTTTTAAGGGCGTTGTTGAACGTGTAATCCTTGAAGATGCGGGGGAAGGTATCCAGCGTCCACGAGCTGCTGTCGATGTGCACGCACAGCGTGGCGGGATCGATGCCGTTCATATCCCGCACCAGCCGGTTGTTGGCCTGATAGGTCAGCGGGACTTCGGCCACCGCGTCCAGATCGCCAAGGGCGATATAGGCCGATTTGTCCTGACTGTTGACCACCTTCAGGTACAGCGCGCCGCCGGCGTCCTTCAGCTGCGCCTTGGCGGCGAACAGCCCGGTGGAGCGGTAAAGCGGCGCCAGCAGGTCCGGCAGGCTGCCGTCGGGCGAGGTCAGCAGCGCGAAGATCTGGGCGTTCTCCTCCGCGGCCACGTCCCCGTTCTCCGTGTAATATACCCGCTCCGCATCGCCGGCGTACGCGCCGACGGAGTACAGGTCGTTGCTCTTGATCAGCACGCTGTCCACCAGCAGCATGGACAGGGGATACAGGATGAATAATGCCAGGAATATAAACAGGATCACGATGGTGATGACCATGACCGGATCGCCGAAGAATTTTTTCCGGTCCAGCGCCGCGCTTTGGCGTTTGCTCATGGCGGGCCCCCCTTTTTCTCTTGCGGTGATGAAAAAAGGGAACGGGGCGCGAGGCCTCGTCCCCTTTGGAACACTGCGGGATTACTCGGTCTTGAAGCGGTCGTCGGCAGCGCTGCCCAGGGCGTCAAAGTAGTCCTGAACGTACTTGCTGGTGTTGGCTTTGGCGTCCGCAAAGTCATAATCAATGGTCTTGGTGGGATCCAGCTCGGGGAAGGCGGCCAGAGCGGCGGGGGTCTCGGCGTTGTCGATCACCAGGAACTGGTAGCTGCCGGCGTCGTCGGCCAGCTCCACGCACTCGGGAGACAGGGCGTACTCGATCCACAGCTTGGCGGCGTTCACGTGCGCGGCGCCCTCAAAGATGGCGGTGGAGCCGATCTCGTAGGAGGTGCCGTCGGAGGGGATGATCAGGCCGATGTTGTCGTAGCCCTGCAGGATCTGGTACACGCCGTCATGCAGGAAGCCGATGGCGATAACGCACTCGCCGATGCCGACCTTCTTGGAGGGGCCGGAGCCGGACTTGGTGTACTGGGCGATGTTCTTATCCAGCTCCACCAGGTAGGCCAGGCCTTCGTCATGGCCGCGCATCTGCACCATGGTATTGATGACCAGCTTGGCGGTGCCGGCGGTGTTGGGGTTGGACAGCCAGATCAGGCCCTTGTATTCTTCCTTCAGCAGGTCATCCCAGCTCTGGGGCGCTTCCAGGCCCAGGCGCTGCAGCTCTTCATTGTTGACCATGAAGCCCAGGATGCCCTTGTAAATGCCGTACCAGTAGCCCTCGGGATCGCGGTAGGATTCGTTGACCAGGTGGCTGGCGTTCTTGGCCTCGTAGGGCATCAGCAGGCCGGCGGCAGCGGCTTCGTTATAGGGATCGTTGGTGCCGCCGAACCACACGTCGCCGGAGGGATTGCCGTTTTCGTTGGAGATCTTGGCCTGCACCTCGCCGGTGGACAGGCGCTGATAGCTCACCTTGATGCCAAACAGCTCTTCAAAATGCTGGCACGCTGCGATCAGATAGGATTCCTCGCAGGAGCCGTATACCACCAGCTCGCCCTCGGCCTGGGCGGCGGCCACCAACTCGGGATCGAATTCGGTCTCGGCGCCGGCAACGCTTACGCAGCCCAGCAGCATCAGTGCGGCCAGCAGGATGGAAAGGATCTTCTTCATAGAATACATGCCTCCTCGTATAAAGTTAACTGCTTTTCAGCTAATCCTATTATAACCTTTTTTCGGCGTTCGTCAACTGCTTTTTTATTTTATACGACCATTTAATAACCATATTATACAGTCTTATGCGCACAAGGGAGCAGCGTCTAAGCGGAAAAGCCTCCCGGGAATGCCGAAAAAACAGGAAAAACACATAAGATTGCTTGTATCATTCAGGGTTTGCGCGTATAATGTCACTGTTCGGCTGAACTGCCGGAATAAGATGTATAAACAGGAGGAAAAACAATGAAAAAGCTGTTTGCCATGATGCTGGTCGTTTGCATGCTGCTGGCCGGCGTATCCGCTTTGGCTGACGAGCCCATCACCATCCGCGTGGCGCATATCGGCCCCACCACCGGCGCCGCCGCCCTGTACGGCCTGGCCACGCTGCACGGCGCGGAGATCGCCGCTGCCGAGATCAACGCCGGCGACGGCCCCTATCATATCGAGCTGATCAACCAGGACGACGAGCACAACGTGGAAAAGGTCATCAACGCCTATAACGCCGCGCTGGACGCCGGCGCGCAGATGATCCTGGGCACCACCACCTCCAAGCCCTGCGAGGCCGCCGGCGCTCAGGGCTATATCGACCGCGTGTTCTTCCTGACTCCCTCCGCCTCCTCCACCGCCGTGATCGAGGACAAGGACAACGTGTTCCAGATCTGCTTCACCGACCCCAACCAGGGCCTGGCCTCCGCTCAGTACATCGCCGAGCATAACCTGGGCACCAAGGTGGCCGTGATCTACAACAACGCCGACGTGTACTCCACCGGCATCCGCGATACCTTTGTGGCCGAGGCGGCCCAGCGCGGCCTGGAGATCGTGAGCGAGACCACCTTCACCGACGAGACCACCGATTTTACCGTGCAGGTGGCCGACGCCCAGAACAACGGCGCGGAGATCGTTTTCCTGCCCATGTATTACACCCCCGCTTCCCTGATCCTCAAGACCGCCGCCGATAAGGACTATCAGCCCATCTTCTTCGGCGTGGACGGCATGGACGGCATCCTGGGCCTGGAGGGCTTCGATACCAGCCTGGCCGAGGGCGTCATGCTGCTGACCCCCTTTGTGGCCACCTCCACTGACGAGCATGTGGTCAGCTTCGTGAACCAGTATCAGGCAGCCTACGGCGAGATCCCCATCCAGTTTGCCGCCGACGCCTATGACGGCATCTACATCCTGGCCGCCGCCGCCGAAAAGGCCGGCATCACCGCCGAGATGGAGCCCGAAGAGGTTTGCGACCTGATGATCGCCGCCATGCAGGAGATCACCGTGGACGGCATCACCGGCAGCATGACCTGGGACGCCAGCGGCGCTGTGACCAAGAGCCCCATGGCCGCCACCATCGTCAACGGCGAATACGTATTTGAAGACTGATCCCATCGCATAAACGCGCGGGCTGGCTCCAGGATGGGGCCAGTCCCGCCTTTTCGTTTATTAACATGAGGAGCGAGCACAATGATTTTTCTCGATAACCTGATCAACGGCCTGAGCCTGGGCAGCATATACGCCATCATCGCCCTGGGCTACACCATGGTGTACGGCATCGCCAAGATGCTGAACTTTGCCCATGGCGATGTGATCATGGTGGGCGCGTATATCGCCTTCTGCGGCCTGCAGTACTGGGGATTGCCGCCGGTGATCGCCATCCTGGCCGCCATGGCGGTGTGCACCGTGCTGGGGGTGACCATCGAGGGCCTGGCCTACCGGCCCCTGCGCCAGGCCGCCAGCCTGGCGGTGCTGATCACCGCCATCGGCATGAGCTACCTGCTGCAGAATATCGCGCTGATGATCTGGGGCGCCAACCCCAAGTTCTTCCCGCCCACCTTCATCAACAGCACCACCTTTAAGCTGGGCCAGCTGAACATCTCCAGCGCCACTGTCATCACCATCCTGGCCAATATCGTCATCATGGTGGGGCTTACGCTGTTCACCGCCAAGACCAAGATGGGCAAGGCCATGCGCTGCGTCAGCGAGGATCGCGGCGCGGCGGAGCTGATGGGCATCAACGTGAACCGCACCATATCGGTCACCTTTGCCATCGGTTCCGCGCTGGCGGCCATCGCGGGCGTGCTGCTCTGCTCCTCCTATCCCACCCTGCAGCCCACCACCGGCTCCATGCCCGGCATCAAGGCCTTTACGGCGGCGGTGTTCGGCGGCATCGGCTCCATCCCCGGGGCCATGCTGGGCGGCGTGCTGCTGGGGGTCATCGAGATCTTCGGCAAGGCGTATATCTCCACCGAACTGGGCGACGCCATCGTATTCGCCGTGCTGATCGTGGTGCTGCTGGTCAAGCCCTCCGGCCTGCTGGGAAAGCCCGTGCGGGAGAAAGTGTGAGGTGAGCGGCATGACAAAAGCGAAAAGAAACCGCCTGATCTACAATATCGTCACCTATGCGCTGGTGATCGCGGCGTTCATCCTGCTGCAATCCATGATTGCTAACAAATCCATCAGCCGCTCCCTCAAGGGCCAGCTGGTGCCCATCTGCAGCTGGATCGTGATGGCCGTATCGCTGAACCTGGTCATCGGCATCAGCGGCGAACTGAGCCTGGGCCACGCCGGCTTTATGAGCATCGGCGCGTATACCGGCGCGGTGGTCAGCGGCTGGCTGCTGAACAGCTTTGCGGTGGAAAGCACCCTGCTGCGCCTGGTGCTGGCCATCCTGGCCGGCGGCATCATGGCGGGCGTCATGGGCGCGCTGATCGGCATCCCGGTGCTGCGGCTGCGCGGCGATTACCTGGCCATCGTAACGCTGGCCTTCGGCGAGATCATCCGCAGCCTGGTCAACGTGCTGTACATCGGCGTGCAGGACGGCCATCTCTGCTTCTCCTTCCTGAACCGCAATATGCCCGAGGGCGTCACCATGCTGGTGGATGGGGCCAAGGGCGCGGTCAAGATCAAGCCCATTTCCACCTTTGCCGTGGGCTTCGTGCTGATCCTGATCACGCTGACGGTGGTGCTCAACCTGGTCAACAGCCGGGCGGGCCGCGCCATCAAGGCCACCCGCGATAACCGCATCGCCGCGGAATCCATGGGCGTGCCGGTCACCAAGTACAAGATGATGGCTTTTGTCACCGCCGCCGCCCTGGCGGGCATGGCGGGCGCGCTGTACGGGCTCAACAGCTCCACCGTGGTGCCCACCCAGTTCACCTTCAACCAGTCCATCAACGTGCTGGTGTTCGTGGTGCTGGGCGGACTGGGCAACGTGCTGGGCTCCGTGATCAGCGCCACGCTGCTGACCGTGCTGCCCGAGGTGCTGCGCGCCTTCAGCGATTACCGCATGCTGGTATACGCGGTGGTGCTGATCCTGGTGATGATCTTCACCAACAACCCGCTGATCCGCTCCTTCGCGGATCGTTTGATCGCGCCGCTCAAACAGCTGTTGCGGGGCAAAAAGCAGGGAGGCGATGAAGCATGACGCAGGTAAAACGCCGCGCGAACACCAAAATGGTGCCCGTGCAATCCGATGCCATCGTGCCTGAGCGCGATGCGGATAAAGCGCCCGTGCTGGAGGCCCGGCATTTGGGCATCGAGTTTGGCGGCCTCAAGGCCGTGGATGATTTTAACCTGACCATCGGCAAAACCGAGATCGCCGGCCTGATCGGCCCCAACGGCGCGGGCAAAACCACGGTGTTCAACCTGATCACCAAGGTGTACGAGCCCACCATGGGCGCGGTATTGATCAATGGCCGGGATACCCACGGCATGAACATCGTTCAGGCCAGCAAGCTGGGCATCGCCCGCACCTTCCAGAACATCCGCCTCTTCGATCAGATGACGGTGGAGGAAAACGTGCGCATCGGCCTGCATAATCAGATCAAGTACAACATGTTTACCGGCATGCTGCGCCTGCCCGGCTACTGGAAGCAGGAGAAAAAGCAGCATGAGCGGGCGCTGGAGCTGCTGCATATCTTCGATATGGAAAAGCTGGCCGACGAGCAGGCCGGCTCCCTGCCCTACGGCGCCCAGCGGCGGCTGGAGATTGTCCGCGCCCTGGCCACCAAACCCAGCCTGCTGCTGCTGGATGAGCCCGCCGCCGGCATGAACCCCCACGAGACCGAGGAGCTGATGGAGAACATCGCCAAGATCCGCGATCAGTTCCAGATTGCCATCCTGCTGATCGAGCATGATATGAGCCTGGTCATGGGCGTGTGCGAGGGCATCTGCGTGCTGAATTTCGGGCGCATCATCGCCAAGGGCACGGCCGATGAGATTCAGGCCAATCCCGTGGTGATTGAGGCCTATCTGGGCAAAAAGAAGGAGGGGCAGGCATGAGCGAAACGGAAAACAGAACCCCGCTGCTCCGGGTGCATGACCTGCATGTGTACTACGGCGCGATCCACGCCATCAAGGGTATCAGCCTGGAGGTATATAAAAACGAGATAGTGACCCTGATCGGGGCCAACGGCGCGGGCAAAAGCACCACGCTGAACACCATTGCCGGTCTGCTCAAGCCCCGCCAGGGCACGGTGGAGCTGGAGGGCACGGTGCTCAACGGCCTGGGCGCTTCCCGCATCGTGCCCAAGGGGCTGAGCCTGTGCCCCGAGGGACGGCGCATTTTTCAGCAGATGACCGTGCGCGAAAACCTGGAGATGGGCAGCTATACCCGGCCCAACAGCGAGATTGCAGCTTCGCTGGAGGAAATGTTCCAGCGCTTTCCCCGCCTGAAGGAGCGCGAGCGGCAGATCGCCGGCACGCTCTCCGGCGGCGAGCAGCAGATGCTGGCCATGGCCCGCGCGCTGATGAGCCGCCCCAGCATCCTGATGCTGGACGAGCCCAGCATGGGCCTGGCGCCCATCCTGGTGGAGCAGATCTTTGATATCATCACCGAGCTGCACCAGGCCGGCACCACCATCCTGTTGGTGGAGCAGAACGCCCAGATGGCGCTGCAGGTGGCAGACCGCGCCTATGTGATGGAAACCGGCCATATCACCCTGCAGGGCCCCGCGGAGGACCTGCTGCACAACGAGGCGGTGCAAAAGGCTTACCTGGGCTCCTGATCCGCGGGAAAGGGGTACGCTTCTCTTTTGCGTCAAAAGAGAAGCAGAAAACCTGCTTTGTCGCCATAAATGCTGCGGGATTTTCCGCCAACAGGATTTGACGCCTGCCACCGTTCCCGGGCCCGCAGCGCCCGGAAAAACCTGCCCTTGGGCCGGTTTTCAGCGGAGGGCGGGCCGGAAGGCCCCGGGTAAGGCCAGCTTCGCTGGCCGCGCGGTGCGCAAAGCGCACCGCTGAACAAAGGGAAAATCCCTGAAAAATGGGTTCAGGGATTTTCCCTTTGTTCTTTTTGCCCGGGAACTCGCTTGGCGACCATAACCAAGCTGGCGGAAACAAGTTTGGTTATTAAGTCAAGCCGGTTCGCGGCTGCTTCTTTGTTACTTTCCTCTCAGAAGAAAGTAACGGATCCTCCCCCACCAACCCTTAGCTTTGCCGGCCTTATGGATGATTCAGCGCTTCAGGACCCGGCACAGCGTCATCAGCGCCAGGCAGATCAGGCCGGTGATCAGGTACATCGCCTGACCGGACCGCCGCCAGCCGCAGGGTGCGCAGGCTGTGATTGCCCCGGTATCGCCGGCCCAGCGCCACCAGCTGGCTGTCGGTGGCAGGCTCCGCCATGCCGGCCAGGGCGATCATCCGCTGCCGATCCACCAGCGTGATCGGCGGAGCCAGCTGCGCCTGTTCCCGGGCCTCGGGGACCGCGCCCGCCGCGCCGCACAGGTAGCCGTGGGAGGCGCCGGAGGCCAGACAGGCCCGCTGGAAGGCGGCGACCTCCCGGGCGGTGAGCTTTTCCATGCGGTGCAGCCGGGCGCAGGCCACAAGCACCAGATCGCCGCAGCCCTCCTGCGCGCATAAAACGCCCGCCTCGGTCAGGCGCAGGGGGGAGAGGGAGCATGGGCGGCCCAACAGCAGCGCCGTTTCAAAGTGCGCCCGCCGGGCGGGGCACAGCAGCCAGGATTCCAGCTTGAGCTCGCCGCCGATGCGCCGGCGCAGCGCTTCCTCCCTCCGCCTGAGCCGCGCCTCCCGGGTGCGCGTCCGCAGCAGCATACACAGGGTAAAGGCGGAGATCCCGGCCAGGATCGCCATGGGACGCAGGCCCCACAGCAGAAAAAAGAGCCCCAGGCTGCCGATCAGCAGCGCAGCCGCGACGCCGATTTCATCCATGATCCGGCTGAACTGCGTTTTCTGCAAATATTCCTGCATGATAATCCTCCATTTCCATTTGTAATTTGTGCCAAAATGCGTTATACTATTATCAGAGAGATACACTGGAGGAAGCTATGCAAAGGATCGGCGTGCTGGGGGGAATGATGGATCCGGTCCATCTGGGACACCTTCACGCGGCAAAATGCGCCCTGGATGCGGGCGTGGATCGGGTGCTGCTGGCGCCCTGCCTGCATCCCGCCCATCGGGAAAAGCCCGCGGCCTCCGCGGAGCAGCGGATGGAAATGTGCCGCCTGGCGGCTCAGATCGATCCGCGCATCGAGGTCAGCGATATTGACCTGCGGGAGGGCACCTGCTACGCGGCGGATACCGTGCGGCTGCTGCAGCAGCGCCATCCCGGGGATGGCATCTGCTGGATCCTGGGCGCGGACAAGCTGCCCGGCCTGGCCCAATGGCATAAGGCGGAGGAGCTGTTCTCCCGGTGTGAATTTCTGGTATGCCCCCGGCCCGGCTATGACGCCCATCTGCCGGTGCACGGCGCGCGGATCACCGTGCTGGAGGGCGCGGAAACGGCGGTTTCCAGCAGCGCTGTGATCCGGGAGCTGCGCGGCCTGAGCGACGCGGAGGATTTGCTGCCCCGGTCCGTGGCGCGGTATATTGCGGAAAACGGACTGTATCAGCCGGATTGGGAGCAGACGCTGCGGAAGTACGGCATGAAGGACAAGCGCCTGCGCCATACCCTGGGTGTGCGGCAGACGGCGGTGGAGCTGGCCTGGCTGCACGGCGAGCGCATGCAGGCGGCGGCCACGGCGGCCATGCTGCATGATATCGCCAAGCCGCTGCCGCTCAAGGATATGCTCAAGCTGGTCAAGCGCTATCGGCTGAAGCTGCCGGAGGAACTGCTGACGGGGGAAAACCTGCTGCACGGTCCGCTGGCGGCGGCCATCGCGGAGCGGGAGCTGGGCGTTACCGACGGCGCGGTACTCTCGGCCATCGCCTGCCATACCACGGGCAAGGCGGGCATGACGCGGCTGGACAAGGTGATCTTCCTGGCCGACGCTATCGAGCCCAATCGCGCCGATTATCCCGGCTTGGCCGAGATGCGCCAATTGGCAAAAACCGATCTGGATGCCGCCGTGCTGCTCAGCATGCGGCGGACGCAGGAATATGTGCTGGCCCGCGGGCTGCGCCTTTGCGGCCAGACCGAGCAGGCCATACAGGATCTGATTAAACAAAAGGAGGAACAATCATGAGCGACGAACGTGCCCTGGCTCTGCGCGCGGCGGAGATCCTCTATGATAAAAAGGCGCTGGATATCATTGCGCTGGATGTGAGCCACCTGACGGTGATCACCGATTATATGGTGATCTGCACCGGGCGCAACGCCCAGCAGGTGCACGCCCTTTGCGACGAGGTGGAGGATACCCTGGCCGAGGAAGGCGTGCTGCTCCGCAAAAAGGAGGGGCAGAACGATGGCCGCTGGGCCATCCTGGATTACGGCACGCTGCTGGTGCATATTTTCCATCCCGAGGAGCGGAATTATTACCGCCTGGAGCGGCTGTGGGACGAGGGAACCAACCGCCTGGAGCTGCCCTTTATCGTGCCCGATGAGGAGAAGCCTTTTCTGCCATGAGCCTGCAGCTGTATGTTTATAAAAAGAACTTTGCCGCCCAGAAGGCCGAGCGCTTTTTCAAGGAGCGGCGGGTTCAGCTGCAGCTGGTGGATATGAAAAAGCACAAGCCGGGGCTCCGGGAGCTGCAGCTTTTTGCCCGGGCGGCGGGCGGCGCGCGCAACCTGGTGGACCGGGAAAACGTAGCTGCCATGTCCCATCCCGTGGCGCATACCGATATGGAAAATGTCATTTTGGATTATCTGGCGGAAAAGCCGGAGTTTCTCCGCGCGCCCATCCTGCGGGACGGGCAGCGGGTGGTGATCGGCGAGGATCCCGCCGGATGGCAGCGCCTGCTGGAGACGCAAAAATAATTGGGTCGCAATTGCCCAAGGGCAGTTTTCGGCAATAAAACACATACTGTGGAGGAAAGAAAAATGAAAAACGTACTGATCTGGATCATCGTTGGCGTACTGGCGCTGGCTTCCGTGGTGGGCATCGGCGCGAAGTTCTTTACCAAAGAGGACGGCTCGCCCATGACTGTGGAAGAAGCCTTTGAGCAGCTGAGCGATCCCGAGGCCGTTTCCGAAGCCGTGGAGGAAGTCCAGGAGGCTGTTGAGGATGCGGTGGAGCAGGCCCAGGAAGCGGTGGAAGCCGCTCAGGAAAACGCCGAGGGCATCATGGACGAAGCCCAGGAAGCGGTGGAGGACGCCCAGGAGGCCGTGGAAGAGGCCGCTGAGGAAGTCCAGGAGACCGTGGAAGAGGCCGCCGAGGACGCCCAGGAAGCCGTGGAGACCATGACCAACGGGCTGTAAGCGAAAAAGAATATGAAGATGAAGCAGAATAACATGCAGATATGGCGGTACGCTGCTGCCTGGATCCTTGTGGTCATTCTGGTGTGCGGCTGTACATTTGCCTTTGCAGAAGAAGAAACTGTGGGATCCTTTTTCCAACGGATAATGGATGCACCCGCTGCAGAAGAGGCAACCACTCTGGAAGAGCAGTTGGCTGAAGCTCTGGCAGAAAATGAAGCGCTGCGCGCAGAACTGGCTGCAACGCAGGCACAGCTGGCAGAAGCCGTAACGGAAAAGGAAGCCATCGCCGCGGAACTGGCTGCTGCACAGGAAGAAGCCGCCAGCATCCAGAACGCTATCGTGCAGCTGCTGAACAACGCCCAGAGCGCTGCTCAGGAAGTGGGCGAGTTCTTCGGTGTAACGGGAAACGTCCAGGAAGCTGCCTCTGGTGAGACTGCGATCATGACCCATGCGGATTATATGGCGGCAGAGCTGGATAGCCCCGTGATCGTGGAGACCTATGTGCAGGCCAAGCAGAGCTGGTGGCAGGACAAGGCCACCATCTACACCCAGGCCGAGGATGGTGCGTCCTTCATCTACGAGCTGCCCATCTCCCAGGAAGATTATGACGCCCTGGTGCCCGGCACCAAGATCCGCGTTTCCGGCTACAAGACCGAATGGTCCGGCGAAGTGGAAATCGTGGACGCCACCTATGAAGTGCTGGAAGCCGAGCCCTACATCGCCGAGGCGGTGGACGTGAC
>CADAHU010000068.1 GCA_902787835.1 uncultured Eubacteriales bacterium
CAGCAAAACCGAGCAAGCTTGGTTTTGCTGGATTTTTTCTGTGTTCTGTTGTCTGGGAACTTGCTTGGCGACCATGAGCCAAACTGGCGGAAACAAGTTCGTTTTCCGATTCAAGCCGCTTCGCCGGCTGCTTCTTTGTTACTTTCTTCCGGAAGAAAGTAACGTACTCCTCTCCTTCGCCTTACAGCCCCTCGGCCAGCTCCAGCACCAGCCGTTCGGTCTTTTCCCAGCCCAGGCAGGGATCGGTGATGGATTGGCCGTATACGCCGCCGCCCACCTTCTGCGCGCCGTCCACCAGGTAGCTTTCGATCATCAGGCCCTTGACCAGCCTGCTGATATCGGGGTTGTAGCGGCGGCTGTGCATGACCTCCTTGGCGATGCGGATCTGCTCGATGAACTGCTTGTTGGAGTTGGCGTGGTTCACGTCCACCAGCACGGCGGGGTTCTGCAGGCCCCGGGACAGGTACAGCTCGTTGATCAGCACCAGATCCTCGTAGTGATAATTGGGGATGGACTGGCCGTGCTTGTTCGTGGATCCGCGCAGGATGGCATGGGCGTAGGGATTGCCCTGGGAGCGCGCCTCCCAGCCGCGGTAGATAAAGGTATGCTGGTGCTGGGCAGCCTGGATGGCGTTGAGCATCACCTGAAAATCGCCGCTGGTGGGGTTCTTCATGCCCACGGGCACCTCGATGCCGCTGGCGGTCAGCCGGTGCTGCTGATCTTCCACCGACCGCGCGCCCACGGCCACATAGCCCAGCATATCGTCCAGATATTTATGGTTTTCGGGGTAGAGCATCTCGTCCGCCGCCGCCATGCCGGTTTCCCGCAGCACGCGCATGTGCAATTCGCGGATGGCCACAATGCCCTTGAACATGTCCGGCTTCTCATCGGGATTGGGCTGGTGCAGCATGCCCTTGTAGCCGTCGCCGGTGGTACGGGGCTTGTTGGTGTATACCCGGGGCACGATGAACAGCTTATCCTGCACCTTATCCGCCAGGCCGCGCAGTCGGGTCACATATTCCATTACGCTGCTTTCGTTATCGGCGGAGCAGGGGCCGATGACCAATAAAAACTTATCCGATTTACCAGCAAAAATCGCCTTCAGCTGGGCGGCGCGCTGCTCCACCACGCGGCTCAGATCGCCGGTGAGGGGATACATTTCCTTGACCTCCATGGGGATGGCCAGCTTGCGCTCAAACAGCATATTCATAAAACTTACCTCGCTTTACTTTTTATCGAACATGGCCCGCCGCTGGGTAGACAGACGCATTTTCTCCTTCATGCCCTCCGCGTCGCCCGCCGCCAGCATCTCCCGGAAGGCGGTCAGCTCGCGGAGAAAGCCATCCATCTGCCTGAGCAGCGGCTCCCGGTTGCGCAGGAACAGCTCGCACCACATGGTCTCGTTGATCCGCGCGATGCGGGTCAGATCACGGAAGGAATCGCCGGTGTACTCCGCCAGGTGGGTGTTATCCGAGCAGGTCATCAGCGATACGGCGATGCAGTGGGTCAATTGCGATACAAAGCCGATCATATCGTCATGCTCCTCGGGGGAGAGCACCGCGATGTGCCGGAAGCCCAGCAGCTTGCCCAGCCCGGCGCACCAGCCGATGGCCCCGGCGGTGTTCTTCCCAGTGGGCACCACGATATAGTTGGCGTCGCGGAAGATGCGGTCGTCGCTGTTTTGCACGCCGTATACCTCGCGGCCCGCCATGGGATGGGCGGCGATGAACTCCACGTCGGGCCGCAGCGCCGCCTGCACGTCGTATACCACGCAGCGCTTGACGCCGGTCACGTCGGTCATGCGCAGCCCGGGCTTGAACAGGTGCTGATACTCCCGGATCCATTGAAGAAAAACGCCGGGATACAGGGCAAAAATGATGGCGTCGGCCTGGCGGACGGTTTCCTCGTCCACCTGGGTGAAGCCCCGGTCGATGATGTGCTCCGACAGGGCGTACTCGATGGAAGCGGCGTCGGTATCGATGGCGCTCACATGAAACCCCAGCCGCTTGAGCCCCCGGGCATAGCTGCCGCCCATCAGGCCCAGCCCCACGATCAGAATATTGCTTTTACTGATCCATTCCATCCAGCGTGACCTCCACATGTAAAGATTGCAGCCGTTCCCAGTAATCGGGCAGGCTCTTGCGCACGGCCTCCGCGCCTTCGATGACGCCGCCGGTTTGGGCGCACAGGATCGAAAGCGCCATGGCGATGCGGTGATCGTTGTGGCTGCTCAGCGGCGCGTCCGGCGCATGCAGCGCGGCGGGGGGCACGACGATCTCATTTTCGCTGACCGTCATCTGTACGCCGAATTTGGCAAGCTCCTCCGCCATGGCCGAGCCGCGGTCGCTCTCCTTAAAGCGCAGCCGCCGGGTGCCGGTGAACCGCGCGCCGCCCGTCAGCGCCGCCGCCGCGAACAGCACCGGGGCCAGATCGGGGCAGTCGGCCAGATCCAGACAGGGGTCCTCTTCCCGCAGGGCCGCGAAATACTGCCGGTATACCCGGTCGCCCTGCAGGCTGTCGGGGCGCAGGCCGGTGACGCGCACCGCACCGCCCGTAAGGTTCAGGGCGTCAAAGAAGGCCGCATTGCTGTAATCGCCCTCCACCGTCATATCCCGGGCCTGGCCGACGGCCGCGCCGGGCACGGTCAGCGTATGCCGATCCTGCCAGCGCACATCCACCCCAAAATCGCGCATCGCCTGCACCGTCATATCCAGGTAGGAACGGCTCTCCACCGGCGGGATCAGGCGGATCACGCTGCCCCGCTCCAGCAGCGGCAGGGCAAACAGCAGGCCGCTGATGAACTGGCTGCTCACGTCCCCGGGCACGGCGTATTCCCCCGGGGCCAGCACGCCCTGCACAGTCACCTGCCCCGGGCCGCGCTCCAGAGAAAGCCCCTGACGGCGGCAGATCTCCTCATATACGGACAGCGGCCGCTCCATCAGCCGCCCGCTGCCCCGCAGGCGCATTTCATGGCCCGAGAGCAGGCACAGCGGCAAAAGAAACCGCAGGGTGCTGCCCGATTCCCGGCAGGGGAGCTCGGCGGAGGCGGCTTCGGCGGGATCGCAGCCGATCACCCGCACCGTATCGCCCTGGATCTGCAGCTTGGCCCCCAGCACCTCCAGGCAGTCCGCTGTGGCCCGGATATCCTCCGACCAGTCCACCTGCCGCACGATGCTTTCGCCCTTTGCCAGGGCGGCGCAGATCAAATACCGGTGCGCCATGGATTTGGAGGGCGGCGCGGCCACCGTTCCCCGGGCGATGCCGGGGCGGATCACCGCGCGCATCAGCCGTTCCCTCCGGCCAGGTAGTCCATGGCCTCCAGATAGCCGTTAATGCCGTGGCCGCTGATGGTCTTTTCGCAGGCCAGGCGCACATAGCTGGTCCGCCGGAACGCCTCCCGGGCGTCCACGTCGCTGATGTGCACCTCCACCGCCCGGATGGAAACCGCCTTGAGGGCGTCCAGGATGGCCACGCTGGTGTGGGTGTACGCGCCGGGATTGATCACGATGCCATCGGTATTCCCGTAGGCCTGCTGAATGGCGTCCACCAGGTCGCCCTCGTGGTTGGACTGGTACAGCGCCACGTCGATGCCCTTTTCGGCGGCGTGGGCCTTTATTTTTTCGCACAGGGCGTCATAGGTGACGCGGCCGTAAATATCGGGCTCCCGGATACCCAGCATGTTCAGGTTGGGCCCGTTGATCACAAGGATGCGCATGTGTTCCACCTGCTTTCTATCTCCTGCGCCGCTTCCCGGGCCGTGCCGGCCACGGGAATGATTTCATCGGCGGCGCTTTGGTAGATCGGCTGCCGCTGCTGATAGAGCCGGGCGATCTTCTCCCGGCTGTCGGCCAGGGGGCGGTCGTCGGTGGGCAAAAGCGCCTCCTGCGGCCTGTCCAGCCAGTACAGGCGGCTGTTTTGCCGGAGGGCGGTCACGTTTTCCGCCCGCAGCACCGCGCCGCCGCCGGTGGAGAGGATCAGCCCGCTCCGGCCCGCCAGCCCGGCGATGATCCGGCTTTCCAGATCGCGGAAGTATCCTTCGCCCTCGGATGCGAAGAGCTCCGGGATCGGGCGGCCCGCCTGCGCCTCGATCACCCGGTCGGTATCGATGACCTCGCGGCCCAGCCGGAAGCCCAGCTCCGCCGCCACTGTGGATTTGCCGCTGCCCGGCATGCCGATCAGCGCGATGTTCTGCTTCTGCCGCAGCAGCCTGCCGTAAATCCCGTCGGTCAGCCCGTCTGGGCAGGGCGTATCGGTGAAAATCTCTGCCGCCCGCACGGCCTGGGCCACCAGCATGTACAGTCCGCCCGCGGCCTTGATCCCCCGGGCGCGGGCTTCCAGAATCAGCCTGCTGCGCAGGGGATTGTAGATGGCGTCGGCCACGCCCTCCAGCTGGGGGAAGGCGGCCAGGGAAATCGGCGCTTCATCAATGCGCGGGTACATGCCGCAGGGCGTGGTGTTCAGGATCACCTGGGCGTCGGCGTGCAGCCGCGCGGCGTCCTGATAGGTGATCGCGCCCTCCCGCCCGGTGCGGCTTACCCGGATGGCCTGGGCCGCGCCCAGCGCACGCAGGGCATACAGCGCCGTTTTGCTGGTGCCGCCGGTGCCCAGGATCAGCGCCTTTTTGCCGCGCACATTCAGCCCAAGCCGGGCAATCAGCCGGGTGAGCCCGTCAAAATCGGTATTATAGCCGTGCAGCGCGCCGTCCCGGTTCACGATGGTGTTCACCGCGCCGATGGCCCGGGCGGTATCGCTGACGGTATCCAGATAGGGGATCACCGCCTGCTTGTAGGGGATGGTCACGTTGATGCCCAGAAAACCGCGGGCCCGCATAAACGCGTCCAGGTGTTCGGGGGCGATCTCCTGCAGCGCATAATCGTAGCGGCCGATCATGCGGTGGATCTCCGCGGAAAAGCTGTGGGGCAAATGCTCCCCGATACAGCCGTACATCATGCTTCCTGCCCTCCCAGCCAGTCGGCGCCGTAGCGCTGGGCCAACAGATCGCACAGCGCCAGCGCCGTTACGGCGTCCACAGCGGCCCGCGCCCGGTGCACAATGGCCGGGTCATGCCGGCCTGTGATGGTCAGCCTCTCCTCCTCGCCGGTCAGCAGGTTGACGGTCTGCTGCGCCCGGGCGATGGAAGGCGTGGGCTTCACGGCACAGCGGAACAGCAGCGGCATGCCGTTGGTGATACCGCCGTTGACGCCGCCGTTGTGGTTGGTGCGGGTGCAGACCCGGCCCTGATCCTGATACAGGCTGTCGTTGGCCTCGCTGCCCCGCAGATCGCACAGGGCGAACCCGTCGCCGAATTCCACGCCCTTGACCGCGGGTATGGAAAAAAGCGCGTGGGCGAGCACGCCCTCCACGGTATCGAACCAGGGCTCGCCCACCCCGGCGGGCAGGCCCAGCGCCAGCGTTTCCAGCGCGCCGCCCACGCTGTCGCCCGCCGCGCCCGCCGCGGCGATGGCCTCCTGCATCTGTTTGCCCTTCTCCGCGTCCAGCACGGCGAAGGGCAGCTCGTTCAGCCGGGCGATATCGGCGGCGGGATCGCGGAAGGGAGCATCCTCGATACCGGCGCACCGGGCGATGTGGGTGCCCAGAGTGACGCCGCGCCGTGTCAGCGCCTGCCGGGCCACCGCGCCCGCCGCCACCAGCGCCGCCGTGATACGCCCGCTGAAGTGGCCGCCGCCCCGGTAGTCCTCATAGCCGTGATACTTGATATGGGCGGTGTAATCGGCATGCCCTGGCCGGGCCGCGCCCAGCTGATAATCCCGGCTGCGGGTATCGCCGTTGGGGATCAGGATGGTCAGGGGCGCGCCGGTGGTATGGCCGCAAAAAACGCCGCTGACGATGCGGAAGGGGTCCTGCTCCTGCCGGGCGGTGGAAATGCTGCCCGCGGGGCGGCGCAGCGTCAATTGCCGGGCGATATATGCCTCGTCCACCGGGATGCCCGGGGCCATCCCGTCGATCACCGCGCCGATCTCCGGCCCGTGGCTCTCGCCGAACAGCGTAACGCAAACGCTGACGCCAAAGGTATTTTTCATTGCTTTTCCTCCCCAAACCAGGCGATATAGCGGCTGCGCAGCTCCTCCGGCGTCATGCGCCGCTGGACATAGCTGCCTGCCTCCTCCACCAGGATGGCGTTTATCATGCCGTCCTGGGCTTTTTTATCGTGCAGCACGGCCCGCATCACCCGATCGGCGTCGGCGCCGCAGTCGGTGGGCAGCCCCAGCCGCCGCAGCACCGGCAGCAGCCTTGCGCGCACGGCGTCCGAGCACATGGGCAGCATGCCCAGGGCCACGCACTCGCCGTGGTACAGGCCGTTTTCATCGTGCAGGCTTTCGATGCCGTGGCCCAGGGTGTGGCCGAAGTTCAGCACCCGGCGCAGGCCCTGCTCGGTTTCATCCTGCTCCACCACGCGCCGTTTGGCGATCAGCGCGTTCTCAATGACGGTGTCCAGATCGATCCTTTCCTTTTCAAACAGCGCGAAGCCCGAAGCGTCAAGGCACAGCGCCATCTTGACGGCTTCGGCCAGGCCGTTGGCGATCTGGCGTTTGGGCAGCGTCTGCAATGTGTCCGGGTCGATCAGCACCGCCCGGGGCTGATGAAATGCGCCCACGATGTTTTTGATGCCGTCCAGATCGATGGCGGTCTTGCCGCCGATGGAGGAATCCACCTGGGACAGCACGGTGGTGGGCACGTTGTAAAAATCGATGCCCCGCATGTAGCAGGCCGCGGCAAAGCCGGTCAGATCGCCCACCACGCCGCCGCCCACCGCCGCGGCGCAGTCGCCCCGGCCCATGCCCAGGGCCAGCATGCGGCGCAGGATCAGCTGCAGGGTATCAAAGTTTTTGCTGTCCTCCCCCTGGGGGATGCATACGATTTCGCTCTCCCGGCACTGCCCGGCCAGGGCGCGGGCATAGGCTGTGGGCACGCCGTCGTCGGTGACGATCAGCACCTTGCGGTTCAGGTTCAGGATCTCCCCGGCATGACCCAGGCAGCCCCGCGCCAACGTGATCTCATAGCTTCGGTCGCCCAGGAAAACAGGCAGCTTCATGCTTCTTCCTCCTTCAGGCTCACTTCCGCGCCAAAGCGGCCCGCCACCTTGACCAGGTTGCAGTACGCGGCCAGCTCGCCGATCATGCTGCGGCCAGCCTCGCTCTGATCGTCGCCCTCCATTTCGGCGTAAAAGTAGTAATGCCAGGGCAGCTCCTTCATGGGCCGGGAGCGCAGCACGCGCATGTTGAAGCCGTATTTGCCGATGATCTGGATGGCGTTGGCCAGCGCTCCGGCCACGTGGTTTACCGTGAACAGCAGCATAAAGCCGGCGTCCCGGCCGGTGATGCGGGCGTTCTCTGCGCGGGAGAACACGGCGAAGCGGGTGGTATTGAGGCCGCTTTCGTTGATGCCCCGGGCCAGCACCTGCAGGCCGTAGAGGCGGGCGGTTTCCAGGCTGGCGATGGCCGCCTCGGCGGGATCGCCCTTCTCCATCACATCCCGGGCCGCCCGGGCGGTGTTGGAGGCGGCCACCGCTTCCAGCCCGTGCTGGCGGAGGAACCCGGCGCACTGGGACAGCGCCTGGGGATGGCTGATCACCCGGCGCACGCCTGCCAAATCGGCCCCGGGCACGCCCAGCAGGTGATGGGTCACCGGCAGGGCGTATACGCCGGTCACGTGCAGGGAACCGGTGTACATCAGGTCGGTCACCTGGCCCACCTCGCCGGCATAGCTGTTTTCGATGGGCAGCACGCATACATCGCATTCCCCGCGCTCCGCCGCGGCGTAGGCGGAGGCGAAATCGGCGTAGGGCACCGCCTCGCCGTCCGGAAAGATCCTGCGCGCGGCGATGTTGGCAAAGGCGCCCTCCACCCCGCTGTATGCCGCCCGGATGCCCGAGATCAGCCGGCGCTGGTAGGCCTTGGATACCTCCATCACGTCCCGCTGGAAGGAGATGTAAAAATCCCGCAGTTCGCTGTCCTTGATCCAGTTTAGGCCGCGGTCGATCACCGCCTGCTCCCGCCCGGCGTCCAGGATGGGCAGCCCGCGCCCGCGCTTGTACTCCGCCACCTCGCGCACGGCGTCCATGCGCATTTCAAACAGCCGGGCCATTTCCCGGTCGGCCTGGGTGATCCGCTCCCGCGCCCGCTCCAGCTGGTTATCAGCCATCATGCTTCCTCCGTTCTCAATAAAAAACCACCGTTCCTGATACGTCAAGAAGCGGTGGATGCCTTCGGCTTGCCTGCGCCTTCGCGGGCGTTTACCGGCCATCCATCGCGGTGTTAAAATAAAAGTAATAATACATAAACATACGGATTTCTCCTTTGCGAATTACAACCTGAGCATACACCCCTGCGGGCTTGCTGTCAATTGCAAAAGCAAAGAATAAAGGTTTTTCTTCTGTTTTTTCGGGTGATTGAGAAAACCGCCCATCCGTGCTACAATAAGCAAAACGGGAAAGACGGGGGAAAAGGCATGGAAAAGAGGATGCGGATCATCATGGCGACGGCGCTGGCGCTGGCGCTGCTGCTGTGCGCTGCCGCTGCGGATTTTGAAACGCTTACCCTGGGCGCGCGCAGCGAAAGCGTAAAGGAAATGAAGCAGCGGCTGGGCGCGCTGGGCTATTACAGCACCGAGACCTTCACCCGGGAATTCACCCAGAATACGGTGGAGAAGGTGCGCCTTTTCCAGCGCTCCAACGGCCTGCCGGAGACCGGCGCGGTGGACGCAGCCACCTGGGAGGCGATCTTTTCCGACGCCGCCCTGCCGCCCGTCAAGCCCACCATGAAGCCCGTGGCCACCCCGGCCCCGCTGCCCCGGCCTGAGCTGCCCGCACAGGACGCCGAGGGCTATCTGTCGGGGGAGGGGGAATGGTTCTATGAGAACGACGCCGACGGGCTGTGGATGTACCTGAGCCCCGATCTGCAGATCACCATCGTGCGCAGGCAGGACAGCCGCCTGTCCATGGAGTGGTTCGAGACCGAGATCCTGGCGCGCAACGGCCAGGCGCTGGAGAGCGTGATGACCGATCCCAAGCATCTGGACCGGAACGCCGTGAAGCCCGAAACCCTGGCCAAACGCAAAAAGCTGGTGCTGGCCTTTTCGGACGATTTCAGCTACAACCGCGTGACCAAGCGGGAAACGCTGGGCGTGATCATCCGCGACGGTCAGGCGCTGTCCAAACGGACCAACGCCAGAACGGGCACCCACCTGCCCAACCTGGATATGATGGCCCAATACCCGGACGGCAGCCTGCGGGTATACGATTGCAACGAGATTTCCGCCGACGATCTGCTGGAGCTGGGGGCGGTCAACGTGTTCAGCTTCGGCCCCTGGCTGATCCGGGACGGGCAGATCAACGGCGTGCTCTATGAAAATTTCCGGAGCATCGAGCCCCGGCACGCCCTGGGCATGATCGCCCCGGGCCATTACTTTGTGCTGTCGGTGGAGGGCCGCTGCCAGGCCAGCGAGGGCACGGTGCTGCAGCGCATGGCGGAGATCATGCGCAGCCATGGCGTCACCGAGGCCCTCAACCTGGACGGCGGCAACACCATGGCCCTGGTCTTTCACGGCAAAATGCTCAACCAGCTGGCGGTGTACGACGGCAAAAAGTTTATCCGCACCATGACCACCATGATCGGCATCGGCCATACGGAGGCATGGTGAATCTGTCCGCAAGACGGCCTGAAATGTGCACATTAAAGGGTTACAAAACCCGAACGTTCGTGTTTTTCACAAAAATGATACAAAAACATGTCAAAAATGGTGCTACAAGCGGCAAAGATTTAATAAAATTACGAATATTAAGGCTTGACAACCCCGCCGGGAGGATGCTACACTATGGGCGCGCTGAAAGGCGCGCTTTTCTGTTTGCTTTTGGGAGGAGATCGCATGAAGAAAATCGGTATCGTGATGGGCAGCGACAGCGACCTGCCGGTGATCAAAAAGGCCACCGACATGCTGAAAAGCCTGGATATCCCCTTTGAGGTGCATGTGTACAGCGCCCATCGCACGCCCGAGGAGGCCCGGGATTTTGCGCTGAACGCCCGCAAAAACGGCTTTGGCGCGCTGATCGCCGCCGCCGGCATGGCGGCGCACCTGGCCGGGGCCATCGCGGCCAATACCACCCTGCCGGTGATCGGCATCCCCTGCGCCGGGCCGCTGCTGGACGGCCTGGACGCCCTGCTTTCCACCGTGCAGATGCCCAGCGGCATCCCGGTGGCCACCGTGGCGGTGGGCGGCGGCGCCAACGCCGCGCTGCTGGCCGCCCAGATCCTGGCGGTGGAGGATCCCGATCTGGCCGCGAGGCTGGACGCCCAGCGCGCCGAGGCCGCAAGGAAGGTGCTGGAAAAGGACGCCGGCATCCTGGAGCGGCTGTAACAAAACTGCGTACCCTTTACTTTCTAATATAAAAGGAGTGTATGAACCATGGAACAGAAGCTTGTGTACACCGGAAAGACCAAGAACGTTTACGCCCTGGAGAACGGCAACTATCTGCTCAAGTTCAAGGACGACTGCACCGGCAAGGACGGCGTGTTTGATCCCGGCGAAAATTCCGTGGGCCTGACCATCGAGGGCGTGGGCGACGTGAACCTGCGCATGTCCATTTATTATTTTGAAAAGATCAACGCCGCCGGCATCAAGACCCACTACGTCAGCGCCAATTTGAAGGACACCACCATGGAAGTGCTGCCCGCCAAGGTGTTCGGCCATGGCCTGGAGGTCATCTGCCGCCGCAAGGCCGTGGGCAGCTTCATCCGCCGCTACGGCGAGTACATCGCCTCCGGCTCCGATCTGCCCGATTATGTGGAGATGACCTTCAAGGATGACGCCAAGGGCGATCCCCTGGTCACCAAGGACGGCCTGGTGGTGCTGGGCGTGATGACCGACAAGCAGTACGACGATATCAAGGAAATGACCCAGAAGATCACCCGCATCGTGGCTGACGATATGGCGGCCAAGGGCCTGGAGCTCTACGATATCAAGTTTGAGTTCGGCTACGACGCCGACGGCAGCGTGATGCTGATCGACGAGATCGCCAGCGGCAACATGCGCGTGTACAAGGACGGCCAGTACATCGATCCCATGA
>CADAHU010000069.1 GCA_902787835.1 uncultured Eubacteriales bacterium
ATACGCAGGCTTATCGGTATTGGTGCCCCGGGGCAGCACCACGGCCACGCGGAAGCCGCTGTCATCCACCTGGCAGGGGGCGTAATGCAGGGAGGTGGCGTATACTTCCACCGGAACGCCCTTGGGCGCGCGGAAGGCCTTTACGCAGGCGGTATCCAGCACGCCGTCCACGATCTCATCCTGCTTGGCCAGCAGCAGCACAAAATCACCGGTGCCGATGTTGACCTCGCTGTCCCGGTGATACTCCAGGCAGTTCAGCTTGGTATTGTGTCCCCAGCACATGCCCAGCTGAATGGGCATGCCGCCGTAAGCGCGTGCCTCAAAATCGGCAAACACCCGGCAGTCCTCCAGGCTTTTAATGCCCGGCTCATAGGCGGTGCCCGCCTCGGGCAGGGCGATCTTCTCCATGGCGGCGACCAGCTCCGCGGTATCGTAGCCCGTCAGCACCTTGCCGTAGGGCTTGAATTCCGGATCGTTTACAGAATAAATCTTCATGCGTATTTCCTCCTTTTATGGATTTCCATTGACTGGATTATACCACAGATTATCCCGTTCGCCAATAGCCGGCGCTTTACTTTTGGCCGTCCATGTGCCATAATGAGGATCAAAAGGCAAAGGAGGCGCGCTATGGCCGGTCAGCTTTGGGTTCGCGTGATCAAAAAGAACAAAATTGTGGAGAGCCGCACGGCGCCCTGCACCTATGAGACCTGGCAGGAGGCGCTGGACGAGATCTGCCACGCCCTGGATATCGCGCGCCCGGTGGTCATCCCCCGGCATGAGCGGGACTGGGAGCAGTTTGGGCTCACCAGCTTTTTGCCCGAGCATTTTGTGGAGTCGGTGTCCTTCGATAAAATGGAGCTGCAATACATCGATCCCGACAGGAAAAAGCAAAAGAACTTTTACGCGGATCTGTGATCCGGCGTTTCAGCGTGGCTTCCGTTTGGCCGTGACGGGGAAGGAAGCGAAAAAGAGGCAGCGACTTTGGAAGGTTCGCTGCCTCTTGTTGTTTGGGTCCGGCAATTGGAGAATGACAGTGAATGCAGAATGGGCTGATTTGTACGTTTTTGGCTGTTCACGTTTTCCCGCTGCCACCCAGGCAGCAGGAGCGACATCAAAACAGCTCTTTCCGCTTCTCTTTCCGGCGCGGAAAGAGAAGGCTTTTGTTCGTCCTTCTCCCCCGTCAGCTTCCAATCAGTCCGCCCACGTACATTCCTTACTTGCTCTTCACAAACAGCCTTGCGATCCGCCGGAGCCCCCGGGGCAATTTGACGCATACGACCCTGATCGCCATACCGCACCTCCCGTTATTTTTGCAGCAGCAGCACGCCCACAAAGATCAGCGCCGCGCCGATCAGCGACATCCAGGCCCACAGCGGCACGCAGAGCACGATCAGCAGCACGCCGGCGGCGATCAGCACAATGCCCACCGCCCGGGCAAGCATGCTTCCTTTGGTGGGATACTTGGCCTTGTAGACACGGTTTTCCGGCTGGCAGCGCATCCGCCTTCCCTCCTTGCATGGATAGGTTATGCGCCATCCTATGCGATCATACCGGAATGCGGTACAGCTCGCAGGCGTTTTTGAAGGTGATCTCCGCCAGCTCCTCAGCATTGACGCCGTGCACCTCGGCCTGCTTTTCCAGCACATGGCGCACAAAGGCCGGCTCGTTGCGCCGTCCGCGCAGGGGCACGGGGGCCAGATAGGGGCTGTCGGTCTCGATCAGCAGCCGGTCCAGCGGCACGGCTTTGGAGGCCTCGATGGGGGTCGCGGCGTTTTTGAAGGTGATCGGCCCGGCAAAGGAGATGTAAAAGCCCATTTTGAGGTACTCCCGCACCATCTCCGCGCTGGCGGAGCAGCAGTGGATCACCCCGGCGGGCAGCTCCTTTCCCCGGGCGCGCAGCAGATCGAACATATCCCCGTGGGCGTCGCGGATGTGGAAGATCACCGGCATGCCGGTCTCCACCGCCAGATCCAGCTGCTCCTGCAGCACGCGCTTCTGCACGTCCCGGGGCGAAAAATCATAGTAATAATCCAGCCCGATCTCCCCCAGGGCCACCACCCGGGGATGGCGCAGCATGTCCCGCAGCCGATCGATATAATCCGCAGGGGCATCCTTGGCCTCGTGGGGATGCACGCCGGCGGCGGCGTAAATAAAATCATGCTGCTCCGCCAGGGCGATGCAGCGCCCGGAGGACGGCAAATCGCTGCCCACACACACGCAGCGCGCCACGCCGCCCTCCCGCATGCGGGCGATGGTCTCCGCGCGGTCCTCGTTAAATTTTTCATCATCCAGATGGCAGTGGGAATCAAACAGCTTCATGCCCGCAGGCTCCTTTCCATATCCTAAAAAATTTTTTATCCGGGCGGAAGAAAAGCCGTGCCTCCCCCGTTCTATGGTTGGAAACGGTTCAAGACACGGCCGTTTTACAAACCGACTTACAGAGGAAACCGCCATGAAAAGCACGCTCGGAACGCTCTTTTGCTTCCTGGTCCTGGGCATCTTCCTGATGACCAGCACCGGCAAGGCCCAGGCCGGCCGGAACGCCTCCGCCCTCTCCGGCGGGACCGCCATCCACCAGATGAACGGCAACTGAGGCATCACGCCCGGGCCGCGCGCATCTGCTCCTTGCTGAACTGCAGCGTGTACAGCTGGTAATACATGCCGTGCTGATGCAGCAGCGTCTGGTGATCGCCCTGCTCCATGATTTTGCCGTCGGACAGAACGATGATATTGTCCGCGTGCTGAATGGTGGACAGGCGATGGGCCACGATCAGCATGGTGCCGATGTTGCGGATCTTTTCCAGGCTGTCCTGGATCAAAAGCTCGGTTTCGGTATCGATGTTGGCGGTGGCCTCATCCAGGATGATCACCGAAGGCTTGTGGATGATGGTGCGGGCGAAGGAGAGCAGCTGCCGCTGACCGGCAGAGAAATTATTGCCCCGCTCGCGCACAGGCTCATCCAGCCCCTTATCCAGCCGATTGATAAACTTATCGGCGTTCACATAGCGGCAGGCCTCCATCACCGCCTCGTCGCTGATGCCCTCGCTGCGCAGCAGGATATTGCCGCGGATATCGCCGCTGAACAGGAACACATCCTGCAGCATCTGACCAAAATGCCGGCGCAGGCTGGCTATTTTTATTTTTTGGATATCGATCCCGTCGATCAGGATCTGCCCCTTCTGGATGTTGTAATTGCGGCAGATCAGCGAGAGGATGGTGGTTTTGCCGCTGCCGGTGGCGCCCACGAAGGCCACGGTCTGCCGGGGCTCCACGTGGAAGGAGACGCCCTTGAGCACCCATTCATCGGGCTTGTAGCTGAACCATACGTCGCGGAACTCGATTTCTCCGCGGATGTTCTCCAGCTCGATGGCGTCCGGGCTGTCCACCACATCGGGCACGATATCCAGGATGGTGAATATCTTTTCCGCCGAGGCGAAGGAGCGCTGCAGCATATCGAACTGCTCCGCCAGCGTCTGGATGGGGTTAAAGAATTTGGAGATGTACATGTAAAACGTGACGATCACGCCGCTGGTCAGCGCCTGGCCGAAATAGGTCTGCCCCTCGATGCTGGCCCGGCCGCCCATATACAGCAGGCACATCACCGAGGAGATGTACAGCATGTACACCATGGGGCGGAAAATGCCGAACACCAGCATGCGCGCCTGCTTGGCGCGTTTGAGCTTTTTGCTTTTTTCCAGGAAGTCGGCCATCTTTTTATCTTCCCGGTTGAAGATCTGGGTGATCTTGATGCCGCTCAGGTTCTCGCTCAGGTAGGTGTTCAGATCGGTGGTGGCGTCGTTTACCTGGCGGTGCACCTTGCGGCTGAACTTGCGGAAGATCACCGTAAACAGCACCACGAAGGGCACGAAGCACAGCACCATCAGCGTCAGCGACAGGTTCAGCGACAGCATGGCCCCCAGCACGCCAAAGATCACCATCACGTTTTTGACCAAAGTTACCAGGATGTTGGTAAACATGTAGGAGATGGCGTTGGGATCGTTGGTCACGCGGGTGACCAGCTTGCCCACCGGCAGATGGGTCAGCTGCTCGTGGCTCAGCTGCTCGATATGGGTAAAGGTATCCATGCGGATGGCGGAAAGGATCTTCTGTCCGGTTTTTTGCAGCACCATGGCCTGCACATAGGTGCATACCAGGCTGACCAGCAGGATGCCGGCGTACACCGCCACCATGGCGTACAGGCGGCTGAGGGCGAAGGTATCCTTGACCATCTCCTCGATGCGGCCCACCAGCAGGGGCGAAATCAGATCGTACCCGATGGACAGCAGCATGACCAGCAGCACCAGCGCAAACTGCCCGCGGTAGGGCTTGGCATAGGCCAGCAGGCGGCGGATGATCTCGCGGTCCGCCATGTTCCGCTCAAAGCCCATGCTTTCTTTTTTGTTCTTTTCCAGCAGGAAGACCATCAGGAAGCCCACGGCAAAAACGCCGATGATGCCGGCCACGATCAGGATGGGCATGATCTCACGCATTGTCCGCGCCTCCTTCCTCCTCCAGCTTTTGCAGTTCCACCATGCGCCGGTATTCCGGGCAGGCCGCCAGCAGCTCGGCATGGGTGCCCGCGGCGGCCAGGCGGCCCTCGTCGATAAACAGGATCTTGTCCATCTTTTCGATGGTGGTCACGCGGTGGGCGATCAGCAGGGTGGTTTTGCCCTGGCGGGTGGCGCGCAGGTTTTCCAGGATGGTGCGCTCAGTCTTGGTATCCACCGCCGATACGGAGTCGTCCAGGATCAGGATGGGCGCGTCGCGCATCAGCGCCCGGGCGATGGAGATGCGCTGCTTCTGCCCGCCGGATACCGTTACGCCGCGCTCGCCCAGGATAGTCTCGTACCCCTCCTGGAACTCGGCGATGTTATCATGCACATCAGCCAGCCGCGCCGCCCGGGAGACCTCCGCCTCCCCGTTTTCATCCACACCGAAGGCGATGTTGTTGCGGATGGTATCGGAAAAGAGGAAATTATCCTGGGGCACATAGGCGCAGCCGTTCCGCAGAGAGTGGATGGTGATATCGTTCACGTCCCGCCCATCGATGAACACCGTGCCCCGGGGCACGTTATAGCTGCGCAGCAGCAGATCCACCAGCGTGGTTTTGCCGCTGCCAGTCTTGCCCACGATGCCCACGCTCTCCCCCGCGCGGATGGCAAAGGATACATCCTGCAGCGCGTCGTAGGCCGCCCCGGGATAACGGAAGGTCAGATGCCGCAGCTCGATATCGCCGCGGATATTTTCCAGCGGCCTGGCCTCCGGGCCGTCCTTCACATCCTGCTTGGCGTCCAGCAGTTCGCCGATGCGCGCCAGGCTGGCCCGGCCCCGGCTGGTCATATCGATGAGCTCCGATACTGCCATGATGGGCCACACCACCGAGGTGAAATAGCCGATGAACTCCACCAGCTGGCCGGCGTTGAACACGCCCTTGTACACCAGGTAGCCGCCGTAGCCCAGGATCACGCAGATCACGCTCTCCACAAACAACGTTACCAGGATGCGAAGCAGCACGGCGATCTTGGTATGGTTCACGTTGGCCTCTTCGTTCTCCGTATTGAGCTGGCGGAAGGCCATCAGCTCCTTGGTTTCTTTAACGAAGGCCTTGATCACCGCGATGCCGGAAAAGCTCTCCTGGCTGAAATCGCTGAGCTTGGAAAACGCCTGCTGGCGGATATCCCACCGGCGCTCCATGGCCCGGCCCACCACCGTGGCGCAGGCAAAAAGCAGCACCATGGGCAGCAGGGAGAGCAGCGACAGCATGGCGCTCATGCGGAACATTTTGCCGATGGCCAGAACGCCCAGCAGCAGGGCGTCAAAAAACATCATGATGCCCCAGCCAAAGCACTCCTGCACCGTATCGAGGTCGTTGGTGAACAGGCTCATCATGCCCCCCACCTTGTTGACCTGGTAATACTGGGGACTCAGATCCTTGCAGATATCAAACATGCGGTTGCGCAGATCCGCCTCCACCCCGATGGCCGCGCCGAAGAAGGCGACGCGCCACAAAAAGCGCCCCGCCACGATGGCCAGGATGATCCACACCATGGGCATGCAGATGCGGCCCAGCAGAAAACGCATATCAAAGGCCGTCTGCACGCCGTTCTCCATCACGTAGCCCTGGTTGATGCCGTTGACCACCAGCTGGTAGAGGTTTGGGATCAGCAGCTGCAGATAATCCACCGCGCCAAGGGAAAGCAAGCCCAGCAGCAGATAGACGCCGTATTTGCGGTAATAGCGGTTGATGTGCCGTCCAAAGATCATGTTTCGCGCTCCTGTAAAAGTAAAAAAGAAAGAAAAGCGACAGTGATGCCATTATACGCCAATTGTTTTTGATTGACAAGGCAAATATTGCTGTTCAAAAGCGGGCAGGTCGTGCTATAATAAGAGGCACTAATCATTTGGAGGTACGATATGTACTGCGTAAAGCAAATCACGCCCGATCTGTACTATGTGGGCGCAAGCGACCACCGCCAGCCGCTCTTTGAGGCCGCCCATCCCATCCCGGACGGGGTTTCCTATAACAACTATGTGCTGGTGGATGAAAAGACCGTGCTGATGGACACCGCCGACCGCGCGGTATCCGAGGTCTTTTTTGAAAACGTGGCCCGCGCGCTGGATGGCCGCGCCCTGGATTATATCGTGGTGCAGCATATGGAGCCGGATCACAGCGCTTCCCTGGCCCGGGCCCTGCGCCTGTATCCCGACGCCCAGGTGGTGTGCACCGCCAAGGCGCTGACCATGATCGGCCAGTTTACCGGCCTGGATATTGCCGGCCGCGCCCGGGTGGTCAAGGAGGGCGATACGCTGGAGACCGGCCGCCATACCCTTAAATTCATGCTGGCGCCCATGGTGCACTGGCCCGAGGTGATGGTCACCTATGACATGACCGATCACACCCTGTTCAGCGCCGACGCCTTCGGTCATTTCGGGGCGCTGGACGGCGCGCTCTTCGCCGACGAGGTGGATTTCATCCGGGATTACTTGGACGAGGCCCGGCGGTATTACGCCAACATCGTGGGCAAGTACGGCGCGCCGGTGCAGGGGCTGCTCAAAAAGGCCGCCGCGCTGCAGATCGACCGCATCTGCCCGCTGCACGGCTTCCTGTGGCGCAGGGATTTTGATAAGATCATCGAAAAATACGATCTGTGGAGCCGCTACCAGCCCGAGGTCCAGGGCGTGCTGATCGCCTGCGCGTCGGTGTACGGCAACACCATGAACGCCGCAAGCATCGTGGCCGCGGGGCTGCGGGACCAGGGCGTGCCCTGCGCGCTGTACGACGTATCGGCCACCGACCCCTCCTATATCCTGGCGGAGGCCTTCAAATACAGCCATCTGCTGCTGGCCAGCCCCACCTATAACAACGGCGTATTCGTCAAAATGGAAAACCTGCTGCACGACGTGGCCGCCCATACCCTGGCCAACCGCACGGTGTTCATGATCCAGAACGGCAGCTGGGCGCCCACCGCCGCCGCGGGCATGAAGGCCATCCTGGAAGGGCTGAAGGGCTTCACCTTTGCCGAGCCGGTGCTGACACTCAAATCCGCCCTGTCCGCCGGGCAGGCCGCCGAGGTGGACGCCTTTGTGAACGCCATTGTGGAATCCGCAGGAGGGAAAGCATGAGCCGTCTGGGAGATCTGATCAAGCTGGAGCGCGGACGCCGGGGTCTGACCGCCAAGCAGGTGGCCCGCAAATGCGGCGTCAGCGAAAGCTATCTGCTGGCCGTGGAGGCCGGCACCAAAATCATTGCCGACGACCAGGCCCGCCGCATCCTCAAATCCATGGGCCTGCAGCAGCAGACCGAGGCCGATTTCAGCCTGGACGATATCGCCGCCACGGTGGATCTGCAGTCCGCCAGCGAGCAGGTGCAGCGCGCCCAGGCCACCCAGCGCCGCATCGCCAAGGCCCAGCCCGAGGCCGAAAAGGTGGCCTCCACCGAGGAGGCGGGCGTCAGCGGCTCCATCTGGCTGGACGCCCTGAGCAGCGTGCTCAAGCGCGTGCCGGTGTACAACGCCGTGATGAAGGAGGTGGGCCACCGCCTGCTGCCCATCGAGAACGGCAAAATCGAAAACGCTTCGCCGGACAAGGTGTTCTACTTCATGGCCCCCGATAACGATATGCGCGGCTTCCGCGTCACCCGGGGCGATCTGGTGCTGGTGGTGCCCGCCGCCGCGCCGGTGGACGGCGCCATGATGCTGATCCAGACGCCCCTGGGCCGGGTACTGCGCATGGTCAAGCAGCTGGATAACTTCAAAATCCTGCTGCAGCGCTACGACGCCGCCTGCGAAAACGAGGTGGCCGCCGTGGACAGCGTGCACGTGGTGGGACGCTGCGTGCGCCTGGAGGCCGAGCTGTAAGCCGCCCGTATCCAACCAATCAATGCATGCAGTATTTTTATATGCTGCATGTTTTTCATAAGGAGGCATAAAATGCTGGTCAGAGCGTACCGGGAGGCCGATCTTGCGGAGATGCTCCGGATCTGGAACCAGGTGGTGGAGGAAGGCGTCGCCTTCCCCCAGGAAGAGCCGCTGGACGCCGATACCGGACGGGCATTCTTCGCCGCCCAGAGCCACTGCGGCGTGGCGGAGGAGGACGGGGCGGTCCTCGGCCTGTACATCCTGCATCCCAACAACGTGGGGCGCTGCGGCCACATCTGCAACGCCAGCTACGCGGTGGACGCCGCGCACAGGGGCCGGCATATCGGCGAGCAGCTGGTTTTAGACTGCCTCAAAACCGCCAAGTCGCTGGGCTTCGGCGTGCTGCAGTTCAATGCGGTGGTGGAGAGCAATCTCCCCGCCCGGCGTCTTTACGAGCGGCTGGGCTTCATGCAGCTGGGCGTCATCCCCGGGGGCTTCCGCAGGAAGGACGGGCGTTACGAAAATATCTGCCCCTATTATCACACGCTTTAACGCCGCAGCCGGTTACAAAAAAGTAACCAGGGCACATAAAAGTGCGTACTTTCATAATCCGCCCGGATGTGCTATGCTGATCATGCCGCGGGATACGCGCGGCAGGGAGAAAAAACATGAACGAGAAAATCAGGCAATTAAAAGAAGCCCTCACTCAGGCCGACGCCGTGATGATCGGCGCGGGCGCGGGGCTTTCCACCGCGGCGGGGTTTGTATATTCCGGGGAGCGGTTTGGAAAGTATTTCGGCGATTTTGCCAAGCGGTACGGCTTTGCGGATATGTATTCCGGCGGCTTTTATCCCTATAAAACGCAGGAAGAGTTTTGGGCCTATTGGAGCCGCTATATCTGGATCAACCGGTATATGGACGCGCCAAAGGGCACCTACGCCGATCTGTACCGCCTGGTGAAGGACAAGGATTACTTTGTGCTGACCACCAACGTGGATCACTGCTTCCAAAAGGCGGGGTTCGATAAGCGCCGCCTGTTCTACACCCAGGGCGATTACGGCCTGCTCCAATGCAGCAAGCCCTGCCATCAAAAAACCTACGAAAACGAGGACATGATCCGGCGGATGGTCCTGGCCCAGGGCTTTGAGCTCGGCCCGGACAACGCGCTGCTCCTCCCCGAAGGGAAGACGCCGCTGATGTCCGTGCCCACCGAGCTGCTGCCCCGCTGCCCCGTATGCGGGCGGCCCATGTCCATGAATCTGCGCTCGGACGATACCTTTGTGGAGGATGCGGGCTGGGAATCCGCCGATGTGGAATATGAAGCCTGGGTCACCGCCCATCAGGATCAGGCCGTGGTATACCTGGAAATCGGCGTGGGCTACAACACCCCCGGCATCATCAAATACAATTTCTGGCAGCAGGTTTACCGCAATCCCAAGGCTATATACGCCTGCCTGAACCTGGAGGAGGAGCCGGTGCCGGGAGAGATCCGGGGGCAGTCCATCGTGATCGCCGGGGATTCCACCGCCGTGATCCGGCAGCTGCTCCCATGATCATCAATACCGGCCAGCGCACCGATATCCCCGCCTTCTATTCGGAATGGCTGGTCAACCGGCTGAAGGCGGGGTTTGTATTGGTGCGCAATCCTTACCGGCCGGATCTCGTCACCCGTTACCGGCTGACCCCGGACGTGGTGGATCTGATCGGCTTCTGCACCAAGAATCCCGCGCCCATGCTGCCGCATATGGCGCTGCTGAAGCCCTTTGGCCAGTACTGGTATGTGACCATCACGCCCTATGGCCGGGAGATCGAGCCCCATGTGCCGGGCAAAAAGCAGGTGCTGGAGAGCTTCCGGCGGCTTGCCGATATCGTCGGCCCGGACAGCATGGGCTGGCGGTACGATCCCATCTTCATCAGCCCGGATTACCCCGTGGAACGGCACATCCGCGCCTTTGAATACATGGCGCGGACGCTTGCCGGCTATACCCACACCGCTGTAATCAGCTTTATCGATCTGTACGCAAAGACCCGGCGGAATTTTCCCGAGGCGCGGGCCGTAACCGCGGCGGATCAGCACACCCTGGGCAAGGCCATGGCGGAGATCTGCCGGCGGTATGGCATGGTTTTGCGTCCCTGCGCCGAAGGCGACGCCCTGGCGCAGTACGGCGCGGACTGCGGCGGCTGCATGACCCTGCCCATGTACGAGCAGGCCCTGCATGCGCGCCTGCGGCCGCCTCGGCTGGTCTCCGCCCGGCCCGGCTGCGCCTGCTATCTGGGCGCGGATATCGGCGCATACAACACCTGCGGTCATCTGTGCCGCTACTGCTACGCCAACGCGGACGCAGAGGCTGTCCGCTCCAGCATGGCCCGCCATGACCCGTCCTCTCCCCTGCTGATCGGCCATCTGCTGCCCGGCGAGCAGGTGCAGGACGCCCGCCAGGAGAGCTGGCGGGATGATCAGCTGTCCTTTTTATAAGCGTGGCTGATCACTGCTTAGAATCAGACAAACCGTAATTTGGCGGGGGAGGGGTACGAACGGAGGCGTTCCTTCTTGGAGCCCAAGAAGGAACCGAAGAAAGCTGCGTTTGTCGCCACTGCTGTTGCTGGATTTTAC
>CADAHU010000070.1 GCA_902787835.1 uncultured Eubacteriales bacterium
TTCCAGCAGCTCGGGGTGATCCAGGTATTTTTCCATGGCGGCGAAGAAGCGGGCGTAATGCGCGCCGGAGCACACGCGCTCGTCGGCGGTGATGCCCAGGGGCAGGAAGCGCTTCATCCGGGTCTGGCCGTTTTCCACCACGGCGATCTTCTCCACCAGGCCCATGCCAAAGAACATGCTCACATCGCCAAAGTTGTAGATGTGGTGGTTTACATGGTGCAGGCCGATGGAGGCGTTGTTGGTGATGTACATGCCCACGTAGAAGGGCAGCTCGCTGATCAGCGCGCTGGGGGCGATGCCGTAGCGGTCCAGCAGCCGCACCAGCGCCACGATCACCGTGGCCAGCCCGGGCACGGCAAAGAGCACGTTCAGCAGCTTATCGATGAAGCCGGGCTCGGCGTTTTCGCCGCGGTTGGCCTCCACGGCGGCGTTCATGCGGTCGCGCACGTCGTAGAGCGTATCGTAGGGATCAAAGCGGATGGATACCACCGCTTCGCCCTGCTCCGCATCCTGGGGGGAGCGCAGCATGGTAAAGGCGATGCTGCAGTTGTTGCGTGCAAAGTACTGCTTGTTCATGATAAAGCGGTTGACCTCGGGGTTCTCGCTCACCGCGCGCACGTAGGCGGCGATGATGATCTGCATATGGGTCAGCCGCTGGCCCTTCTCCTGCATCTGCTGGCCGATATAGCGGGTCATTTTTTCCCAGTCGATGCGGTGCTGCAAAAACACCTGGGCGTCGCAGCGCATGGGCATCAGATAGGGGGTAATTTTAACGACGGGGTCGATCTTGCCGATCCTGCGCCCGTCCGGCCTTCTTCCAAACATGGTTTTTCTCCTTCTTTTGCGTCAGTCCTTAAACAGCATCGGCAGGAAATCGTGGATGCAGCGCCGCCAGACGCCCCAGTCGTGGCCGCCGGGGAAGGTGCGGCGGAGCATGGGCAGGTTTTTGTCCGCCAGCATGGCGTCGTCCTCCCGGAAGCGGTCAAAGAACTGATCCTCCGTGCCCATGGCGCGGTAGAACACCCGGAAGCTCTCGCTGAACCGCTTCCTGTCGTTCAGCAGCGCCAGATGATCCTCCGGTTCCCCGGCCCGGTGCGAGCGCAGGAAGCCGCTGAACACCCCGGCGTAGGCAAACAGCTCCGGGTGGGAAAGCGTTACCCGGCTGGTCTGGTAGCTGCCCATGCTGAGCCCCGCCATGGCCCGGTGCTCCCGGTCGGTCAGCACGGGATAGGTTTTTTCGATAAAGGGAATCAGATCGCCCAGCAGCACGTCGATAAAGGCGCCGAAGGCCAGGCTGCCGTCCCGGGGCTCGGTCATGCCGTTGCCCATCACGATGATCATCTCCCGCATCTGCCCCTTGTGCAGCAGCTGGTCGGCGATGCGGTGCACATGGCCCTGGTAAACCCAGCCGGTCTCGTTTTCGCCGTAGCCGTGCTGCAGATAGAGCACCGGGTAGCGCCGGGCGGGATCATAGGCCGGGGGCGTGTACACCAGGCAGCTTTCCATCCGCCCGGTGACGGCGGAGGGATACATATGCCGCGTCACCGCGCCGTGGGGGATGCCGTCAATGCCGTCCCAATCCTCCCCGGGCACCGGGATATCCACAAAGTTCATGGGCCGGCAGCAGCCAAACCCGATGGGGAAATAGGGGCAAAGCACGTCCGCCCCGTCGATCTTCAGGAAAAAGTACTGGAAGCCGGGGCCCATATCGGCGATTCCTTCCCACATGCCGCCGCCGCAGGGGGCCAGGGGGAAGACGCGCCCAAACTGATCCAGCTCCACCTTTTTTGCTTCCGGCGTGCGCACGCGGAAACGCGCGCGGCCATCCGGCAAAACCTCAAATCCCTGGTCGCCGTCCCGGTCGGGCTCCCCCCGGTAGGGATCGAAGGACAGGGCGGTGTCCAGCGGCCATTGTTTTTTCATCCTGCGTTTCCTCCCATCGTCCGGGCGCACCCCGGCTCATTATATGGATATCATTATAGCATAATTGCTTTTTTCTTGTCCACTGCTTCGCTGCGCAGATGATGTGCTTTGTTGCGTATCCCGTGCGCCTTTGCCGCATGAAACGCGCCGCCCGGCGCACAATAGAGGGGAGATATGCGTATGGGAGGCCTTCATGAAACGGTATGCATACGGCGCATTTGCGTTTGTTTTTTCTCTGCGGCGGGCCGAGCGGCGGCTGTGCGGCCAGCCCCGGGAGGAATTGACCCCGGCGGGGCAGTGGATCCGGGATAACGCCCGGGCGCTCTATCTCCTGGCCCGGACGCCCTTTGGCCCATTGCCCACCCGGCGGCTGGCGGAATTGTGCCAGACCCTGGCGGAGGACGCCGCCGGCCCGCTGCGGGAGGCCGCCCTGTGCCGGGAGATCGGGCGCTTGCAGGGGGAGGAGCCGCTCACCGTGGCGGAGCTGCGCGCCCTGCCGGACGCCCTGCGGTATGCGCTGCTGGCGCGGCTCCGCTCCCTGCTGCCCAGGGTGCTGCGGGAAAACGAAAAGCGTCGGGGAGAGCAGGAGCCCATTGCCGTTTGGCGCGCCTGCCTGCGGCTGGTGGAAGCGGGCCGGGCCGAGGAGCTGCGGGCGCTGGAGAGCGGCCTGCGCGCCCGGGGGCTGGATCCCCGGGAGCTGAACCGCCAGGCCCGCCAGGCGCTGGAGGAAACCGCCGCCCAGGTTTCCTCCGCGGTGAACGCCCTTCTGTCCCTCAGCCGCCTGGACGGGGCGCGGATCACCGAAAAATGCAGCGCCGCCGCCCGCCTGCTCGCCGATGCGCCCGTCTGGCGCGATATGGACCGGGAAAGCCGGGGCATGTACCTGACCGCCGTCAGCCGATTGCATAAACGGCTGGGGGCGGGGGAGGAGGAGATCTGCCGCGCCGCCCGTGCGCTGGCCGGGGAAGGCGATCCCGGGCTGTACCTGCTGGGGGAGCAGGCCCCGCTGCGCCGTGCCCTGGGACGAAGGCCCGGAATGTCGCAAAAGGGGCGGGTCCGGCTGTATTTTTTATTCCTGCTGCTCGCTTTCGCCCTTTCTCTGGCGGCGGGCCTCCTTTTGCTGCCCGCGTATGGCGCGGTGCCCTTTGCCTTTGCGGGCAGCGGGCTGATCCATGGCCTGCTGGAGCGGCTGGCCCCGCGGCTGCTGCCCCGCAGGCTGCTGCCCCGGCTGCGGCCCGACCGCCTGCCCGCCGGGACCCGGGCGCTGGTGGCGGTGCCCACCGTGCTGCCCCGGCCCGCCGATGCCCTGCGAATGTGCCGCAAGCTTGCGGTGCTGTACCTGGCTGATCCCCAGGCCCCGGTGGATTTTGCCCTGGTGTGCGATTTTGCCGATGCCGACGGAGCGGAGGACCCCGGGGACGCGGCGGTGATCCGCGCCGCCGCCGCGGGCGTCCGGGCGCTGCGGCAGGCGTACGGGGATCGGTTCTATTATCTGCAGCGGGGCCGCAGCGAAAACGCCGACGGCCGCTTTTCCGGCCGGGAGCGCAAGCGCGGGGCGCTGGGCATGCTGAACGATCTGCTGATCACCGGCAAAACGGCCGATCCGCTGGCGTATGCCTCCATCGATCCCGCCCGCCTGGCCCGCCGCTATACCCATGTGATCACCCTGGACGCCGATACCTTCCTGCCCGCCGGGGCGGCGGAAAAGCTGCTGGGGGCCATCACCCACCCGCTGCAGGCCAGGCGCGTGGCGGTGATCCAGCCGCGCATGCTGACCCTGGCCGCCCAGGTTTCCACCCGGGCGCAGCTGCTGCTGGGCGGCCGCAGCGGGGCGGACGGCTACGGCCTGGCCGCCGCCGATCTCTACCAGGACGCCTTTGGCCGGGGCTCCTTCCAGGGCAAGGGAATCTATGCCGTGGAGGCCTTCCGGGAGGCGGCGGGCGATTTGCCCCCGGGCCGCATCCTCAGCCACGATCTGCTGGAGGGCGAACTGGCGGGCAGCGCCCTGGCCTCCGATATTGTGTGCTATGACGGCCATCCCCGGCGGGTGGAGGGCTTCCTGCGCCGGGCGCACCGGTGGATCCGGGGCGATTGGCAGCTTCTGCCCTTCCTCTTTGACCGGCGGCTGGATCTGCTCTCCCGGATCAAATTGTGGGATAATCTGCGGCGCTCGCTGACGCCGGCCTTCCGGCTGATTGCGCTGCTCGTCAGCAGCTGGCTGGCCGCGCCGCTGCCCTTTTTGCTTTGCGCCCTGCCGATCACTGCGGAGGGCCTGTTTCTGCTGCCCGCCTTTGCGCTGAACGGATTGGACGCGGCGGGCCGTGCGCTGTGGCGGCTGCTGATCAGCAAGCGCAGGCTGCTGGAATGGACGCCCGCCGCCCAGGCGGAGGAGAGCGATCTGCGCGCCTTCCGGGGGATCCTGCTGCCCATGCTCTGCGCCATCGGCATGCTGTTTGCCGCCGCCCGCACCGCCTTCTGGCCCGGGTTCGCCCTGGGCGCGGCGTGGCTGGCCGCCCCGCTGATCGCCCGCTGGCTGGATGGCCCGCTGCAAAGGCAGCCTGCCCTGTCCCCGCGCCAGGCCGCCTTCCTGCGCGGCGCGGCCCTGGATACCTTCTCCTGGTTTGAGGCGCGGGTGAACGCCGATACCCATTTTTTGCCCCCGGATAACGATCAGCTGTCTCCCGATCAGGGGATCGATCTGCGCACCTCGCCCACCAACATCGGCCTGTATTTTCTGTCCCTGTGCGCCGCCCGGGCGCTGGGCTTCCTGGGGGAGGGGGAGATGCTGCGCCGCATGGCCCGCTCCCTGGACAGCCTGGAGCGCATGCCCCTGTGGCACGGCGTCCCCTACAATTGGTACAGCCTGCGGGATCTGACCGCCCTGCCGCCCCGGGTGGTGTCCTCGGTGGACGCGGGCAACTGCCTGCTCTGCCTGGCCGCCGCCGCCCAGGCCGCCCGAAACACCGGCATCCAGAGCGATGTGCCTGCCCGGCTGGACGTCCTGTGCGCCGGCATGCATCTGCAGCGGCTGTACGACCGCTCCGCCCGGCTGTTTTACGTCAGCATTGAAGGCGATACCGGCCGCCCCAGCGCCGGGCATTACGATCTGCTGGCCAGCGAGGCTCAGCTGCTCTCCTTTGCCGCCGTCCTGTACGGGGCCGCGCCGGAGCTTCATTGGTGGCAGCTGGCCCGGCCCTGGGCTGCCGCGCCCCGGCGGCTCATGAGCTGGAGCGGCACCATGTTTGAGTATATGATGGCCGCTTTGCTGCTGCCCGCCGCCCCGGGCACGCTGCTGTCCGCCGCCCGGAAGGGCTGCGTGGCCGCCCAGCGCCGGGCGGGCCGGGAGGGCCTTTTCGGCGTGTCCGAATCGGGCTGCGCCTCCCTGGACGCCCAGCTGCGCTACCGCTACCGCGCCTTTGGCGTGCGGGCCCTGGCTCTGGATGCCGAGGCCCGGGGGGATGTATACGCGCCCTACGCCGCGGCCCTGGCCCTGCGTGAGGCGCCGGAGGCCGCCTGCCGGGCGCTGGAGCGCATGAAGCGGCTGGGCGCGTACGACCGCCACGGCTTCCTGGAGGCCATCGATTGCAGCGGCGGCTCCCCGCGGCTGGTCATGAGCCATATGGCCCACCATCAAGGCATGCTGCTGTGCGCCCTGTGCAACGCCCTGTGCGGCGATGCCCTGTCCGCCCTGGTGCTGCAGCTGCCCCGGGCTCAGGCGCACCTGCCCCTGCTGTGCGAGCTGCCGCCCCGGCGCGTTCGCCGCCTGCCCCGGCCCCTGCGCGCCCACCGGGATACCCTGCCCGAGCCGCCCGTGCGCATCCGGGCCGATGCCGCCCTGCCCGCCGACGCCGTGCTGCTCTCCGGCGGCGGCGCGTCGCTGCTGCTGAACGCCCGGGGCCATGGCCGGCTCTTTGCCGGCGAGCTGTCGCTGACCCGGTTCGATCCCCGGGTGGAGGCCTGCAGCGGTCCCCAGCTGTATCTGGCGGAGGAGGGAATGCCGCCCCGCCGTCTGCTGGCCGGAGATTGCACCTGGCTGGAGGGCGCGGCCCGCTTTGCCCTGCAGGAGGAGGAGCTGCGCGCCGAGGTGACGGTGTGCCTGGATCCCCTCACCGGCGCGGCGGTATACCGGGCGCGGCTGCGCAATCTGAGCCGACGGCGGCGGGCGCTGCGGCTGGTCTTTTATCTGGAGCCCGCCCTGGAGCGCCAGCGGGACGATATGGCGCACACCGCCTTTTCCAATCTGTTTATCTCCGTCCGCCCCGAAGGCGCGGGCGGCTTGTTGGTGCGCCGTCAGCTGCGGGAGGGCGGCGAGCGGACGCTGCGCCTGCGGGCCTATGGCGAAATGTGCGAATATACCGATGACCGCGCGGCCTTCTTTACCCGGGAGGGCACGGCGGACGCGCCGCGAGGGCTGCTGGACGATTGGAAAATGACCGGCAGCGCCGCGGTGTGCGCTGCTTTGCGCGTTCCGGTATCCCTGCAGCCCGGCAGGGAGGATACGCTGTGCTTTGCTGCGGGGCAGCGGCTGCCGGAGACCCTGGCCGCGGCGCTGGAGGCCGAGGGGCTGGCCGCCGCCCGCTCCCGGGTGAGCCGTCGGCTGCTGGGCATGGAGGCCCGGCACCTTTCCCTGTGCACACGCTTGGCCGGGGCGCTGCTGTACCGCAGCGACGCGCCCGCCCCCTCCCGCCTGCCGGAGCTGTGGGCCCTGGGTATCAGCGGCGATGCGCCTATTCTGGCGGTATCGGCCCGGTCCGAGGAGGATCTGCCCGCCCTGCGCCTTGTGGGGCGGCTGCACCGCTGGCTGTGCGAGAACGGCGCGGAGAGCGAACTGATTTTTCTTTTGCCCGAGGAGGCCGGGTATCTCCAGCCGCTGCGGGCCTTTTGCGATGGGCTTTCCCTGCCCAGGACGCGGATCCTGACGGGGCAGGCGCTTCCCCGGGCGGCGGTGCGCCTGGATGCCGGGCGTCCCCTGGCCGATCAGCTGATCAAGCAGCCCCAGGGCCTGCCCCTGATCCCCGCCGCTCCCGGCGGCAGTCTGCCCGCCCTGCCCCGGCTGCGGGCGTATAACGGCTATGGCGGCTTCACCCCGGAGGGCGGCTACGCCGTGTGCCGCACCGCGCCCAGGCCCTGGTGCCATATCCTGAGCGGGGAGCGCTTCGGCACCCTGGTGTGCGAGCAGGGCATTTTGTATTCCTTTGCGGGCAACAGCCGCCTGCGCCGCCTGACCCGGGTGTCCCAGGACAGCGTGCTCACCGAGCCCGCCGAGGAATACCTGCTGCTGGAAAACGGCAAGGCCTGGTCGCTGACCCGGCGGCCGCTGATGAACGCGCCCTGCCGCGCGGTATACGAGATGGGCGCGGCGGTGTTCAGCTGCGCCGCGCCGGGCCTGCAGGCGGAGATCACCTGCTTTGCCGATCCCCGGGACGCCCTGGGCGGGCGGCTGCTGCGCCTGCGCAATACCGGGGCCGCGCCGCGCACGGTGACGGTGCGGGGCACGGCGCATTTTGCCCTGGGGGAAAACGCGGAGGGCACCCATGCCGTGGCCGGAACGGGCCGCATCCTTGCCCGGGGAGATCTGGAGGGCCTGGCCTTTTACGCCCTGCGGGGCAGCCGCGCCCGGGCGGAAGGCGCTTCCGGCGCGCTGGAGGCCGACCGCACCCTGCAGCCCGGGGAGACGGCCACGCTGTGCTTCTGGCTGGGCCATTGCGACCGGGAGGAGGCTGCCGACGCCCTGCTGGCGGGGCTTTCGCCCCTGCGGGAGCGGCAGACCCGCGCGGCCTGGCGGGATCGGCTGGGCGGCTTGCAGTTTTACCTGCCCGATCCGCTGCTCAGCATGTGGCTGAACGGCTTTTTGCCCTATCAGATCCGCGCCGCCCGGCTGGAGGGCAGGCTGGGCTTTTATCAGTCCGGCGGGGCCTGGGGCTTCCGCGATCAGCTGCAGGATATGCTGTCCCTGCTGTATACAGAGCCGGAGCGGGTGCGGGCGCATCTGCTGCGCTGCGCCTCCCGGCAGTACCGGGAGGGGGACGTGCAGCACTGGTGGCACCCGGAGGGCCCGGGCGTGCGCACCCATATCAGCGATGACCGGCTGTTTTTGCCCTGGGTGACGGCGCGGTACGTGCACGTCACCGGCGACGCCGACATATTGGAGGAGGCCGTGCCCTTCCTGGATTCCCCGCCCCTGGCGGAGGGACAGCGCGACCGCTACGAGACCGCCGATATCAGCCCGGAGACAGCCTCCCTGCGGGAGCACTGCCTGCGGGCCATCGGCAGCCTGCGCTTAGGGGTGCATGGCATCCCGCTGATGGAGGGCGGCGACTGGAACGACGGCATGAACGACGTGGGCGGCGAGAGCGTATGGCTGGGCTTCTTTTTGCTGATGGTGCTGCGGGATTTTGCCCCGCTGTGCGACGGGACCACGCAGGACGCCTTTGACCGCCGGCGCATCGCCCTGCGCGCCGCCCTGGGGCGGGCCTGGACGGGCCAGTGGTTCCTGCGCGCCTGGTATCGGGATGGGCGCAGCCTGGGCGGGCCGGACAGCCCGGTGCCCCGCATCGATCTGATCAGCCAGTGCTTCGCCGCCTTCGCGGGCATGCCCCGGGATCAGGCGCAGCGGGCGCTGGACGCCGCCTGGGACAGGCTGCACCGGCCGGAGAACGGCGTTACGCTGCTGCTCTCCCCGCCCTTTTCCCCGGAGGAGAAGGCGGGCTACATCGGCGCGTACAATCCCGGGGCCCGGGAGAACGGCGGCCAGTACACCCACGCCCTGCCCTGGTTCATGCGGGCGCTGCTGATGCACGGGCAGACCGGCCGGGCCTGGCAGCTGCTTTCCGAATGCCTGCCCTTCGCCCACAGCGGGGATCAGGAGGCGGCCCGGCATTACGGGGCGGAGCCCTACGCCCTGGCCGCCGATATCCGCCCGGATGGTCGGGCGGGCTGGACCTGGTATACCGGCAGCGCCGGATGGCTGTACGAGGTGTTTCTGCACGATTTTATGGGTTTTGATAAAAAGGGGAACGGCGTGCGGCTCAGCCCCCGGGCGCCGGCGAGCTGGGAGGAGGTCACGCTCCTGTACCGCTTTGGCGGCAGCCGGTATCAGCTGACCGCCCGGCGGGACGCCCCCTATATCACCCTGGACGGGGAGAAGATGACCGGCGCTTACGTGCCCCTGCGGGACGACGGGCGGGCCCACGAGATCCGCTTCCCCATGCCGCCGGCAAACGAATGAAAAATTTTCCTTTCAAATTAACGGAACGTTCATATTTGCGTAAAATATCGGCGTTATTCTGTTATTGCGTTAAGAGGAACGCAAAGGATTTGCAAAACATCACGCAATCGAAAGGAGCGATGATTTTTTATGAAGAAAAGCAATCTGTACGGGCTGATCGCCCTGGCGCTCACGCTGGTTATGATTTTCAGCGTGGCCGTCAGCGCCAACGCCTCCTCCCCGCTGTCCGCCGAGGAGATCGACGGCATCCTGAACACCACCACCGATAACAGCAAGACCGCCAACCCGGTGACCGAGGCTGTCAGCAAGGTGAGCCAGAGCGTGGTCGTGGTGCGCAACTACCAGCGCTCCGCCAGCAACAACTATTACGGCTGGGGCTGGGGCTACGGCTATGGCAACGGAAACGGAAACGGCCAGACCACTGAGCGCCTGGCGGGCATCGGCAGCGGCACCGTGATCACCTCCTACGGCCACATCCTGACCAACTACCACGTGATTGAGGACGCCAGCAAGGTGACTGTTTATGACGGCAAAAACGAGTACGAGGCCATGGTGGTCAACTACAACGCCACCAAGGATATCGCCGTGCTGCTGGTGCCCGGCCTGAACATCCCCGCCGTGGAGCTGGGCGACAGCGACCAGCTGCTGGAGGGCGAGACCGCTATCGTGATCGGCAACCCCCTGGGCGAGGATTATATGCGCTCCATCACTGTGGGCGTGGTTTCCGCCCTGGACCGTGAGCTCCAGACCCGCACCGTGGACCGCTATGGCCGCCGGGAGAACATTACCAACACCATGATCCAGGTGGACGCCGCCATCAACAGCGGCAACAGCGGCGGCGGCATGTTCAACATCCTGGGCCAGCTGATGGGTATTCCTTCCGCCTACTCCCACGGCAGCTATTTCAGCGGCGACGCCGAGAGCATCGGCTGGTGCATCCCCATCAACGAGGCCAAGCCCCTGATCCGCGAGGCGCTGGAAAAGTATGACGGCGAGAGCGTGCAGCCCGGCACCGTCACCCCCGACAGCCCCCTCACCAACGGCACCGATATGACCGATAAGCCCCGCCTGGGCATCACCATGACCACCCTGAGCGATACCAACACCGCCGTGGTCAACGGCGTGCTGCCCCGCGGCTGCATCGTGCGCGAGGTGGACGCTTCCTCTCCCGCCGCCGCCGCCGGCATCCAGGTGGGCGATATCATCGTGGAGATCGATGGCGTGATCATCACCGACGCCAGCGAACTGCAGCAGGAGATCCTCAAGCACGGCGCGGGCGATACCGTTTCCGTCAAGCTCTACCGCGCCGCCACCAACCCGCTGGAGGCACAGTACATCAGCGATATCGGTGAAGGCGAATACATCGATCTGCAGGTGACGCTGCAGGTGGTGGCCCAGCCCTCCGCCAAAAATTGAACCCTTTTCCGGCTCCCCTTGATGGGGAGCCTTTTTGTTTTGGACGCGGAAATTTCATGCCCATTTAACAAGACATTATCAAACTGAAATTGGACGGGAAGGGGACGAACGGGAGCGTTCCTTCTTGGAGCCCAAGAAGGAACCGAAGAAGGCTGCGTTTGTCGCCGCTCCTGTTGCGGGTCTTTTCTCCAACAGGCTTTAACGTCGTCCACCGCTCCCGGGCAGGCAGCTTCGCTGCCGACCTGTGCGCAAAGCGCACAGGGAAAAGCCAGAAAATTACCGAAAAA
>CADAHU010000071.1 GCA_902787835.1 uncultured Eubacteriales bacterium
CGACGGCGAATGGCAGGAGGTTGTCCTCTATGGCCAGACCGGGGCCAGCCAGCGCCAGGTGACCATTTTTGCCCGCCTGGGCGGCTACAGCGGAGAGGCGGCCGGCAGCGCCTCCTTCCGCAATATATCCCTGGAGCAGGTGGCCGATGTGCCCGCCAACCAGCATGTCACCTATTGGTACGCCCAGAGCGGCGCGTCCTCCGCTGCCGATTCCGGCGAAGGCTCCCCGGCCTGGCCCTGGCTGCTGCTGGTGGCCTGCGCCTATGGGGCGGCCTGCTTCCTGCTGCGCCGCCAGGTGATGGAGGACCGACTGGAGACACAAAAACGACGCCGGGAATGGCTGCCTGTGGCGGTCATGCTGCTGCTGGCGGTGGCCGGGCGCGTGCTGATCGCGGCGCTGATCCCGGGCTATGGCGTGGATATCGGCTGCTTTACCGCCTGGGGCGCCCAGCTGGCGCAGCATGGCGCGGCCAACTTCTATGATTCCGTGGGCTTCTGCGATTATCCGCCGGGATATATCCTGGTGCTGGGCCTGCTGGCAAAGATCGGCGGCGGACTGGGCGTGGGCATGACCGAAATGCTGGTCAAGCTGCCCTCCATCCTGTGCGACGCCGCGGCGGCGGGCGTGCTGTACTGCTTCCTGCGCAGGCATACCTCCCGGCGCGCGGCCTTTGCGCTGGCTGCGCTGTACGCTGCCAACCCGCTGACCTTTGCCGCCGGCGCGGCCTGGGGCCAGGCGGACAGTGTGATGACGCTGTTCCTGCTGCTGGTGGTGACCTTTGCCATCGAGGGAAAATGGGCGGCGGCGCTGCCCCTGTATATGACCGCCGTGCTGATGAAGCCCCAGGCGCTGATGTTTGGCCCGCTGGGGCTGCTGGCGCTGATCTGCGCGCTCATCAAAAAACCGGATAAAAAACTGCTGATCCAGACCGGGATCGGCCTGGCGCTGACGGCGGCTGTGGGCGCGGCGGTGATCCTGCCCTTCTCGCCCAACATGGATAACAGCGAAGGCTGGTGGATCATAAAGCTCTACCAGAACACCATGGGCTATTACGATAACGCCACCATCAACGCCTGCAACCTGTATTTCCTGTTCGGCAAGAACTGGCTGGATATCGCTGTGGATGCCGAATGGTACATCCGCCTTTCCGCCGTGGCGCTGCTGGCGGCCGGGCTGCTGGCCGTCGGCCTGCGCAAAAAATGGTATATCCGGGGCGCGCTGCGCCTGGGTGCGCTGTGCGCCGCCGCCGTGGCGATGGTGGCGGCCGCGGTGATCCCCATGACTTACGGCACGCTGGGCACGGTCATGATCGCGCTGTGCGTCGCGCTGTGCTGCGGCCTGTATCTGGCGGGCGGCAATATCCGCCACCTGCCGCTGCTGGGCGCGGTGATGCTGATTTTGCTGTGCAATCTGGGTGTGATGATGCATGAGCGCTATGTGTTTGCCGCCGTGGCGCTGCTGGCGCTGGCCTGCGCGCTGGAAAGGGACCGGCGGGTGTACCTGCTGTTTGCGGCGGTATCGGTTTGCGCGTTCCTGAACGTTGGCGTGGTGCTGGACCGCGGCATCCGCATCGGCGGGGTGGATGGCCATCTGCATGCGCCGCTGTTTGGCATCCTCAGCGACAGCGCGGCGCTGGAATACATCCTTTCCGGGCTCAACTGCCTGATTGCGGCCTTTGCAGGCCTGACGGCGGTGAGCGTCTGCGCCGAAGGGGAAAGGGCGGCCATGCGCGCCCCGGCGGCGGAGGCGGAGCAGCCCCAGGCGGCGCGCATCCCTTCGCCGGCCGTTCGGGAACTGCAGGCCGGCAGCCGCATCCAGCCCATGCAGGGCCTGGATTGGCTGCTGATGCTGGGCGTGACGGCGGTTTACGCCGTGGCGGCCCTCGTAAACCTGGGCGCGACCAAATCGCCCCAGACCTGGTGGCGCAGCAGCCAGACCAAGGAAAGCGTGGTGCTGGATCTGGGGGAGAGCCATGCCATGAACATGCTCTACCTGGGCGGCATCCACCGGCAGAACGTGCAGTTTACCGTCCGCACCAGCGACGATCTGGAAAACTGGAGCGAGCCCAACTGGGCGGAGATTCAGGAGGGTGACTGCTTCAAATGGCAGTACGTGCAGGAATCCGCCATGTATGACGGCCAGCGCAATTATTACGGAACGCCGCTGATGATGTTTGGCCGCTATGTGCAGGTCGAGGCCCAAAACCTGGCCACCACGATTTATGAGGTGGTTCTGCGCGATCCCCAGACAAAGACGGCCTATCCCGTCACGCTGGTCAGCGGGAACGGGGAGCACCTGATCGATGAGCAGGATGCCTTCTCCGGCGAGCCCGGGTGGTATAACAGCACCTATTTTGACGAGATCTATCACGCCCGCACCGGCTATGAGCACTATCAGGCCATGACCGGCGATACCACCTATATGCCCTATGAAACCTCCCATCCGCCCCTGGGCAAGGTGCTGATCGCCTTCAGCATCGGCATCTTTGGCATGACGCCCTTCGGCTGGCGGTTTGCCGGCGCGCTGGCGGGCATCCTGATGCTGCCGGGCATGTACCTGCTGGGCAGGATGCTGTTCAAGCGCCGGATCGCCGCCTTCCTTTCCATGTTCCTGATGGCGGTGGATTTCATGCACTTTACCCAGACGCGCATCGCCACCATCGACAGCTTTGTGGTGCTGTTCATCCTCTGGTCCATGGTGTTCATGGTCTATTACATGCGCATGGATTACTGGGGCGTCAGGCTGTGGAAAACGCTGGTGCCCCTGGGGCTTTCCGGCCTGTTCTTCGGATTTGCCATCGCCAGCAAATGGACGGGCGTTTACGCGGGCGTCGGCCTTGCCGTGCTGTTCTTCTGGACGCTGTACCGCCGCTATACCCAGAGCCTGGCGGCCCGGGAGATCCTCCCGGGCGGCGCCGCCGCCAGGGAGATCTATCTGCGCCCGCTGGTCACCCTGGGCTGCTGCGTGCTGTTCTTTATCGTGATCCCGCTCAGCATTTACTATATCTCCTATATCCCGTACTTCCTGCCCTATTCGCCTCCGGGCGTCACGGTCCGGCGGGTGATCCAGGCCGCGGTGGGCGATTGGCTTTACGGCGGTGATAAGGGCGGTATGCTGGGCTACCACAGCACCCCGGGCCTGGGCATGAACCATCCCTTCTACTCGCCCTGGTACGAGTGGCCGGTGATCAAAAAGCCCATGTGGTATTACTCCAGCGCCTTCCATCCCGATGACGCCACCCAGACCATCGTCGCCTTCGGCAATCCGCTGGTCTGGTGGGGCGGCCTTGCGGCGATGATCGCCGTGGCGCTGATCTGGGCGGGACGGCATGTGACCCGCCAGGGCGGGGTTCAGCTGCATACGCCGCAGAACGATACGCGCCCGGCCATCCTGCTGATCGGCTTTGCCGCCCAGTTTGTACCCTGGACGCTGGTGCCCCGCGGCACGTATATCTACCATTACTTCCCCTCGGTGCCCTTTATCATCCTGGCTGTGGCGCTGTGCGTGGATCTGCTCTACGACGCGCTGGAGAAGCCGCTTGCGCTGCCGGCCTGGCATTACCGCCTGGCGGCAAAATCGAACCAGTGGTTCAATCACAGCGTCAGCGAGGAGCTGCGGGAAAAGGCCGCGGGCACCATTACGCTGCGCTGGCAGCGGCTGCCCCTGATATTGACCATTGCTCTGATGGCGATCAGCCTGGGGCTGTTTATCGCCTTCTTCCCCTATATCAGCGGCTGCTGGGCCGGCTATGATTGGCTGCGGGCCATGCAGTGGTTTAACGGCTGGATCTACTATTGATACAAAGGATCGGAAGTGAATGCCATGCTTGCGCGTACATGCTGCTTCGCCCTGCAGGGCGTGGATGGGATCCCGGTCACGGTGGAGGCTTTCGCCGCGGGCGGACAGCCGAACTTCACGCTGGTGGGCCTGCCCGATACCGCCGTGCGCGAGAGCCGGGACCGGGTCTACGCCGCGCTGAAAAACAACGGCTTTGCGACGCCCGCGGGAAGGGTGACGGTCAATCTGTCGCCTGCGGACGTGCGCAAGGAGGGCGCGGCCTTTGATCTTTCCATCGCAGTGGCGCTGATACTGGCCACCCGGCAGATCCGCCCGATGGACGCGGAAAAGATCCTGCTGCTGGGCGAATTGGCATTGGATGGCCGCCTGGCGCCGGTGCGCGGCGCGCTGTCGCTGGTGATCTCCGCCCATGAGCGCGGCATCCGCGAGGTGATCCTGCCGGCGGAGAACGCGCCGGAGGTGCAGGCGGTGCAGGGTATGCGCGTCTATCCCGCCCATACGCTTTATGAGGCGGTGATGCACCTGAGCGGCGCGGCGCCCCTGCTGGCCCAGGAGCAGAAGAGCTATGCGGAGAGCCTGCGGGAGCGCACGGCAGCCTGGGATATGAGCAGCATCCGCGGACAGACCGGCGCGCGCCGCGCCCTGGAGGTGGCGGCCGCCGGCGGCCACAATATGCTGATGGTGGGCGTGCCCGGCAGCGGCAAGACCATGCTGGCCCGGTGCCTGCCCGGCATCCTGCCCACCATGACGGTGCAGGAGGCCTTCGAGACCACGCGCATCCATTCGGTGGCGGGCATCCTGCCGCCGGGCACGGGCCTGCTCACCGAGCGCCCTTTCCGTACGCCGCATCATTCGGCCTCCATGCCCTCCCTGGTGGGCGGCGGGGCCAACGCCATGCCGGGGGAGATATCCCTGGCGCATAACGGCGTTCTGTTCCTGGATGAATTGCCCGAGTATCCCCGCGCCACCCTGGAGGCGCTGCGCCAGCCCCTGGAGGACGGCGTATGCACGGTGACCCGGGTCAAGGCGCACGGTGCGCCCCTGCCGCTGCGGCAGCCATGAGATCCGCCGGTATCTGGACCGGGTGTCCGGCCCGCTGCTGGACAGGATCGACCTGCATATCGAGGTGGACGCCGTGCCGGTCAGCGAGATCACCGCCACCGCCACGGGGGAGAGCAGTGCGGCGGTACGCCAGCGGGTGGAGGCGGCGCGGCAGATCCAGCATCGGCGCTTCCAGCATGCCGGCATTACCTGCAACGCCCAGATGAGCAACCAGCACATCGATGAACTGGCCAATCTGTCCGATGCCGCCCGCGGCCTGCTTTCTCGGGCGGTGGATAAATACGGCCTGAGCATGCGCGGCTATACGCGGCTCATCAAGGTGGCCCGCACCATCGCCGATCTGCGGGGCGAGGCGGAGATCGCCGTCCCCGCCATGGCGGAGGCCATCCAGTACCGCATACTGGACGCCAAATACTGGGGCCGATAAATTACTGTATTGGAGGAAAAACCATGCTGTATCCCCAATCCAACTGCGCCCGGACAGTGATCGACCTGGGCGGGCTGTGGCAGTTCAGGCTGAAGGAAGGCGCGGAATGGAAGAACATCGCCGTGCCCGCCTCCTATAACGATCAGGTGCCCGAGGCGGATTTCCGCAATTACGCGGGCCTTTCCTGGTACAGGACCCGGATCACCGTGCCGGCGGCCTTCCGGGATCAGCGGGTGGCGCTGCGCTTCGACGCCGTGACCCACAGCGCCCGGATCCTGCTGGACGGGCGGGAGATTGGCCGCCACCGGGGCGGCTATCTGCCCTTTGAGATCGATCTGACCGATCTGCTGCCCCCGGGGCAGACCGGCGAGCTCACGGTGGAGGTGGATAACCGCATCAACCATTCCACCCTGCCCATCGGCACAGAGGGCGCCACGGCCTTTTTCGGCTCCGATAACCCCGGCATCACCGCCGTGGAGGCGGGCAAAAAGCTGCGCCAGGAGAAGGGCGTCAACCTGCCGGCCTTCGACTTTTTCAATTATGCGGGCATCAACCGCCCCGTGCGCCTGTGCGCCATGCCCAGGGCCTATATCCGGGATGTGACGTTCGTGCCTGCCATGAGCGGCGAGGTGCGCTACGCCGTGGATACCGTGGGCGAAGGAACCGTGCATATCGACATTCTGGATGCCGATGGCAATACCGTGGCCCAGGCGGAGGGGCGGGAAGGCGTCGCGGTCATTCCGTCGCCGCATCTGTGGGAGCCCTGGCCCGGCACGCCCTATCTGTATACCGCCCGGATCAGCTTCGGGGAGGATCAGTATCTGCAGACCTTCGGCGTCCGCGAGGTGCGGGTGGAGGGCAACAAGTTTTTGATCAACGGCAAGCCCTTCTATTTCCATGGCCCCTGCAAGCATGAGGACAGCCCCTTCCGCGGCCGCGGCATGGATCAGTGCGTCAACGTGACCGATATCCAGCTGTATCACTGGCTGAACGCCAATTGCTTCCGCACCAGCCATTATCCCTATGCCGAGGAGATGTACGCCCTGTGCGATCGGGAGGGCATCGTCATCGTGGATGAAACGCCCGCCGTGGGCATGTGGGCCGATGAAAACTACGGCTGGGGGCTGAACGATTACCATGCCCAGGTGCTGCGGGATATGATCGATCGGGACAAGAACCATCCCTGCGTGGTGGTATGGAGCCTGGGCAACGAGCCCAGCACCGATACCTACCCGCAGAAGGCCTATGATTACTGGTATCCGCTCTATGAGCTGGCGCATCGGCTGGATCCCCAGAACCGCCCGGTGACGCTGGTGGGCTGCCAGAATATCTACGAAAAGGATCTGATCGTTCCCGCCATGGACGTGGTGTTCATCAACCGCTATTACGGCTGGTACAACCTTTCCGGCGATCTGGATACCGCCCGCTACGCCTTCCGCATGGAGCTGGATTATTGGGAAAAAATCAATAAGCCCCTGGTGCTCTCGGAGTATGGCGCCGATACCATCCCCGGGCTGCACGGCGCGGTGGGGGAGATGTTTACCGAGGAGTTCCAGCAGGCCTTTTATGAGATGATCAGCCAGTGTCTGGATGAGCGGGATTTTGTAACCGGGGAGATGCCCTGGAACTTTGCCGATTTTGATACCTGTCAGGGCCCCATGCGGGCGGGCGGCAACCGGAAGGGGCTTTTCACCCGGGATCGGCGGCCCAAGATGGCGGCGCATTATCTGCGCCATCGCTGGGGCAACATGTGATCAATACCGGAAAGTACAAACGCAAAATTTGAGCAAACAGAAGGAGCGGATGCCCAAAAACAAGGCCGCTCCTTCCTTTTTGCGCGCTTTGACAGGCGCAATTGGTTTTCCGAAGCGCAACAAACGATCACGATTGGAACAATTGTTGAGCTTTTTTTACCATAATTTCCATTGCTGGAGCGGGCGGGCTTTACTAAAATAGGCAAAAAGTGATAAAATAGCAATAAAGTAAGGATGGATTGACTGAAATACAGTTACCGGACGATTGAAAGGGAGGAGGATCATCATGGAAAGACAGATGGATGAGGCACAGGCGCACAGCAGGTTTCCGGATGGTTTTCGCATCCTGCAGGGAAAGCAGGAGTACATCACCTATATCGAGCGGTCCTCCATCCGCATATGGCCGTCGGACGTGGCGGCGCATTACGATGCCCACAGCCACTCCGCCATCGAGATCATCATTCCCCACCGGGGCATATCGGTATACCGCCTGCAGAACGAAACCTACCGGGTGCACCCGGGCGAGATTTTGATCCTGCCCTCCGGCTGCTCCCATGATCTGACGGAGCGCAACAATATCCTGCGCTATCTGATCCTCTTTGAGCCAACCCCCTTGCTCTGCCTGCGGGATCTGCCCAACATCGGCGATATGCTGCAGCACCCCATCTATCTGCACGATCAGCCGGAGCTGCAAAAGCAAATCGGCGATCTGCTGATGCAGATGGTGACCTGCTACTTTAAAAAAGAGCCCATGTGGAACGCCATGTGCTATTCCTATATTTTTCAGGCGTACGCGCTGCTGGGCCAGCATTACCTGCAGTGTACCGCGCCGGCCGATACGGCCAGCCACGGCAACATCGACCCGGCCATCATGAACAGCGCCATGACCTTCATCAACGAGCATTACATGGAGGATATCCCGCTGGAGCGGGTGGCGGTGTTCGCCGGTTTCTCAAAATGTTATTTTTCCCGGGTGTTCAAGCAGTTTTCCGGCGTCAGCTTCTCCGAGTTCCTGATCCGCAAGCGGCTCAACGCGGCGATGGATCTTTTGATCAATACCCGCCAGCCCATCCGGGAGATCTGCGACAGCGCGGGCTTCGGCAGCATGGCCACCTTCAACCGCGTGTTCCGCCAGCAGAAAAACTGCACGCCCAGCCAGTTCCGCGCCATCTACGGCGCCATGCCCATGGCGGAAAACGGCGGCGGACTGATCTGATCCTGCATCCCAATTCGGCTCCATCCGGCCCTGCGCCGGACGGGGCTTTTTTGCTTGCGCAGAACAAGAGATGCGTTTTTAACGGGATACAATCCCCTGCAAAAGGGCCGTTATCATACCAGATTATACATGGCACGCTTTCCGCCGATTTTTCTTTTCATTGGAATAATTGCCCTGAAAAGCCTTGATAATCCTGCGCTTTTCGGGCGCGCCGCGACCCCGGGAAACGGGGGGATAACAATGGATGATCACAAATTGAAAAATGAATGCGGATCAAATACCTTTTTCCCCATTGTAGAGATTTGAGCAAATTCATAGAATATCCTCAAAAGGGCCTGAATGCCCGTAAATAACAAGGAGGAAAGAAACATGAGGAAGCTTCTGTCCGCGATCCTGGTTCTGGCCATGATCCTGTCCCTGGTGCCCATGGCGCTGGCCGACGAGGAGCCCATTACCCTGACTGTGTTCCGCGGCGATCCTGGCGATCAGCCTGCGGATGACAACAAGATTTACAAACTGATCGAGGAGCGCTTCGGTGTCCGCTTTGAGTTTGAGTTCCTGGCGGGCGATCTGGATGAAAAGCTGGGCATGATGATTGCCGGCGAGGATTATCCCGATCTGTTTGACGGCGGCAACAGCGCCGACCTGATCATCAACAACGGCGCGCTGATCAACCTGCTGGACTACATTAATCCCGAAGATACTCCCCGCCTGTGGGCGCACATCGAGCCCCAGAAGGCCCGCCTGATCGAGAAGAACGAGGACGGCGAGGACGTGCTCTACATCATCCCCAACTACGGCCTGACCGACGGCGACCAGATCGTCAACGAAGTCAACGGCCCCGCCTTCTTCGTGCAGAAGCAGGTGCTGGCCTGGGCCGGCTATCCCCAGATCCATACCCTGAACGAGTATTTCGATCTGCTGCAGAACTTCCTGGCCGCCAACCCCACCAACGAGGACGGCACCCCCTACATCGGCTTTGACATCCTGTGCGAGGATTGGCGTCACTTCTGCCTGATCAACCCCGTGCAGCACCTGATGGGCCGCCCCAACGACGGCGAAGTGCTGGTGGATGTGAACAGCCCCGACTTCCACACCGAAACCTTCATCGACAAGCCCTATGCCAAGGCCTACTACAAGAAGCTGAACGAAGCCTTCCATAATGGCCTGATCAGCAAGGATACCTTCGTTATGAACTATGACCAGTACATTGCCCAGCTGTCCAGCGGCATCGTGCTCGGCATGTTCGATCAGGCCTGGGACTTCGGCAACGCCACCGCTGCCCTGAAGGACGCCAAGATGGATAAGAACACCTATGTGGCCCTGGGCCTGGTGTACGATCCTGAGTATGTGGACGGCCGCGAGATCGAAGAGCACTATGTGAACGGCTCCCTGCCCAATGTCCGCCGCGGCTTCGGCATCTCCGTGAACTGCCAGTGCCCCGAGCGCATCATCGCCATGTGGGAAGAAATGATGAGCGATGAATGGCAGCTGATCTTCAACTGGGGCATCGAGGGCGAGGACTACTATGTGGAAGACGGCCGCCTGCTGATGACCGAAGAGCAGTATGCGCAGCGCAACGACTCCACCTGGAAGATCCACAACCGCGCGCTGGCCTTCTTCGAGAGCAGCCCCAAGAAGCAGGGCTGGATCCTGGAAGGCGAGTATGCCGGCAACTGCTGGGATCCCGCCAACCAGCCTGAAATCGTGCTGGGCCTGATGAACGAATATGACAAGGAGTTCCTGGCTGCTTACGGTTACAGCAAGTTTGCTGATTTCGTCAATCCGCCCATCGAGCTGGCGCCCTATGGCGAAGCCTGGCAGATCGACTACACCCCCGTGGACGTGGAGCATCAGGACTTCCTGGATATCCAGGACAAGATGCTGCCCGAGCTGATCATGTGCGATCCCGCCGATTTTGACGCCCTGTGGGATGAATTCGTGGAGAAGATCACCCCCTCCGCCACCGCTTTCGGCGAGTACATGTGGCAGGCCGTCCAGGCCGAGGCCGCCAAGGTGCTTGGCGAGTAATCATACGCAACCATAAAAACCAGGGGGAGGGAATCGGCTTCTCTCCCCCTGGCCTTTGAGAAGAGAGGGGTATTGCCATGAGCAGTATCGCAAAGGGAACCCAACAGAATATAAGGCCCGTAAGGAAAAAGGGCTTCTGGCGCACCCTGGGCGGCCAGTGGCAGCTGATGCTCATGTCGGTGCCCATGCTGCTGTACGTGCTGCTGTTCAACTATGGCCCCATGTGGGGCTGGATCACGGCCTTCCAGGATTACAAGCCGAAGACCGGCCTGCTGGGCAGCAAGTTTGTGGGGCTGCAGAACTTCCAGTGGCTTTTTGGCCGCGAGGATTTTATCAACAGCATCCGCAATACCCTGGCCATGAGCGTGATCAACCTGGTGTTCGGCACGGTGTCCTCCATCCTGCTGGCGGTGCTGCTCAACGAGGTGCGCAACCGCGGCTTCAAGCGCACCGTGCAGACGGTCACCTACCTGCCCCACTTCCTCAGTATGGTTATCGTGGTGGGCATGGCCCAGAACATCTTTGCCAGCAACGGCGCCATCAATAACCTGCTGATGTCCGTGGGCCTGGTAAAAAGCCCGGTGTTCTTCCTGGGTGAGGGCAAGTATTTCTGGTGGCTGGTGGGCGTGATCAACGTGTGGAAGGAAGTGGGCTGGAACACCATCATCTACATTTCCGCCATGACGGCCATCGACCCCTGCCTGTATGAGGCGGCCTCCATCGACGGCGCGGGCCGCTTCAACCGCATCCTGCATGTGACCCTGCCCGGCATCAAATCCACCTTTGTGATCCTGCTGATCATGAACATCGGCCATCTGATGGAAGCGGGCTTCGAGATCCAGTACCTGCTGGGCTCCTCGGTGGTCATGGATTGGTCCCAGACCATTGATATCTTTGTGCTCAAGTACGGCATCTCCAAGCAGCAATACGGCGTCGCCACCGCCGCCGGCATGTTCAAGAGCGTGGTGGCCATCGTGCTGCTGATCGGCGCCAATTACGTGTCCAAGCGGCTGGGCGAGGACACCCTGATCTGACGGGAGGGAAGACAGATGACAGCCTATACGCCAAGAATCAAAAAATCCCATGGCATCGGGCATGATCGCGTTTTCCCGGTGGTCAACGCGGTGATCCTGATCGTGCTCATGTTCACCACCCTGTACCCGGTCATCAATACCGTGGCCTACTCCTTCAACGAGGGCACCGACGCCCTGCGCGGCGATATCGGCCTGTGGCCCCGGGTGTTCAGCCTCAAGAGCTATCAGTCCATCCTGTCCGATAACGCCGTGTATCAGGCAGCCTGGATCTCCGCCTCCAAAACGGTGCTCATTACGCTGATGAACCTGTTCTGGACCAGCATGCTGGCCTTCACCCTCTCCCGCAAGGAGTATGTGCTGCGCAAGTTCATCACCACCGTAATGGTGCTGACCATGTATGTGAACGCCGGCCTGATCCCCAATTACCTGCTGATCTCCAAAACCCTGGGCCTGAGCAAGAGCTACTGGGTGTACATCGTGCCCACCATGTTCTCATGCTTCAATATGATCGTGATCCGCACCTACATCGCCGGCCTGCCCGACGCGCTGGTGGAATCGGCGCGCATCGACGGCGCGGGGGATATCCGCGTGTTCTGGCAGATCATCTTCCCGCTGTGCAAGCCCGTGCTAGCCACCGTGGCGCTGTTCGTGGCCGTGGGCAGCTGGAACAGCTGGTTTGATACCCATCTGTACTGCGGCGGCCAGAAAAACCTGCACAGCCTGCAGTATCCACCCAGGCCAGCGCCAACGCCGCCAAAACCTCGGCGGACGCGCTGCGCAGCACCACTCAGACCACGCCCATCACCATCCGCTGCGCCATCACCGTGATCTCCACCGTGCCCATTCTGGTGGTGTATCCTTTCCTGCAAAAGTACTTTGTCACCGGCATGGCGCTGGGCAGCGTCAAGGGCTGATGGTATAATCAAATAAAAAAGCCCGGAGGCTGCATAACCCTCCGGGCTTCCTTGATTCAAGGGGAAATACGGGCGGAATGGAGCGCGCGGCCTGGTTATTCCAGCCAGGGACGACGGCGGGCGGCGATCTCCTGCCACGGATTCTGCGCCGCCTCGTTCAGCAGCAGCCAGAACCAGGCGTCCTCCATGGACTCCTCCAGGGGATAGGGGGAGGGGCCGCCGGACAGATAATCGCCCATATCCAGCAGGATGGAGGCGATGGCGTATTCGTCCTGCACGGTATCCGGGGCCAGGAAGGGAAGCCAGTTCCGCCGGGCATCCCGCAGCGCCTGGGTGTCCAGCGCGCGGTATTTATCCGGGATCTCCGGCAGCAGGAAGGCTTTTTGCGGCTGATTGGCCGCATCCAGGTACATCAGCAGGGTATCGCTCCATTCGCCGCGGTCGCCGCGGACCATCAGATGCCGGGAGCGGATGTAGGATCGATACTGAATGGAGCTGAAATCGTAAATCGCTTCCTTCCCGGAGGCGAAGGAGATGTGCATCGTGTCCCGATCCACCTCCTTGATCCGCCCGTCCAGGATCGCCCCGTACCGGGAATCGGTCTCCGCCACAGGATTGCGCTGCCGCATGCCATGCAGGGCGTACTCCTCCCCGGGGGCGATTTGCAGCGCTTTGCGGATCACGCTGGCGCCATGATAATCATGCAGCAGCGACATATACAGCGAGGACGGCGCGCCGATCATGCCGCGCCGGATGGCCTCCAGCCCGGCGGCCAGGATGGGGTAGCGGTGGTATTGCTCGCAGCAGACGATCTTCGCGCCCTGCTGGCCCAGCCGCCACAGCCTGCGCAGCTTGTCCACGGTATCGCCCACCGGCGTTTCGGTCACCACGGGATAGCCCCGGGCGATCCATTCCTCCGCCACGTCGGCGATGTGCCCGCGATCCACCGCGATCACGATAAAATCGGGCTGGAAGGCCAGGCAATCGTCCACGGAAAGCACGGCGTCGATGCCGGTGTGCGCCTTCACCAGCGCCGCCTTTTCCTCCGAGCGGCACAGGAAAAGCGCGCGAAACAGATCGGGATAGGTACGGGCGACGCGGGCAAAGTATTCCGCCCGGTAGCCGGAGCCGACGATGATGTAGGAAAGCATAATGATCCCTCCCAGCGATCCGCAAGGTTGATTGTGCTGGTTACAGTATACAGCCCCGGACCATGCGTCATCAACCCCCGGTATCCAAAAAGAGAATTTTATTTCCGCGCGCCCCGCATAAAAACAAATAAAAATCAGCAGGGAATGGGCGGATATAGTATAATACTTATGTATATCCTTTTTTATTGCGAAAGGAGACCCCATGCAGACCGGAAACGGAAAAACGCTGTTCGATCGCAGCGAGGCCATGGAGCATTCCCTGCGGGAGCTGTATACCTCCTACGGCTATCGGCTGTATAAGATGAGCAAGTTTGAGCCCTACGATCTCTACCTGCAAAACCGCAGCTTTGTCACCGGGGGCAATATCCTGACCTTCACCGATACCGACGGCCGCCTGATGGCGCTCAAGCCCGACGTGACGCTGTCCGTGATCAAAAATTACCGCGGCGGTCAGCAGAAGATCTGCTACCACGAAAACGTGTACCGCGATACCGGGGCCTCCCATGAGTTTCGGGAGATCCCCCAGGCGGGGCTGGAGTGCATCGGGGAGATCGATCTGTATACCCAGCTGGAGGTGCTGACCCTGGCGGCGGAGAGCCTGCGCCGCATATCGGATCAGGCCATTTTGGATATCGCCTCCGTGGCCTTCCTGAGCGGGCTGCTGGAGGCCACCGAGGCCGGCGGCTCCACCCGGCGCGCGCTGCTGGGGTATCTGCATGAAAAGAACGTCCATAACCTGCGCCAGCTGTGCGAGCAGAAGGGCATCGCCCCGGCGGCGGCCCATGTGTGGCAGGAGCTGGCGCGGATGTACGGCCCGGCCCGGGAGCTGCTGCCGGGGCTGCGGGCGCTTTGCCTGAACGACGCCATGACGGAGGCCGCGGGGGAGCTGGAGGCGCTCTGCGCGCTGCTGGACGGCGGCGTGGCGGTCAACCTGGATTTTTCCATCCTGCAGGATCTGAGCTATTACAACGGCCTGGTGTTCCGCGGCTATGTGCCCGGGCTGCATACCGGCATCCTTTCCGGCGGCCGGTACGATAACCTGGTCAAAAAGCTGGGCAAAAAGGCCGGGGCCATCGGCTTTGCGGTGTACCTGGATCTGCTGGCCCAGCTGCCCGCCGGAGAACGCGGGCTGGATGCCGATGTGCTGCTGCTTTACGATGAAGGCTGCGCTCCGGTGGATGTGATGGCGCGGGCGGACGCCCTCCGCAGGGAGGGGCTGACCGTGCGGGTACAGCGGCAGCAGGACGCGGGCCGCTATGGCCGGATCGAAACAATGGGGGGTGCCTGATTTGGTCAATATCGCGCTGCCCAAGGGCAGATTGGGCGAGGGCGTGTACGCCCTGTTTGAGCAGGCGGGGTACGGCTGCCCCTCCATCCATGAAAAAAACCGCAAGCTGATCTTTGAAAATCCCGAGGCCGGGGTCAGCTATTTCTGGGTAAAGCCCTCCGACGTGGCCATTTATGTGGAGCGCGGCGCGGCGGACCTGGGCGTGGCGGGCAAGGATATCCTGCTGGAGTACCAGCCCGATATCTACGAGCTGCTGGACCTGGGCATGGGCCGGTGCCGCATGTGCGTGGCCGGGCCGGCGGATTTTGAGGATGATCCCTCCCGCCCGCTGCGGGTGGCCACCAAATTCCCCAACATCGCCCGGGGACATTATTCCTCCCGCAGCCGGGAGATCGATATCATCCATCTGAACGGCTCCATCGAGCTGGCCCCGCTGCTGGGGCTTTCCGATGTGATCGTGGATATTGTGGAGACCGGCAAAACGCTGCTGGAAAATCACCTGGCGCCGCTGGAGACCATCGTGCCCATCAGCGCCCGGCTGATCGCCAACCAGGTCAGCTACAAATTCAAAAACGCGGAGATCGCCGCCATCAGCGCGGCGCTGGAAAAACGGACGGTACAGGAGGCAGACCAATGATCAAAATCATGCGGTACGGCGAGATCCCCGACGAGCAGATCTTTTTCCGCGGAGAAATCAAGACCGACGTGGCGGGGATCGTCAGCGATATTATTGCCAACGTGCGCAAAAACGGCGATGCTGCCCTGCGGGAGTACGCCGAAAAATTTGACGGCGGCGCGCCGGACAGCCTGGAGGTAACGGCCGAGGAATACCGCCAGGCCATGGAGGCGGTGGATCCCGAGCTGGTGGAGATCATGCGCCGGGCGGCGGATAACATCCGCGATTTCCATAAACATCAGGTGCGCAGCAGCTTTGTGATCAGCGAGAAGGACGGCATCGTGCTGGGCCAGAAGGTGATCCCCATCGAAAAGGTGGGCCTCTACGTTCCCGGCGGCACGGCGGCCTATCCTTCCACCGTGCTGATGGACGCCATCCCCGCCAAGCTGGCGGGCTGCAAAGAGCTGGTGATCGCCACCCCGGCCAAGAACGGCGCGGTGAACCCCGTGATCCTGGCGGCGGCCCAGGTGGCCGGCGTGGACCGGGTGTTCAAAACGGGCGGCGCCCAGGCCATCGCCGCCCTGGCCTACGGCACCCAGACAGTGCCCCGGGTGGATAAGATCGTCGGCCCGGGCAACGCCTTTGTGGCCGAGGCCAAAAAACAGGTGTACGGCCAGGTTTCCATCGATATGATCGCCGGTCCCAGCGAGATCTTGATCGTGGCCGACGGCGGCAGCAATCCCCGCCATGTGGCTGCCGATATGCTGAGCCAGGCGGAGCACGATAAGGTGGCCGCCGCCGTGCTGGTCACCGATTCCACGCTGCTGGCCCAGGCCGTGGCGGCGGAGATCGAAAAGCAGCTTGCCGTCCTGCCCCGGCAGGAGATTGCCCGAGCGTCCATCGACGGCTTTGGCAAGATCATCGTATGCGAAAATATCGCCCAGGCCATCGACGTGGCCAACACCATCGCCCCGGAGCATCTGGAGCTGTGCCTGGATCAGCCCTTCGACTGGCTGGATAAGGTCAAAAACGCCGGCAGCGTTTTCATGGGCCGCTTCTGCCCCGAGGCGCTGGGCGATTACTTCTCCGGTCCCAACCACACCCTGCCCACCATGGGCACGGCGCGCTTCTCCAGCCCGCTGTCGGTGGATGATTTTGTCAAAAAAACCCAGTTCTCCTATTATACCGCCGACGCGCTGGGCAAGGTGGCGGACAGCGTGGCCAAGTTTGCCCGCTCCGAGGGCCTGGAGGCCCATGCCCGCAGCGTGCTTTCCCGGCAGGAGGAGGATCGTAAATGAGCCGTTTCCTCAGCGCCCGTCACCGGGATCTGGTGCCCTATGTGCCCGGGGAGCAGCCCCAGGACATGCAGTATATCAAGCTGAACACCAACGAGAGTCCCTTCCCGCCCGCGCCGGAGGCCGTGCAGGCCGCCGCGGCGGACGCCGCCAAATGCAACCTGTATTCCGATCCGCTGTGCCGCAGCGTGCGGGAGCGGCTGGCGAAGCGCTATGGCGTGGATATGGAAAACGTGCTGCTGACCAACGGCTCCGATGAAGCGCTGAACTTCATCACCCTGGCCTATGGCGACGCGGAGCACCCCTTCGCCTTTTGCGATGTGACCTACGGCCTGTATCCGGTGCTGTGCCGGCTGTATCATGTGCCCTTTATCGAATTGCCCCTGCGGGCCGATTTCTCGGTGGATGTGGAGGCCTGCCTGGCGGCGGATTGCCCGCTGATTCTGGCCAATCCCAACGCGCCCACCAGCCTGGCGCTGCCCCGGGACATGCTGGAGATCATCGTCGCCTCCCGGCCCGACCGGCTGGTGGTGGTGGATGAGGCCTATGTGGATTTCGGGGCGGAGAGCTGCGTGCCGCTGGTCAAAAAATATGAAAATCTGCTGGTGGTACAGACCTTCTCCAAATCCCGTTCCCTGGCCGGCGCGCGTCTGGGCTATATCATCGGCCCCGCCGCGCTGATCGCCGAGCTGGACGGCATCCGCTGCAGCCTCAATCCCTACAACGTCAACCGCATGAGCCTGGCCATCGGCTCGGCGGTGCTGGACGCGGATGAAGCCTATATGCAAAACTGCTGCGTTATCATGGAAAACCGCGCCTGGACGGCGGACCGGCTGCGGGAGATGGGCTTCAATGTGCTGGATTCCAGCGCCAATTTCCTGTTTGCGGGGCATCCGGGGCTGACCGGCGAGGCGTATTATAAGAGCCTCAAGGCCCGGGGCATCCTGGTGCGCTACTTCAGCGCGCCGCGTACCGCGCCCTATGTGCGTATCACCATCGGCACCCGGGAGCAGATGGAGGCGCTGATCGCCGCCACCGGGGAGATACTGAAGGAGGCGCAGGCATGAGAAAAGCCGAAATCAGCCGCAAGACGGCGGAAACCGATATCACGCTGTCCATCGATCTGGATGGCGCGGGCCGGGCGGAGATCGATACCGGCTGCGGCTTTCTGGATCATATGCTGACGCTGTTTGCCCGCCATGGCCGGTTTGATCTGGCGGTGCGCTGCGCGGGGGATACCCAGGTGGATTACCACCATTCCGTGGAGGATATCGGCATCGTACTGGGCCAGGCCTTCGCCCAGGCGCTGGGCGATAAGCGCGGCATTACCCGGTACGGCAGCATGCTGCTGCCCATGGATGAAACGCTGGTGCTCTGCGCCGTGGATCTGTCCGGCCGCTGCATGCTGCGGTATCATCTGGAGCTGCCCGCCGCCAAGGTGGGGGATTTTGATACCGAGCTGGGGGAGGAGTTCTTCTGGGCCTTCGCCCGCAGCGCCGCGGCCACCGTGCACCTGCGGCAGCTGGACGGCACCAACACCCATCACATTCTGGAGGCGGCCTTCAAGGCCTTTGGCCGGGCGCTGCGCCAGGCGGTGAACATCGACCCCGCGGCGGCGGATGAGATCCCGTCCACGAAAGGCATGCTATGATGATCATTGTGGATTACGGCGTGGGCAACCTGTTCTCGCTTAAGAGCTCCTTTGGCTTCGTGGATGCTGAGGCGCGGGTCTCCGGCGATCCGGAGGAGATCCTGTGCGCCGATAAGATCATATTGCCCGGCGTGGGCGCTTTCGGCGACGCGGCGAAAAAGCTGCGCGATTTGGGTCTGGATCAGGCGCTGACCGCCGCGGCCGGGCGCGGCACGCCGCTGCTGGGCATTTGCCTGGGCATGCAGCTGCTGTTTGATAAAAGCTATGAGTACGGCGAGCATCCGGGCCTGGGGCTGATCCCGGGCAGCGTGCGGCCCATCGCCGAGGTGATCCCGAGCGATCTGAAGATCCCGCATATCGGTTGGAACGCTCTGCACTTCGATCGGCGGGACTGCCCGCTGTTTGCCGACGTGCGGGAGGGCGACTGCGTGTACTTTGTCCATTCCTATTACGCGGCGGACTGCGGCAGCGCCCTGGTGGCCTCCGCGGAGTACGGCGCGCCGCTTACCGCCGCCGTGCAGCGGGAAAACGTGTACGGCTGCCAGTTCCACCCGGAAAAGAGCGGCCAGGTGGGCATGAAGATCCTCAGGGCATTCTGCGATCTGTAAGGAGGAAAAATGAAACTTTTTCCAGCCATCGATCTGGTACAAGGCCAGGCCGTGCGCCTGTTCAAGGGCGATTATGCCCAGATGACCGTGTACAGCCAGGATCCGCTGGCCGTGGCCCGGGGCTTCCGGGAGGCGGGGGCGGAATACCTGCACATGGTGGATCTGGAAGGCGCCCGGGACGGCGGCACGCCCAATTTTGATATCGTGGCCGCGGTGGCCCGTCAAAGCGGCCTGCAGGTGGAAATCGGCGGCGGCATCCGCAGCGCGGATGTGATCGAAAAATACCTGGACGCCGGCGTATTCCGGGTGATCCTGGGCACGGCGGCGGTGACCGATCGGGCCTTCCTGCAGGCGGCGGTATCGCGCTATGGCGCGCGGGTGGCCGTGGGCGTGGATGTGAAGGACGGCCACGTGGCCATCAAGGGCTGGCGGGAAACCAGCGCGGATACGCTGGAGAGCTTCTGCGCGGAGCTGCAGCAGCTGGGCGTGGATACGGTGATCTGCACCGATATCTCTCGGGACGGGGCCATGCAGGGAACAAACCGGACGCTGTACAAAAGGCTGTCGGCGAAATACGCCATGAATTTTGTGGCCTCCGGCGGCGTCAGCACCCTGGAGGACGTGCGCGCCCTGCGGGATATGGGCCTGTATGGCGCGATCCTGGGCAAGGCGCTTTATACCGGGGCCATCGATCTGAAACAAGCGATAGAGGAAACGGCGATATGATTACAAAACGGATCATTCCCTGCCTGGATGTGCGGGACGGACGGGTGGTAAAGGGCGTCAATTTTCAGGGCCTGGCCGATGTGAACTCCCCGGTGGAGCTGGCCCGGTATTACTCCGATCACGGGGCGGACGAGCTGGTTTTCTATGATATCACCGCCTCTGCGGAGGGCCGCGCCCTGTTCACCGATATCCTGGTGGAGACGGCGTCCACGGTGTTCATCCCGCTGACCGTGGGCGGCGGCATCAACACCGTGGAGGATTTCGACCGGGTGCTCAAGTGCGGAGCGGACAAGGTCAGCGTCAACAGCGGGGCCATCCGCAATCCCGATCTGGTGCGGGAGGCCGCCCGGCGCTACGGCGATCAGTGCGTGGTGCTCTCCGCTGATGTAAAGCGGGTGGACGGCGTATTCCATGTGTTCGCCAAGGGCGGGCGCGAGGATACCGGCATGGAGGCCATCGGTTGGATCAAGCGCTGCGTGGAGATGGGCGCGGGGGAGATCGTGGTCAACTCCATCGATACCGACGGCGTCAAGGGCGGCTTTGATCTGGAGATGCTCTCCGCCGTGTGCGACGCCGTCAGCGTGCCGGTGATCGCCTCCGGCGGCGCGGGCGGCATTCAGGATTTTGTCACCCTGTTCAAAACCCTGCCCCGGGTGGATGCCGGGCTGGCCGCCTCCATCTTCCATTTCGGCGAGGTACGCATCCCGGATCTGAAGGATACGCTGGCAGAAAACGGAATTATCGTCAGGAGATGAAAAAATGTTTGATATCGATCAGCTTAAGTTTGATGAAAAAGGTCTGATCCCCGCCATCGTGGTGGACGCGGACAGCAAAAAGGTGCTGACCCTGGCCTATATGAACAAGGAAAGCCTCAAAATCTCCATGGAGAAGGGGCTCACCTGCTTCTGGAGCCGCTCCCGGCAGGAGCTGTGGCTCAAAGGGGAAACCAGCGGCAACTATCAGCATATCGTATCCATCACCGCCGACTGCGACCGGGACGCCCTCACCGTGCTGGTGCGCAAGGAGGGCCCGGCCTGCCATACCGGGGCGGACAGCTGCTTCTTTGAGGAGATTTATCGCGGGGAGGAGCCGGAGGCCTTTGAGCTGCAGGGGCTGATGGAGCTGCTCAAGGGCCGCAAGGAGACCTTGCCCGAGGGCTCCTATACAAGCTATCTGTTCGCCAAGGGCATCGATAAGATTCTCAAAAAGGTGGGCGAGGAATGCACCGAGGTGATCATCGCCGCCAAGGCCGATGACAAGGCGGAGACCATCTACGAGGTGGCCGATCTTTGCTACCATGTGATGGTGATGATGGTGGAGATGGGCATCTCCCTGGAGGATATCCGGAAGGAATTGGCCTCCCGCCATGTGATCGATCACAAGATCAAGCAGGAGAAGATGACCGGTGGCGCGCAGTAATTTTCATACCCATTCCATATACTGCGACGGCCGGGATACCCCGGCGGAAATGGCGGAAAAGGCCTTTTCCCTGGGGTTTGGTGCGCTGGGCTTTTCGGGGCATAAGGATCCCGCCTTTTCGGACTGCGGCATGACGCCGGAAAAGGAGGCGCAGTACCGCCGGGCGGTGGCGGCGCTCAAGGCGCGGTATGCGGGCCGCATGGAGATATACTGCGGCATCGAGCAGGATATTCTGGCAGGCCGCCGGGATCCCGCCTATGATTACGCCATCGGCTCGGTGCACTGGCTGGAGAAGGACGGCATGCACCTGAGCGTCGATTGGAAGGCCGAGAAGGCGAAATGGAACATCGAGACCGCTTATCGCGGCGATCCCTACGCCTACGCTGCCGATTATTATGCCGCGGTGGCCCGGGTCCGGGAGGTTACGGCCTGCGATATCATCGGGCATTTTGATCTGATCACCAAGTTTGAGGAGAGCTGCGCCTTTTTTGATCAGCAGCATCCCCGCTACCGCGCGGCGGTGATGGAGGCGCTGGAGGCGCTGGGCAGCCCGGGTACGATCTTTGAGATCAATACCGGGGCCATGGCCCGGGGATACCGCAGCACGCCCTATCCTGCCCTGTGGATCTTGCGGGAGCTGCGCCAGCGCCGCTGCGCCATCATGATCAACAGCGACTGCCACGACCGGGAAAAGCTGGACTGCGGCTTTGACCTGGCGCGGGAGCTGGCGCTGGCGGCGGGCTTTCGGGAAACAATCGTTATTCGATCCGGCGCATTCACAGCGGAAGCATTATAAAAACAAACCGGCGTCCCGTGCTGATGGGGCGTCGGTTTATGTTATGGAGTGTTATTTGGATACACGAAAAAAACGATCCCTGCGATGCGTTACCTGATCAGCACATTCCATTGCTCTCCGTCCGTCAGGTACTGGAATTCCGTCAGCTCCGGGTTGTTGATGACGCGTAGCAGATCGGCAAAATCCTCCACGGTGCGTATCTCCGGGAGACGGTCATAGGGGATCCAGGCCATTTCTCCCTCCTCGGAGGAGGAAAGCGTGCCGGTATACCGGGTGGCCTTGAACAGAAAAACGATGTACCGCCCGCCGGGAATGGGAAACTGTTTGACGCCCGCCAGCCGGGGCGCGATGATTTCAAGCCCGGTTTCCTCCCGCATTTCACGCTTCACCGCGTCCACGATGGATTCGCCGGGCTCCACATGGCCGCCCGGCAGGGTATAGCCCTGCCAGTCCCGCTTCACGCGGTTTTGCAGCAGGATGCGGCCGCCGTCCTCCAGCAGGCACAGCACGGTGAGCTCCACATTTTCGGTTCTTGCCATGGTTACCTCCGTAAGCAATGTTTTTTACCTGAAATCAATCTTCAAATACGCGAACACACGCAAATTGGGATTTGCGGGGAAGGGACGGACGGGAGCGTTCCTTTCTGCCGCCCAGAAAGGAACCGAAAGAGGCTGCGTTTGTCGCCGTAAATGCTGCAGGATATAAGCCAACAGGCTTTAACGCCTGCCACCGTTCCCGGGCCTGTAGCGCCCGGATAACCTGCCCTTGGGCCGGTTTTCAGCGGAGGGCGGGCTGGACGGCTTAAGCCGAACGGACGGAAAAAAGTTCCTTCTTCCTAAACGCTGTCATCCGGAGCCTGTGTTCGCTTGCGTCCGCCAAAGGCGGGGCCCTTTTGCTGCCGGGCTTGATTCAAGTTATTTAATACCATCCCGCCCCACTCCCGCGTGTGTCATCCTGACGCCCGCAGGCGGTTCGCTTGCGCCTGCCAA
>CADAHU010000072.1 GCA_902787835.1 uncultured Eubacteriales bacterium
CAGAAAAATTCCGATAAAACAAGTGAGCTTGTTTTTCGGTAATTTTTCTGGCTTTTCCCTGTGCGCTTTGCGCACAGGTCGGGCGGCTTTGCCGCCCTGTCCGGGAGCGGTGGACGGCGTGATCGAAGCAACTGCGGGAAGCTGCCGGTTCAACCACCCAAGCAGCATCCGCAGCTGGCTTCTTTGCAGCTTTCTTCCCCGGGAAGAAAGCGCGTACCTTCCCCGTCCAATTTCTGTTTGTGTATGCCTTCAATCAGGGTTCAATAGCATCCGCGGCCATCAGCTCCCGGTTCTTTTCCAGCCGCGCGTCTCCGGGGGCCAGGCGCAGGGCCTGCTCCACCGCCTCCCGGGCACGGCCGGCCAGGCCCAGCCGCCAGCAGGCGATGGACAAAAGATCCCAGGGCAGCGCGCCGTAGCAGGCGGACTCGGTGATATAGCTGCGGGGCTGGGCAGCGATATCCAGCGCCTTACGGCAGGCAAAGAGCACGCCCTCCCATTCCCCGCGGTCATAGAAAAGGCGCGCCAGATCCATCCAGGGCTCCCGCAGGAAGGGCGCCTCGGCGGCGGCGCGCAGCAGGCTGGCCTGCTGGCCGGCGGCATCCCCCAGCCCCGCATACGCCCGGGCCATATACCGCAGCGAGGCGCAGCGCTCCTCCCGCCAGGTGGCCCCGGGCAGGGAAAGATGCCGGTTCAGCGTATCGATAGCCCGCTGATAATCGCCGTGGAAAAAATACTCCCGGCCCAGGTAGTGCATGTTGCGGTCATTGGTCGGGTCCTCCCGCACCGCCAGCTCCAGCAGCGGCAGATACTGCGCCCGGGATTTGGCGCTGTCCGGATGGTGATCCACCTGCATATCCGCCACCCGCACCGCAGGGCCCGGACCCTGATCGTCCCGCAGCACCTCGTGCACCGGGTTGACCCAGCGGAAGCCCTGCCGGGCGTGGATCTTTTCGATATCGAACACCACATCCTCCCGGCCGTCCCCGGTAAAGGACCATACGTATTTATACCGCGCCAGCCGCGTGCCGGGCTTCCAGGCCTCCTCCAGCCGCTGCCGCCAGCCCGGGCTGATCACCTCGTCCAGATCGGTGCAGACGCAGATATCGGCATCCTCCGGCACCATATCCAGGGAGCGGTTGCGCGCCGTATCAAACCGCCAGGGATCGATGGCCGCCTCCTCCACCTGCGCGCCCAAGCTGCGCAGCAGCGCCGCGCTGCCGTCCTCCGACCCGGTATCCAGCACATACACCCCGTCGGCCTCGGCCATGGCCGCCATCCAGCGGGCGGCAAATTTGCGCTCGTTTTTGCAGATCGCGTATCCGTACACCTTATATTTGCCCATAAAAAACCCTCCCGCATCATCCTACGATGGGGAGGGTTATTCTGTTACAGGCTGAACCCGTCCACGCCCAGCAGCTGCTGCTCGGCCTCGTCCAGGCCGTCCGTGCCGTCCACGACCTCCAGACCGTCCAGCGCCGGCGCGGGCGTCAGGCTGCTGGCCTCGTTCTCCAGCGCCAGCTTTGCCACCGCGCTGCCGGCCCCCTCGTCGTTGATCACGATCTCGGCCCGCCAGCGCGCGGCGTCGGTATCATCCTGGTAGATATCGGCCTCCAGCTGATACTGGCGGCTGAAGCCAAAGAGCGTGACCTCCAGGTAATGCCAGGTCTCGGAGCCGTCATCATAGGTGGCGGTGAAGCCGCTGATCAATTTGCCCAGGCTGCCGTCCCCCGGCTCGGTCTCGGCCAGAGCGCTGATCGTTTCGTCCCAGTCGGTCACGGGCTGATTGCTGACGGCGATCTTGAAATTGCTGCCGTTGTTATCGGTGCGGTAATACTCGATCCACACGGCGGGCAGCACGGGCGAAAACACGTTAAGCTGCAATGTCAGGGCGTCGGGATACTGGCTTTGGTCGGCGGCGGAATAGCGGGTCACAGTGGCCCAGATATCGCCGCCCGGCTGGGCTTCGGCCACGTGGCGCAGGCTGCCGTCCGGATCCAGCAGCGGGCAGAGGTTCAGCAGCGTGCGCAGATAGCCGCATACCTCGTTGGCGGTCAGCTCGATGCTTTGGGCGTGGGTGAAAAGGGAGGAATAAATGCTGCTCTTAAAAACGGGCTCCTTATCCAGCCGCTCAAGCAGGGCGTCCAGCAGCGCCCGATCGGGCAGCGCGCCCAGGCGCAGGGCATTTTTGCCATTGCCCAGCAGCAGCGTGCCGTCCGCCTCGATCCGTCCCATGAACTGCCTGTCGTTAAAGGTGGCCTCAAAGGCGCCGGTATCCCAAAGGACCTGCACATCCCCCGGGGACGCGACCTCCACGATCTCCCCGGTGATCCGATTGGCGTCGGCCTGGGCCGCGCCCATGGACAGCAGCAGCGCCAGCGTCAGCAGCAGGCAGCACAGCGACTTTTTCATGTTCAGCTTCCCCTTTTCAGTTGAAGGATTCGGTGAGCGGCAGGATCTCGGTGGGCCCGCGGCGGAACTGCTTGCGCAGCTCCCGGCGGTCGCCGGTATAGGTGTAGGCGTACATCACGGTATGGGTGCCCAGGGCCGTGCTGTGGTACTTGGGCACATAGGGGTACCGCGTATCGATATAATTGCGCATCACGGTGCGCTCCCGCACATCGCCGCTGGCAAAATCGTAAATGGTGGGCAGGTCGGTCTCCACGCCGATGTTGGTCAGGATGGTGCCCAGCAGCTCCTGATGGCTGACGGGGGCGGAGGACACCGCCATCTGCTCCCGGTGAACGCCGGCCTCCTTGATAAAGTACATCACCTGCATGCTGTTTTCCTTGTCGCCGTGATCGGAGGTGATGATGATGGTGGCGTCGTCGTACACGCCCAGCGCCTTCAGCTGCCGCAGGTATTCCGCCACGATGGTCATATAGCCGGCGGCGGTCTGCTCCAGGGTGGCGTTCGGGTCGTACTGGCCCTCGGCGGTCAGGTGATAGGGCGGATGGGTGCCCTTGAGGAACTCGATGATAAAGTATTTGCCGTCGCCCTTTACCGTCTGCAGGCCCTGGCTTACCAGCTTGTTGTAAAAGTTGTGGCGGTTTTCGCATTTGATCAGCTCGCCGCCGTCGCGGTTGAGCGGGGCCATGCGCAGGAAGCTGAAGGAATCCGGCGCCAGGCCCTCCTTCAGCACATGGGGGGCGTAGCGGTAGGCCGCCAGCTTGACCATGGTGCCGATCAGCCGGTCATAGCGCACGGAATAATCATCCGCGCTGAGCATGCGCAGGTTATCCACATAGGGATCGGCGTAGCGGATGCCAAAGTAATCGCTGTTGGAATCGAAGAAATTGAACTTGTAGCCGTTCTCCGTCAGCTGGGAGTAGAAATATCGGGAAGTTTCCCCTTCCCAGGATTGCTGAAACCAGGTATCGATGGGCACGGTATTGTCAAAATCGTTGCCGGTCAGCATATGCACCACCGACGGGAAGGTGCCGATATAGCAGGGATCGTAATTATCGTAGTAGGTAAAATCGCGCAGCGGCTCCAGCAGGTCGGGATAGAGCTTCAGCGCGGCGTCGATATAATCGTTGCTGAAGTAATCCAGCAGGAAAACGATCACATTGCCCTCGGCGGATACGTCAAACTGCTGGTTGCCCATCAGCACGTAGGTATCCTCGCGGCCGTCCTCCTGGGTACTGGTCATATGCTGCACGCTGACCACGCCGAAGGAGATCACCTGCACCGCCAGCAGCACGGCGCTGACCGCCCGTACCACCCGGCGCGTGCGCTTGCGCAGCATCATCAGCCCGCCCGTTACGCCAATCAGGATGCCCGCCCAGATCAGCAGATTGGATACCCCGTGGCTGCTGTACTGGCTCCAGTCGATCTCCTCGCCGTCCAGCAGGCCCAGATCCAGATTCAAAAACAGGTTCTGTACATAGCTGCATACCGCCAGCGCCAGCATCAGGCACAGCGTCAGGGTAAAGGCGCGTTTTCGCAGCAGGGAAACCAAAGAGGTCAATATCAGACAAGCGGCAGCGGCCGACAGCGCCAGCGGGATCACCGCCTCCAGATAGGTCAGGCGGAAGCCGCCCGCGTTGCCCAGGTACACCTCGATGGAGCCCCACAGGCCGTACATAAAGCACAGCAGGGCACAGGGCAGCAAAGCATACTTCCATCTGCGCGCGTACGCCGCCCGCTTTTTATCCGCCAATCCCGTGCTGCCCCCTTTCTTCCTAAACTGTAATATTATAGCCGAAATCGACAATAATATCAAGCCGGGAACGCCGAAAAACCACTCTTTTTTATTGGCCGGAGCGGATATTTATGTCTCCTTTGGGGGCAAAAAAACGCCTCCGGACCAGCGCGCTGATCCGGAGGCGGCGTTCATCGGCAATGAGAAGGGCCTTATTCCGCCTTTGCGTAATACATATCGACGTTGAAATCCTCCACGCTGACGCGGTAAAGGGCGGTGCCGTCCTCCAATAGGGAGAAGCTGTACTGCATGATCTGCTCCTCCTCCGCGGTATCGGTCAGGATCAGGATGCCGTCGGACAGCATGGCGTCAAAGTGCGTCTCCATGGGCTCGCCGTCCTCGCCCTCGGGCGTGGTCAGCACGGCGGTGCCGTCGGCAATGGTGATGGTATCCTGTACGTCCACGGCCTCGGCGGGCAGGATCAGGCCGCCCATGTTCATGCCGATCACGTGCCATACGCCGTCGAAGGCCTCCTCGCTCTGGGCGGCGGCCACGCCGGGCATGGGCTGCACGGCCTCGCGGCCAAAGTACAGCGTGCCGATGGCGCTCTCCATGCTCAGCACGCCGTTCTCAAAGGAAGCGCTCTCGATATCGTCCGCGCCTTCAATGGTCAGGCCCGCCTCGGTCAGGGCCCAGGTAAACGCCACGCCATCGGAGGTAACGCCGGTGCCGTCCTCGTTCAGGGTAACATCCATGCTGGTTTCGCCGGGCAGGGCGATGACGCCCTGTACGTCCACCCGCTGCAGGTGCCATTCGCCGGTCACGCCGGCATCCTCGGCCAGGGCCGCCGCGCACAGGATCAGCAGCATCGCGGCCAGGATCGCAATCGATTTTTTCATAACAGGATTTCCTCCTTGCTTCATCTGGGGGATCAGCCCCGGCAGAACGCAGCCTGCCTTTTCCCTTTCATTATACATTTATTTAAGAATTTCGCAATAGTTCCGCCAGATAATTTCATATTATTTAACATTTTGCGCACCCGCAGAAATCGGGGCGCAATTGACAGTTAAACGCCTTTAATGCTATAATTTATTGGTTGCGCACGGGCGCAAACCGACAGAATTATCAGGAGAAAGGGAATGACCTGCTATGAATAAAAGGCCTGTTGTACTGGTCGTCATGGACGGCGTAGGCAAAACCGACAAGGACCTGGGCGGCGGCAATATGGTGCTGCATGCCCATACCCCCACCCTGGACGAGATGAGCCGCATCTATCCCAACACCACCATCCAGGCGCACGGCACCGCCGTGGGTCTGCCCAGCGACGACGATATGGGCAACAGCGAGGTGGGCCACAACGCGCTGGGCTGCGGCCAGATCTACGCCCAGGGCGCCAAGCTGGTCAACGAGTCCATCGAGAGCGGCAAGCTGTTTGAATCGGAAACCTGGCAGGAGCTCACCGCCAACTGTGTCAAAAAGAGCTCCACCCTGCACTTTATCGGCCTGCTGAGCGACGGCAACGTGCACAGCAATATCAGCCACCTGAAGGCCCTGATCCGGAACGCCAAGGCCCAGGGCGTCAAGGAAGTGCGCGTGCACGCCCTGCTGGACGGCCGCGACGTGCCCGCCACCAGCGCCCTGCAGTATGTGGATGATATCGAGGCCTTCATGGCCGGCCTGAACGGCGCGGATTTCCACGCCTGCATCGCCAGCGGCGGCGGCCGCATGAAGGTGACCATGGACCGCTACCAGGCCAACTGGCCCATGGTGGCCCTGGGCTGGAAGACCCATGTGAAGGGCGAGGGCCGCATGTTTGATACCGCCCGCCAGGCCGTGGAGACCTACCGCGAGGAGACCGGCGCCATCGACCAGGATCTGCCCGCCTTCGTCATCGGCAAGGACGGCAAGCCCGTGGGCCCCATCGTGGACGGCGACAGCGTGGTGCTGTTCAACTTCCGCGGCGACCGCGCCCTGGAGCTTTCCATGGCCTTCGATTACGATGATTTTGATCACTTCGACCGCGGCCCCAAGCCCGACGTGCTCTACGCCGGCATGCTGCAGTACGACGGCGATCTGAAGCTGCCCAAGCGCTTCCTGGTGAACCCGCCCTCCATCCACAACACCCTGAGCGAGGTGCTGGTGGCCGCGGGCATCCCCCAGTACGCCATCAGCGAAACCCAGAAATACGGCCACGTGACCTACTTCTGGAACGGCAACCGCTCTGAAAAGTTCAGCGAGGAGCTGGAAACTTTTGAGGAAGTGCCCTCCGACGTGCGCTCCTTCGACGAGGCGCCCTGGATGAAGGCCGCCGAGATCACCGACAAGATGATCGAAGCCATCGAAAGCGGCAAGTACGGCTTCATTCGCTGCAACTACCCCAACGGCGATATGGTGGGCCACACCGGCAACATGGACGCCACCCGCATCGGCGTGGAGAGCGTGGACCTGGAGCTCAAGCGCGTTTGGGATTGCTGCAAGGCCCACGGCTGCCTGCTGATGGTCACCGCCGACCACGGCAACAGCGACGAGATGCTGCAGAAGGCCAAGGACGGCAGCCTGCAGCCCAAGACCGCCCACAGCCTGAACCCCGTCCCCTTCATCGTCTGCGATGAAAAGCTGGCCCTGAAGGACGGCAAATTCGGCCTGGCCAACGTGGCCCCCACCGTGCTGCAGGCCATGGATCTGAAGGCCCCCGACTGCTGGCTGGAAGGCATGCTCAAGTAATGCCGATAAAACATTACCAATCTGAAGTTGGACGAGATGCACTTAGCGTGGAGAGTTGTTAGTTATTGGTTGTTAGTGGATATAGTCTATTAACTCTCAACTCTTAACACTAAACATGAAAAGCCGGACGCTGCCCCTTTAACCGGGGCGGCGTCCGGCTTTTCATGTTCCTTTGTTGGGCTTAGCCCTGGTGCTTATCCGAGCGCCGATGGCGGCGGACGGGCGCCTGGGGATCCTCACCCGCCGCGGAGGCCGTGGGACGGCTGTACGGCTGGGTGTCCGGGGCGCTCTGCGTCGGCTGCGACGGCTGCACGGGCTGATAGGCCTGCGTGCCCTGGGTGGGCTGCGTCGGCTGCACGGGCTGATAGGCCTGCGTGCCCTGGGTGGGCTGCGTCGGCTGCACGGGCTGGTAGGTCTGCGTGCCCTGGGCAGGGCGGCTCACCGGGGTCTGCCCCGCCGCTGTTTTGGGCGGCATAAATACGGAGGTCTGCTGCCCGGGGGCAGATGCGGTCTGCTTCGGATAGGCGGCGCGCTGGGGCGCAGCGGCGGTCTGCTGGGTGGGCCGGGCGTATCCCGCGCCCGAGCGGGCCGCCTGCTGGCTCTGCCTGCGGGCAGCGGCGCGCTGCGCCTGCTTGCGCTGGTTGGCGCGGTAGATGGAATAGCCGTAGGCTCCGCCGCCGCCCAGCACCACCGCGGCGGCCAGCAGGCCCCATACCCAGCCGCTGCCGCCGGAGGTCTTCTCGTTGGGCGCGGGGGTCACGGCCTCCGCCAGGGCCGGGGAGGGCTCGGGCGTGGGCGTATCGGTGCTCGCGGGCGTGGCGGTGGGCGTCGGGGTCGCCAGCTGCTCCACGTCGGGCGTGGGGCTGGCGATGATGCTGCTGAAGGGCTCGTAGGTCACATTGACCAGGGAGGGATTGTTCCACACGCTGGTGTTGAAATCCTCCACGGAGGTGATGGTGCCGCCGGCCGCCGTGGACGCCGCGCCGCTGGAAGCCGCCGCGTTGGCGCTGGACTGCCGGTATTCATCGCTGGTCAAAAACTCGCTGAGCTCGCCCAGGCTGAGCACGCGGAAATACTGGGCCATAACATAGCCCTCCGTGCCGGCCTGGCTGATATGATACCAGGTTTCGCCGCCGTTGCTCTCGGTGCCCAGCACCAGCGCGAAGGCGTACTTGTTCATCTTGCGGATGCTGGTATTGTTGGTACCGGGGCCGCTGCGCAGGCGCACGTTATCGGTGGTCACGTAGCCATAGCTGGACATGCTGCCCTGGGTAACGGGGGCGGGGGTCACAATGATCTCCTGAACGGGCATGGGGGTGCGCAGGCTCTCCTCATACTGGGCCTGCTCGGCCGGATCCATGCGGCGCAGCTGATCGGAACGCACGTAGCCGTACTGCTTGCCGTACTGCACCAGCTCCCAGTAATAGGGCGAGCCGGATACGTACTCCTGGGTAATGACCCATACCACCTCGCCCCGGCCGAGCACGGCGGCGATCTCCGCCTTTTCATCGGCGTAATTGCGCAGCATCACGTTATCGCCGTTGGTCACGGCGTAGCAGCTGTAGGGATCGGGCTGGATGGTGGGCGGCGCGGGAGAATCGGTCTGGGTCAGGGCCGCCATGTACGGCGCGGCCTCCTCCGGGGTGACGCGGCGCAGATCCTCATCCCGCGCGAAGCAGTAGATCTGGCTGCTGATCACCTGGGCGTTATGCCAGCATACGCCGTCCACATAAACCTGGCTGTGCAGGTAGAGCAGCGTATTGGCGGGCAGGGTAAACAGCGTATCATCGCCCAGATCCGCCCCGGTGCGCATATCCGCGGAGCGGGTGGTCAGCGCGTAGCCCACGTAGGGCGAGGGGGTGGGGCTGATCACCGGGCTGGGCGTGGGCGTGGCAGGCTCCGGCGAGGGCGTATCGGTGGCAGGCGCGGGCGTGGGCGCGGCGGTGCGCACGGGCATGGGCGCGTCCAGCGTGGCTTGATACTCCTGGGAGGCCGCGGCGGACATCAGATCCACAAACTCCGCCATGATGAAGCCGTCCTTGCCGTTGATGCTGGCGCGGTACCATTTTGTATCGCTGACGGTGATGGAATCGTACACGAATACCTTCTGGTTCCGGCTGAAGCGGCCCAGAGCGCTGCTCTTGGTGGAGGCCTCCGCGCGGAAATTGACGCTGTCCTTATTGAGCGTGGCCCAGCGGTCGATGTACGCGCCGTCGGGGATGGGCGTTTCGGGCACGGGCACAGGGGTGGGCGTGGCAAACAGCGCGTCCAGCTCATCCTGGCTCAGCACATGCACCTGGGTATCGCGCAGGTAACCGGTCTGATCACCCACCGTGACCTCATACCAGGTCTCGTTGCGGTTGGTGACGGCGTAGGCGTCGATATGCACCAGATCCGCCGGCTGCACGCTGCCGATAACGCTGCTGCCGTCCCAGGGGGCGCGGCGCATGGGCGTATCGCTGTTCTTGGGGTTGCAGTAGGCGTCCATGTTCTCGCGGGTAATGATCTCGGGCTCCGCCGCCGGGGTGACGGGCGCGGGCGCATCCGTAATCTGGGGGGCCTCGGTGACCTCCGGCGGGATCGTCTCTGTGGGCGCGTCGGGCTGCGCCTGCAGATGGAACACGATATAATCGGGCGTCACCGTGCCGTCCTCGGTCAGGGTGACGGTCTGGCTCAGCTCCCCGGTGAGCACATAGCCTTCGGGCACGTGGGTATCATCGGCATCCACCATCTGGCTGCCCAGGCCCACGGTAACGCTCTGGGCGGCGGACAGATCCCGGCCATCCTCCCCGCGGTAATACACCATCACGCTGCGGGTCATGCCGCTGGTGCTGTACAGGAATTCCACCGTTTCCGGCGTAGCCGCGCCGCTGTCGTCCACCATGACGGTCACGGCGGTATCGCCCACGGGCGCATAGCCCTCGGGCACATAGGCGGGGTTGGCCTCCACGGTGTTTTCGCCGGTGAAGCAGGTCACCGTATTATCCACATAGAAGGGCTTATCGCTGGTGGTGGTGCGGTAGCTGACCGGCACCAGGGCCAGCTTGGGCTCCGGGGTATCGGTGGGGCCGTTGGGGTTCTCCACCTCCACGCCGTAGCGGAAGATGATCTCCTGCTGATCGGCGCCGTTCTCATCCACGTTTACATAGGCCAGGTTGGTATCGGCGGGCAGATAGCCCTCCAGCAGGTTTTCCGGGGCGTTATAGATCACGTTGACGCCCCAGACGCAATGGATCACCTGGGGATCGGCCACCGGTTCATCGTTGAAATCCAGGTAATACACCGTCACATCCACCGGCGCGAAGAAGGTAAAGGTGACGCTGTCCGGGGTGCACACGCCGCTGCCGTCCAGCACGACGCGCACGGTATCCTCCCCGCGCAGGGTGTAGGCGGAGGATACCAGGTCGGTATTGCGGCGCACGTAGTTTTCGCCCAGGGTAACGGTCACGTCGGCGCGGGCCAGCTCGTTGCCCAGGTTATCCACATAATAGACCGGCACCGTGGTCTCGGTGACCGCGGGCGTGGACTCGGGGGTGGCGGTGGCGGGAGCCGGGGTATCGGTGGCCGGTTCCGGGGTCGGCGTGGCAGGCTCCGGGGTCGGCGTGGCAGGCTCCGGGGTATCGGTGGCGGGCGCTTCGGTAACGGCGGGATGATACTGGAAGATCACCTCGCCGGGCTGCGCGCCGTCCGCCGTGACCACAACGGTCACAGCTTCGGTATCGGCAATATAACCAGGCACCTCCGGGGCGTACACGGTGTTTTCGCCCGCGGCGCAGGTGCGGTTATCGGCCAGCAGCAGCTCGCCGGACTGGCCGTCCAGGCAGCGCACCGGCACGCTCACATCGCTGATCCGGCGGACATAATGGAAGATCACCGGATCCATGCTGGCGCCCTGGGCCGTGACGCTCACGGTCACCCGGTCGGGGCCGTCGGGGCTCAGATCGTAGCCGGGCTGCTCCTGGGCGA
>CADAHU010000073.1 GCA_902787835.1 uncultured Eubacteriales bacterium
AGGAAATCCCTGAAAAATGAACAAGCTCATTTTTCAGGGATTTCCCCTTTGTTCTTTTTGCCCGGGAACTCGCTTGGCGTCTTAACCAAGCTGGCGGAAACAAATTTGTTCTTCAATTCAAGTTAGTTCGCCCGTTGGGATTCCAAAGGGCCAAGCGGCCCTTTGGCGCAGGTTTTAGGGCCGCGGAGGCCCTAACGTACCCCCGTAAATCCCACTTTGCTGTTTGCGTCCATACAAAAAACCGGAGACCCTTGCGGGTCTCCGGGGAAAATGTGCCGTATGGGATTAGTTGGCGGCCATCTTCTTGTAGTTTTCGCGGCGCTCCTTGGCGTCCTTTTCGTTCTCGGCGAAGAGCTTTTCGGCCACATCGGGGAACTGCTTGAGCAGGGACGCATAGCGGGTCTCGCCACGGATGAAGGACTGATAATCCTCGGTGGGCTCCTTGCTGTCCACGGTCAGGGGGTTCTTGCCCTCTTGGGCCAGCGCGGGGTTGAACCGATACAGCGGCCAGTAGCCGGCGGCCACAGCCTTGCGGATCTCAGCCTGAGCCAGGCTCATGTTGATACCATGGTTGATGCAGGGAGCGTAGGCGATGATCAGGGAGGGGCCGTTGTAAGCCTCAGCCTCGGTCATGGCCTTCAGAAGCTGGTTGGGGTTGGCGCTCATGGCGACGGTGGCAACGTACACATAGCCGTAGCTCATGGCCATCATGCCCAGATCCTTCTTCTTGGTCCGCTTGCCGGCGGCGGCGAACTTGGCCACAGAGCCGGTGGGAGTGGACTTGGAGGACTGGCCGCCGGTATTGGAATATACCTCGGTATCCAGCACCAGCACGTTGACATCCTGGTTCTGGGCCAGCACGTGATCCAGTCCGCCGTAGCCGATATCATAGGCCCAGCCGTCGCCGCCGAAGATCCAGATGGACTTCTTGACCAGCATATCCTTCTGAGCCAGCACATCCTTGGCAGCCTCAACGCCCTCGCAGGCGGCGATCAGCTTGGCAGCCGCGGCCTTGGAGCCCTCGGCGGTGTGCATGTTCTCCAGCCATTCCTTGCCGGCTTCCTTGATGGCGTCGGTGGCGGCGTCGCTGGCGATCAGGGCTTCCACCTGCTCGGCCAGCTTGGCGCGGCGCTGGTTGGTAGCCAGGTTCATGCCGAAGCCGAACTCAGCGTTGTCCTCGAACAGGCTGTTGGCCCAGGCGGGACCATGGCCGGCATCGTTGACGGTGTAGGGGCAGGTGGGGGCGCTGCCGCCGTAGATGGAGGAGCAGCCCGTGGCGTTGGCAACCATCATGCGATCGCCGAACAGCTGGGTAACCAGCTTGACGTAGGGGGTCTCGCCGCAGCCCGCGCAGGCACCGGAGAACTCAAACAGCGGCTTGCAGAACTGGCTGCCCTTGACGGTGGCCTTGTTGACGGTGATTTCGGGTTCAGGCTGCTTCATGGCGAATTCCCAGTTGGCTTCCTGAGCAGCCTGGGTGGCCAGAGGCTTCATTTCCAGGGCCTTGGTCTTGGCGGGGCAGACTTCCACGCAGTTGCCGCAGCCGGTGCAGTCCAGGGGGCTGACCTGCATACGGTACACATAGCCGGCCACTTCCTTGCCGATGGCCTTCTTGGTCTCGAAGGAGGCGGGCATCTCGGTGCCTTCCTTCACCAGGATGGGACGGATGCAGGCGTGCGGGCAAACCAGAGAGCACTGGCCGCACTGGATGCAGTTTTCGATCTGCCATTCGGGAACCTTAACGGCGATGCCGCGCTTCTCGTACTTGGTGGTGCCGGTGGGCACGAAGCCATCGGGAGTGAAGGTGCTGACGGGCAGCTGATCGCCGGCCTGGGCCAGGATGGGCTTCACCACGTCGTTGAAGTATTCGGTGGCTTCCACGGCCACGGGCTCGGCGCCGGTGGTGGCGTTGGCCCATTCAACGGGCACCTTGACTTCCTTCAGGCCGGAGATGGCGATATCGATGGCGTCCCAGTTCTTCTGGACAACGGCGTCGCCCTTCTTGCCGTAGGTCTTCTTGGCATAGGCCTTCATGTACTGATCGGCGTCATCGTAGGGGATGATATCGGCCAGCTTGAAGAAGGCAGCCTGCATGATGGTGTTGATACGGCCGCCCATGCCGACCTGCGCGGCCAGCTTCACGGCGTTGATGATGTAGAACTTGGCGTTCTTCTTGGCCAGCAGCTGCTTCATCTTGGCGGGCAGCTGGGCATCCAGCTCTTCGGGCTCCCACTGGCAGTTCAGCAGGAAGGTGCCGCCGTCGCGCAGGGAGGATACCATATCATAGGCGGTGACATAGGCCTGGTTGTGGCAGGCGATGAAGTCGGCCGCGTCGATCTGGTAGGTGCTGCGGATGGGGGTATCGCCGAAGCGCAGGTGAGAAACGGTCAGGCCGCCGGATTTCTTGGAGTCGTAGGCGAAGTAGGCCTGCGCGTACTTATCGGTATGATCGCCGATGATCTTGATGCTGTTCTTGTTGGCGCCCACGGTGCCGTCGGAGCCCAGGCCGTAGAACTTGCAGCTGACGGTGCCGGCAGGGGCGGAGTTGAACTGCTCGCCCAGCTTCAGGCTGGTGTGGGTCACGTCATCATTGATACCCACGGTGAAGTGGTTCTTGCATTCGCCCTCCAGGTTCTCGTACACAGCCTTGACCATGGTGGGGGTGAATTCCTTGCTGCCCAGACCGTAGCGGCCGCCCACGACGGTAACGTCGCAGCGTCCGGCCTCGCGCAGCGCGGTGACCACGTCCTGATACAGGGGCTCGCCCAGGGAGCCGGGCTCCTTGGTGCGGTCCAGCACGGCCACCTTCTTGGCGGTGGCGGGGATGGCAGCCAGGAACTTGTCAGCGGCGAAGGGACGGAACAGGTGGATCTTCACCAGGCCGTACTTCTTGCCCTGCTTGTTCAGCGCTTCGATGGCCTCGTCGATGGTCTCGCAGCCGCTGCCCATGCAGATGATGACTTCCTCCGCGTCGGGAGCGCCCACGTAATCGTAGAGGTTGTACTTGCGGCCGGTGATGGACTCAACCTGCTTCATGCACTCTTCCACGATGGCGGGGGTGGCCAGGTAGCACTTGTTGGCGGCTTCGCGGTTCTGGAAGTAGATATCGGGGTTCTGGGCAGTGCCGGCCTGATGGGGATGCTCGGGGTTCAGGGCGCGGGCGCGGAAGGCTTCGATTTCCTTCCAGGGCGCGATCTTGGCGATATCCTCATAATCAATGGCATCGATCTTCTGGATCTCGTGGCTGGTGCGGAAACCGTCGAAGAAGTGCAGGAAGGGCACGGAGGCCTTCAGCGCGGCCAGATGGGCCACCAGGGCCATATCCATGGCTTCCTGAACGGAGCCGGAGGCCAGCATGGCAAAACCGGTCTGACGGCAGGCCATCACGTCGGCATGGTCGCCGAAGATGCTCAGGGCATGGGCGGCCAGGGCGCGGGCAGATACATGGAACACGCCGGGCAGCAGCTCGCCGCTGATCTTGTACATGTTGGGGATCATCAGCAGCAGGCCCTGGGAGGCGGTGAAGGTGGTGGTCAGGGCGCCGGCGGCCAGAGAGCCGTGCACAGCGCCGGCAGCGCCGGCTTCGCTCTGCATCTCGGCCACATGGACGGTCTGGCCAAACAGGTTCTTGCGGCCCTGGGCGGCCCACTCATCCACGTACTCGGCCATGGTGGACGAAGGCGTGATGGGGTAGATGGCGGCTACGTCGCTGAAAGCGTACGCGATATGGCTGACCGCGCCGTTACCGTCGATCGTGTACTTGAAAGACATGGGAAACTCCTCCTTTTGTTTATATATGACGCCATTTGCGGCATAGTTGTACTACTATACCTAAGTATTAATTATAGAGACGGCGCCTGGGGTTAGTCAAGGCAAACCAAGGCTTTTCCCGGGGTTTTCATCAATAATATACAATTTATTGATTTTTTGTAATATTTGGCACAAAAATCGGCGCTCCGTACAGGAGCGCCGGGGGAGACGGAAAAATGATCAGCCGTTGCCGGCCAGGGCCGCGTCAAAGAAAATATCCTCCACCACGCCGGTTTCGGTGTTGATCAGCACGCCGTATTCGCCGTCCTTGTAGGTATATTCCGGGTATTCATTCGGGTCGCCGTCGGTTTTCTGGATCAGCACCAGGCAGGCCTCGTAAAGCACCTGGCCATCCGTTTCCTGATAGGAGGACATGCCGGGATTGTGCGCCAGCTTTTGCATCTGCGCCGCATCCAGCCCGTAGGCGGACTGGACGGCCTGGCGGGCGATGGCAAGCAGCTCTTCTTCGGTCAGCCTGCTCCTGGCCCGCAGCGCGTCCTGCCGCTGATGGAAGATCTCCTCGGTAATCTCCTCTCCCTGGGGCACGTAGAGCGGGTTTTCCACGGGCCGCCCATGCTTCAGCGCGATGGCGACGGCCTGATTGTAGAAGGCTGTCATATCGTGGGTTTCCTTGTACAGGCGCATCATTTCGGCGATCTGCTCCTTGCCCCAGGCCTCGGCCTCCAGGCCGCCCTCCGTGCTTTCGCCGTCATGGCTCCATACCGCTTTGGCTTCCTTGCCCTGCACGGTGACGGTGTATTCGCCCAGCACATAGCAAAGATCCCAGTTGCCGGTATAGGTCACGGTGCCGCTGCCGTCTCCGTTTTCGGTGACGGCGCGCCGGAAATAAACCTGCATCTCATCGGTGATGCCGTATTGCTCCTCCAGGGCCTTGTCCGCGATCCGCGCGATATCCACCCTGGGGCTGAACACCAGGCTGGCCGCGAAGGCCGTCACGCTGAGCAGCACCAATACGATGGCCAATACCAGGCCCAGGCTCATTTTACGCTTCATAATGGGTTCCTCCTTCTGCATCAGATCCCGCAGCAGGCTTTCCTGCCGGGAATCAAATCCCGCGGGAGGGGCGGGCCGCTCGTCGCGCAGGCGCCGGATCAATTCCTGTTCAGTCATGGCTCAAACCTCCTCCTGCAATTCCTTTTTGAGCATTTTCAGTCCCCGGGAAAGGCGGGCGCTGACCGTGCCCTTGGGCAGCTTCAGCGTCCGGGCGATATCCTCTATCTTCCAATCCTCGCCATAGCGCAGCAGCAGGGGCAGACGGTATTTTTCCGGCAGGTGGTGCACATAGCTCCATACGCTGTCGGGCTCATAGGTGGTTCCGCCGTAGATTTCCATATTTTCGGCGCTGATTTCCCGTTTTCTCCGTCTGAGGGCGGCGTGGCAGGCGTTCACCGCGCAGCGCATCAGGTAGCCCGGCAGGGCCCCGGGCTCTCGCAGGCGGTGCAGGTGCGTATAGGCTGCGATCACTGCGCTGGAGACCGCATCCTCGGCGTCCGCCGGTTGACGCAGCATGCCCAGGGCCACCCGGTACATGGCGGCGCGGCAGTCCGCAACCGCCCGGGCGAAGGCCGCGTTTCTCTCCTCTGTGCTCATGGTTTCCATCCTTTCCCCGTATCGCGATACACCTATAAGAGCGCGCGGCGGGGCAAAAGTCTGCATTTGTGTGGAAAATAAAAGTTTATCTTATTCTGTTGATATTCTGTTGACGCATTTATGCCATAATCAGTGCGTTTATTTCTGCGCAAAGGAGCCAATGCCATGAAGATCAGGATCACCTCGGACAGCACCTGCGACCTGACGCCGGAACTGCTGGAGCGCTTCCATATTACGGTCTGTCCGCTGTATATCATTATGGACGGGAAATCCTATCGGGATCAGGTGGATATCACCACCGATGATATTTTTGCCCACGTGGAGGCCGGCGGCAATCTTTGCTCCACCGCCGCCGTCAGCGAGGCCGATTATGATGATTTCTTTTCCTGCAATCTGGCGGGCTATGACGGGCTGGTGCATTTTACCATCAGCAGCGATATGAGCGCCTGCTACCAGAACGCATGCAACGCGGCCAAACGGTATAAGAATGTGCAGGTGGTGGACAGCCGCAACCTCTCCAGCGCCCAGGGGCTGCTGGTGATGGAGGCCGCCGAGCTGGCGGAAAAAGGCGAATTGGACGCCGCGCAGATCGCGGACCGCGTGCGCGCCATCGCTCCCAAGGTGGACGCCAGCTTCTGCGTGGATCGGCTCAACTACCTGCGCAAGGGCGGCCGCTGCAGCACCGTGGCCGCGCTGGGCGCCAACCTGCTCAACATCAAGCCGTGCATCGAGGTGCGGGACGGCAATATGCTGGTGGCCAAAAAGTACCGCGGCCATTATGACCGTGTGCTGAAGGAATACGTGCATGAGCGCCTGGCGGGCAACGATACCCTGAACCTCAAGCGCATCATGATCACCCATACCCCGGTGGAGGACGGCATCGTGGAGATGGTGCGGCAGGAGATCCTGGCCTGCCAGCCCTTTTCCGAGATCCTGGAAACCGAGGCCCTGGGCACCGTGGCCTGCCATTGCGGGCCGCACACGCTGGGCATCCTGTATATCCACAAATAAGCCTTGCAAGGAACGCTTTCGGGCGTTCTTTTTTTGTTTTCGGGCGGAAGGGACGACATTTGACGCGCCGGGCGTTGCAAAAGCCGGCGTGTTTGGGTATAATACAGCCATCCAAAGAACAGGAGGACAAGGACATGTTTTGGTGGATCGTAAAAATCGCTTTATGGGCGCTGGCGGGCTTCACCGCTTCCCGGCTGATGGACAGCGAGGGCAGCCTGATCTGGAATATTCTGCTGGGTCTGGCGGGCGGCGCCGTGGGCTCGCTGGTGGCGGGCTGGGTTGGCATCCAGAGCACCAATACCCTGGGCAGCATCATCGTTTCTGTGGCGGGCGCCTGCCTGGTGATCGCCCTGGCGCGGATGCTGATCCCCAAGTTCAAGCGCTGAGCCATGCGGCGGTTCATTACGGCGCAGGCGGCGCTTCACCCGGCCATGCAGCCGCGGGACGCGCTGAAGCTGTGCTATCAGGCCGCCTACGGGGCGGAGCACCTGCTCAGTGATCAGGCCGCGGCGCGGGATTACCTGCGCCGCGAGCTTCTATCCTGCCCGGCGGATGCAAACGCCCCGCTGGCGGAGGCCATCAGCCCGGATACCTGCCGGGTGAATCTGAGCGCCTGGAAGGCTGCCGATTTGCCGGAAGAATGGCTTTGGGGGATGTTCCTGCGCTCCTGCGCACCGCGCATTGATGGCGATACGCGGTTCAGCGAAGCAATCGACGCGGTGGGCGCAGCCGCGGCGCAGGGGGAATTGCCCTTCTCATGGACGGATTGGGAGGCCGAGTGGCAGGCCTATCGGGCGGGCGCGCCCGGCCCGGTGCACCACAGCGAAGGCTATCGCGCGGCGGAGCATCCCGCCTATCGGGTGGTCAGCTACCGGTATGTGCGGGCGCTGGCGCTGGTGGCAGGGCTTGATTTGAGCTGCCGGCAGATCATCGCCCTGGATGGGCGCTGCGCCAGCGGCAAAACCACCCTGGCGAAGGACGCGGCGGAGCTGTTTGGCGCGTCGGCGGTCCATATGGACGATTTTTATCTGCCGCTTGCGCTGCGCACGGAGGAACGCCTGGGCACGCCCGGCGGCAACGTGCATTATGAGCGCTTCCTGACCGACGTGATACCCGCCCTGCGCCAAGGCGGGGCGTTCAGCTATCCGGTGTTTGATTGCAGCGTCATGGATATCCGCGGTCAGCGCAGCGTAGCGGACAGCGCCCTCGTGATTGTGGAGGGCGCGTACAGCTGCCATCCCGCCCTGGGGGATTATATGACGCTGCGGGCCTTCAGCGATATCGAGCCGGAGGAACAGCAGCGGCGCATCCTGCTGCGCAATGGCGAAGCCGGGCTCCGACAGTTCAACGCCCGCTGGATCCCACTGGAGGAAAAGTATATCGCCGCGCTCCGCATCCGGGAGTGGGCGCAGATCATTCTGCCCGCACGCGCGTGCGCCGGGTATACGCTGTGCCGCTGACGGCGCAGGAAATCTCTATATCGTATTCGCCCGCGGGCACGATTTGGCCCGCCGTATCCCGGCCATCCCAATAGAAAAAGCTGCCGTCCTGCCGTTCCCCCACGGGGCGGGAGGGCGTTTTATATGCCAGGCGGCGCACCAGCGCGCCGTCCTGATCGTATATGCGCACGGTCAGCCGGCAGGGAAAGGCATGGCGGACGTACAGGGGCAATTCCTCGCCGGACGAGGGGCAAAAGACGGAGGGACGCCAGACGCCCAGCCTGGGATCGCCCTCCTCCGATTCCACGGCGATCAGGCGGCTGCCCGCCAGCATGGCGTAGCGGCCTTCCTGGGCCACGATCTGCAGCAGCACGTAGCCGGTGGGCGCTTCATCCTCGGCCAGCAGGGTCACAGCCCGCTGCTTGCGGCCCGGGGAGAGCGCGCCCTCGGCGTTCTCCTGATCCTCCACGATCTGCGGCGCGTCAAAGCGCCATTGCCCATCCCGGTAATAGATGATCTGGTATTGCACGCGCACCGGGCGGTGCACGGTAAAGCTGAAGTACAGCGTGTCCACCCCGCCGGTGATGGCGGTGCTGTCCAGCACAAGATCGCCCAGCGGCCGCTCGCCGCCCGCGTCCGCCTTCGGATCGTAGGCATAGAGCGGCTCCCGGGAAACCTGGGGGTACACCTGGGCGGTGGACGCGCCGTGGCATTCCAGCAGCCCCTGCCAGGCCTCGGCCATCGTTACGACGCCGTCGGCGTCAAGGTCAAAGGCGCGGGTACGCAGCCCCTCGCAGAGCTCCTGGGCAAAATAGCTGCCGCCGTCGGCCTGCCGGTCGTGCCAGAGCAGGCTGTCCTCATAGCCGCCGGCGCTGGTGAGCACCAGGTAATCCGGCCCGGCAAAAATGTTCTTTGCGCCAGCGCCGCGCACGCCCTTGCCGATAAAAGCGCCGCTGCTGCATGCGTCCAGCACCAGGATTTTTCTTCCCGGCACCCGGTCCAGCATCTCCCGCAGGGCCTGGGCGGTGAGCAGCTCCTCGCTGCTGCCGTCGGAGAGCACCAGCTCCGGCACGGCGCGGCTGTATAGCCCGTGGGTGCACAGATAGATCAGCGATGTATCGCGGTCGCCTGCGCCCTCAAAGGCCTCCTCCACTGCCAGCGCCAGCGCCTCCACCCCGGCCACGCCGTGATCCCGCCGGGTCACGCGGGCATAGCCGCGGGAATCGGTCTGCAGCGTGCGCGCCATGCGCTCCACGTTCATCTGCGCGCTGGGCGCGGTGTTGGCCTGGGTCAAAAAGGCGTCGCAGCCCACCAGCAGCGCCCGCTGGACCTGCGCTGCCGGAACCGGCTCCGAGCGCGCCGCGCCAAGAAGGGCGCACAAAAGCAAAACCAGCGTCAGCGCGCGTTTCATCCTCCGTGCCCCCTTTCTTTCTTTTCCCCTTTACTATACTATGAGCGAGGAGGAAAGTCAAAACGTATCCGCTGGCTGGCGGATTTTTCTTTTTCGTGCAGATCCTCCCGAACGGCGCACTTTTTCGCAAAAATTTTAATAAAGGGGTTGCAATCCGCGGGCTGATATGATAAAATAACCAAGCTGTCAATAGAAGCTTTCCCGCGGCAATGCCGCGTGACGTAAGGCATTTCCGACAGGGAGGTGTAACCAAATGGGCAAGTTTTGTCAAGTGTGCAACAAGGGTTTGATGAACGGCAACCGCGTAAGCCATGCCGAAAACAAGACCGGTCGTATGTACGCCCCCAACGTCCAGCGCGTCCGCGTGCTGGTGAACGGCGTTCCTACGCATCTGAATGTGTGCACCCGCTGCCTGCGCAGCGGCAAGGTTGTGCGCGCGCTGCCTCACACCAGCGCCCCCGCCGAAGCCTGATTTTGGCACACATTAAAAGCTCTCCGCCCGTCGGAGGGCTTTTTTCTGTTCCGGCGTTTGGCATTCGGCCCCAAATATGCTATACTATCCGGGAATGGAGGTTTTTTGCCTATGCTGAAACGCATTTTTGCCGCGGCGCTGTGCCTGCTTTTGTGTTTTGGGACAGCGCTGGCGGACAGCCTGCCCATTTATTTTCAGAAAAGCGAGGGCAACAGCGCGCCCTATGAAAAGGTGCAGTATCTGGACGAAGCGCCCTTTGACGCCGACGCGGATCTGCTGACCGTGGATGTGCTGGGCATCCGCCAGGGGGACTGCATCCTCATCACCTGCGGCGGCGAGCGCATGCTGGTGGATGGGGGCGAGGCTCAGCGCTATACCGCCGTGCGCAAATACCTGGAAAAATACGGCATCGAGCATTTTGACTATTTCTTTTTGACCCATGCCCATGACGATCACCTGGAGATGCAGGAGCAGCTGATCAAAAAGGGCTATACCGTGGATCAGCTGATATCCCCCTATGATGATAGCGACAGCTATTCCCTCTGGAATCCCTATAAGCAGCTGCTGGCCCAAAACGGCGTTCCCATCCGAAAGATCGTGACCGGCGATGTGCTCCAGCTGGGCGGCGCCACGCTCACCTTTTACCGCTGGGATGATCCCGGGCAGACCATGAACAACCATTCCGCCTGCGCCATGCTGCAGTTCGGCGACGCGCGCATGTTCCTGGCGGCGGATATCGGCGGCGAGACCCAGCATTGGCTGCTGGAGAGCTTTGGCGCGGAAGCCTTCAAATGCGACGTGTACAAGACGGCGCACCATAACCGCACCGCCACCGTATCGGAGTTCCTGGACGCCATGGATCCTGGCCTGGCGGTCAACACCAATACCCGCTCCTCCACCAAGATGGGGGAAAACCAGCAGGATCGACGGGATATCCCGCGCTATTATATTTCCACCGGCACCGTTCACCTGAGCACGGACGGGACCCAGTGGTACGTTTGGCAGGAGCCCATGGAATATTGGAAGATATTTCCTATACCATTGCCTGTTTAAAAATATATCGTCAAACTGAAGATCAGACGGGGAGGAGACGAACGGGGGCGTTCCTTTCTGCCGCCCAGAAAGGAACCGAAAGAGGCTGCGCAGTTGGCACTGCTGTTGCGGGTTTTTCCGCCAACGTGTTTTACGGGGGCGTTCCTCCTTCTTGGAGCCCAAGAAGGAACCGAAGAAGGCTGCGCTGTCGCCGTAAATGCTGCTGAATTTTCCGCCAACAGGATTTTTCGCCTGCCACCGTTCCCGAGCAAGGCCAGCTTTGCTGGCCGCGCGGTGCGCGAAGCGCACCGCTGAACAAGATAAAAATCTGAAAAAATCAAACGAGCTTGATTTTTCCAGATTTTTATCTTGTTCTTTTTGCCCGGGAACTCGCTTGGCGACTTAACCATGCTGGCGGAAACGAGTTTGTTCGTCGATTCAAGCTGGTTCGCCCGTTGGGAGTCCAGAGGGCCCGCAGCGCCCGAAAAATGATCCAGTGGATCATTTTTAGCGAGGGCGGGTCGGCAGACCCCGGACTGGTTTTCAGCTGAGAGCGGGCCGGAAGGCCCCGGATTTAGGGCCGCGGAGGCCCTGGCACCTCCCTTTTACCAATTACGGTTTATATGCCTTTGATCAGAGAACAGTACCAGCTGGTGTTTGCTTTTACGGAACGGATCGTGATAAAAAGCGCTTTCCGCGTCGTTTGGGCAAAAGCGCTTTCCGCGTCGTTTGGGCAAAAGCGCTTTCCGCGTCGTTTGGGCTGTGATTGCATTTGCGGGGCGGGTATGGTATAATCATAGGAACAGTA
>CADAHU010000074.1 GCA_902787835.1 uncultured Eubacteriales bacterium
ATTCAAGCTGGTTCGCCCGTTGAGGTCCAGGAGGCGAAGTCTCCTGGCGCAGAGCTCGAGGCCGCGGAGGCCTCGAACGTTCCCCATTCCCCGTCAAATTCCAATTGGTCTGCATTCTCAAAACACCATCTGCACCAGCAGCATGTAGCAAATTGTCCCGGCGGCCACGGAGAGGAGCAGCTGTTTTTTCCAGAGATGCAGGGCGATGGTCACGGCGATGGCGATCAGCTCGGGCAGGCCGTGACTGCCGGAAAGGATGGAAACATCCTTCAGACAGTAGACCACCAGCATGGCAAAGATCGCGCCGGGCAGGGCATGGCCCAGATATTGGATGTATTTGGGCGTGGGGCGTTTGGCGGAGAACACCAGAAAGGGCAGAAAGCGCGTCAGCATTGTGGCCGCGGCGCACAGGCCGATGGTGATCAGCTGCTGGGCAAGCGTCATGCGGTCTCACCTGCCTTTTCAATGGGCCTGCGGAAGAGGGTCAGCAGCGCCAGGATGCATGCCATGGCGGGCAGAAGAAAGCTTTCCGCGCCAAAGAGCAGCAGGCAGGCCGCGCTGGCGCCCAGGCCGATCAGCGCCGTATAGGGCTTATTTGATTTTTGCAGGTGGTTGACCAGGATGACCACAAACATGGCGGTCATCACAAAATCCAGCCCCTGGGTGTTGAAATGCAGCAGATCGCCCAGCAGCGCCCCGCTCACCGCGCCGGTGATCCAGTACAGGTGATCCAGCAGGGATATGCTCAGCAAAAACCAGCCCCGGTCCACCCCCTGGGGCGGCTCCGCGGTGCACGCGATGGAAAAGGTTTCGTCGGTCAGCCCATAGATCAAAAAGAAGCGCTTCCAGCCCAGCCCCTTATACCTGTCCAGCATGGCGATGCCGTAAAACAGGTGCCGCGCCTGGATCAGCAGCGCCATCACAAAGGCCGATACCGGCGAAAAGGCGGACAGCAGCAGCGATACCGTGACGAACTCCAGCGATCCGCCGTAGATCACCACCGCCATCAGCAGGGGATACCAGAAGGCGAAGCCCGATACCCGCATATACATGCCGTAGGCCATGCCCAGAAACAGATAGCCGGTGAGCACGGGAATGGTGTGGGGAAAAGCCGCCCTGAACGCGCGAAACTTCATAATTTGCATCCTTTGGTATAAATACACATAAAAAGAAACAGAGAATCAGGCAGCGCGATCTTTGCCGCGTCTGCCTGTGATTTTATGCGGGAAGCTTAGCCCCTGCTGTCCGCAGCCAGGGCGCGCAGCACCGCGGCGGCAGCCGAAGCGGCGGCGTCGGCGGCGCTGATCTCGTTTTCCTCGAAGCCCGCCGCGCCGGTCTCGGCGGTATCGCTGATGGCGCGGATGGCCAGGAAGGGGATATCGTTGGCCAGGCAGGCGTGGGCTGCGGCGGCGCTTTCCATATCCACGCACAGCGGGTGCCAGGCGTCGATGATCTCCTGCCGCCCCTCCTCGGCGATGAACTGCTCGCCGGAAACCATGGTGCCAAAGAAGGCGGGGTACAGGAATTTGCCTTCCTCGTTGAGCCGCTTGCACACGCTCAGCAGGTAGGGATCGCCGGGAAAATAGCCGTTCTCCGGCATGGGACGATGGCGCAGCCACTGCCAGTTCAGGTCGTGATGGGCCAGCCGCTCGGAGAAGGCCAGGGCATGCACGCCCAGGCGCGGATCCATGCCGCCGGCTACGCCCACCATCAGGATGTGCGTTACGTCAAATTTATCGATGAGCATCTGGGCGGTGATGCCGGCGTTTACCTTGCAGATGCCGGTGGCGGCCAGCGCCACGGGAAGGCCGTCAATATCGCCCTCCAGCACGGTGGTGCGGGCGATATCGGTCTCTTTGGTGATGTGCAGGTAGGGGGTCAGCTGGTCAAACTCCGATTTCATGGCGCAAAGCAGGCCGATCTTCATATGTATGCTCCTTTTGCAGGCGGATTTTTACAGATAGATGCCAGGCAGCAGGGAAATTGTGCGCACCTTGGCGGCCCCGGCGGCGCGCATCAGGCCCACCTGGGGCGCGTGACGGCTGAAGATCCGGGCCGAAACCTGGGTAACGCCCCGGGGACGCAGGATATCGGCGGCGGCCCCCAGGATGGATTTGGCAAAGCCCTGGCGGCGGTAATCGGCGCGCACATACATGCTTACCAGCGTCACCGCGCTGCCCTGGCCGGTGAGCAGCGCCTCGCATACGGCGTGGGCGCCCCGGTAATAGCCGATGCAGGTAAAATGCTCCATCTGCATGCACTGGCCCAGAAAATCGGCGTCCAAGGGCGTGATGCGGTAGGCGTTCATGCGGTTCAGGAAACCCTGCACCTCGTCCGGCGTGCGCAGCGCCACCGAGGCGTAATTGCAGGCGACGGGCGGGTGCGCCGGCCAGATGGGCAGCGGGAAATGGTACAGATCCTCGCTGTCATCGGCCTTGAAGCCCGCCTTGTTATAAAAGTTGACCATCTCCCAGTTTTCCGGGGCCACCTGGGTGTACAGCCGGGCCTTGACCTGGGGCTGCAGGGCGCGGATCTGTTCTGCCCGGGCCAGCAGCGCTCCCAGCAGCAGGTTGCGCCCCGCGGGCTGGGATTCCAGCTGCATGTACAGGTGCAGCGGCGCTTCGGGATACATCTCCTGCTGCCAAAACTGGGTCAGGCTGCCCATGCCGATCTCGATCATCTGGTCGTTGGTCACAAAAATGCAGTCCTCCGGGGCGATGCCCTGGTAGGGCGCGATGGGGTGTGTCAAATGCATGCGTATCCCTCTTAATACATAGTATCGTTTATTGCCATGCTTCCTGGGCGCTGTGGATGGAAGGCGTCAGATCGTATACCACCCGCCGCACCTCCGGCCGCTGCCGCAGGATGCGCTCGGTGGCGCGCTCCAGCAGGTCGTAGGGCAGCCGCGCCGGATGGGCCGGGAAGGCGTCGCCGTTTTGCACGGCGCGCAGTACGATCACCGACTGCAGCCCGTCGCCGGGCATGGGGTAGAGCACCGCGAACCGCTGCCGCAGCCGCCGCTCCAGACCGGAGGCTTGGATCTCGTCGGTAAAGATGTACTCGCAGGCCCGCAGCGTTTGCAGCCGGGCCGGGTTCACCTCGCCCTGGATGCGCAGCGCCAGTCCGCTCCCGGGGAAGGAGGGCCGGCGGATCAGCTCCTCCGGCATGCCCAGTCGGTCGCCGATCTGCTGTACCTCGGGCTTGAACAGCTCCCGCAGCGGCTCCGCCAGGGGCGCGGCCCCGCGCAGGCCGGGACGCTTGGAGGCGTCCAGCCCCCGCAGCAGATCGGCGGCGGTGGTGCTGCGCAGGATCAATTTGAAATCGCCCAGCCGGGGCAGCGTTTCATCCAGCACTTTTTGCAGCTCCATGGCCACCGCCCGGTCCTTTTCCGCCGGGTCGATCACCCCGGCCAGTGCGGAAAGGAAGCGGTCGCCCGCCTGGATGGGGGTCACGCTGATGCCCAGCTGATCCCGGTAATAGCCCAGGGTCAGGCTGCTCTCGTTTTCCCGCATCAGCCCGGTATCGATAAATACGCACTGCAGCTGATCGCCCAGCGCGCGGTGGGCCAGGACCGCGGTAACGCCGCTGTTGAGCCCGCCGGTGATGGCGCAGACTGCCCGGCCGCCCTCCGCCATGCGGCGCAGGGAGGAAACGGCGTCCTCAATGCATACGTCGGCGCTCCACCAGCGGGTGCAGCCGCAGATGCGGGTGGCAAAGTTCAGCAGCAGCCGCAGGCCGTCGGTATCGTTGGGCTCCAGGGAAAACTGCAGCCCGTACAGCGGCAGAACGGCGTGCATGACGCCGATGGTTTCCTGCTGGCAGGCGCAGAGGGGACGCAGATCATCATGGAGCCGCAGCCGCCGCACGCTGCGCAGCACGCGCTCGCAGCTCTCGATCCCCTCGGTCAGGGAGCAGGGGACAAAGGATACGGTGCCGATGCCGCCGCTGAATACCGTTTCCATGGCGTCGCCGCCCATTTGCCGGCACAGCATGGCCGCCGCGTCGCCCAGGGCCAGCACAGGCCAGCGGCCGTTCAGCAGCCCGGGGTCCACCCCGGCGGGGATGCCGCCGCTTTCGCCGCCCGCCAGGATCAGCCCCCGGGGCTGCAGGGCCTCCACCTCCGCGGCGGAGACGGAGGCGCTCACCAGGCGGCAGCAGAACTTCTCCGCCCGCAGCGCCTGGGCCACCGCCCGGGTGCACGCGCTGTCATAGCTGAGGATCAAAACCATATCTTGCATGCGGTTTCACTCCCGTTCATCCCCCTGTACGGCAAAATGGCTGTCCTCCAGCCAGTACTGCCGCCAGTAAATTGCGGTCAGGGTATCCTGGGTATGGTGGTTGGCGATGCCGGTGGGGGTTTTGCCGGTATCGGATTGAAAATCGCGCACGGCCTGGGCCGTGGCCGCGCCGTAAATGCCGGTGATGTACTGGCTGTCCAGGTAGCCCAGGGCGCAGAGCCGCTCCTGCAGGGTGATCACTTTCCGGCCGCTGGCGTGGCTGTTGAGCACCACGCCCGCCAGATCGCGCACCGTGCCGTAGCCCAGCACCCGCCAGTCGTCCAATTTGTGGCTGCCGCGCTGCACTTTGTCCGGCAGGTTGCCCTCGATGGTGTGCGCGGTCACCGTGCCGTCGTCGGCCCGGGTGCAGTACTCGATCATGGCCACGTGGGCGGTGTTGCCGGAGTCGTCAAAGGTGTAAAACACCCAGTCCCCGGGCTGGGGGATATAGGAGGCGGAGGCCATGCGGTCCTCCTCCCCGTAAAACCATTGGGTGCCCCAGCCGGACAGCACGCCGTTGCGGGCGATGAACCGCCCCTGGCCGATAAACCAGTTCATGCCGGTGTTCATGCCGGAGTACCGGGGATAGCGGTAGGTCAGCAGATGGGTGCCGTGCTGCTGATCCACCTGATCCACGCACCAGCACAGGAACTCCGCACACCATTCCGCGTAAGGGTCGCCGGCCCATTCGCCGTACTTGGTATACAGATCCCGGCCCTCGGTATAGCCCAGCTCGCCCCGCGCCACATCCAGCAGCCACGCAACATACTGGGGCACCGGATAGGCAGGGGGGAGGATCTCCTCGCCCAGGGCGGAGGAGCACAGCAGCGCGAGCAGCACGGCAAGGCACAGGATCAATCGGCGCACAATGCACCTCCTTGGGCAGGTTACTACATTATTATACGCTTTTGCGCCGGGAAAGGCAACTGTCCGCGGCGCGCCGGCACATTTTTACAGCACGCCCAGGTGCTCCAGCAGGATCTTTACGCCCAGCAGGATCAGGATCACGCCGCCGCAGATCTCGGCCTTGGCCTGGTAGCGCAGGCCGAACAGGCTGCCGATTTTGACGCCCGCCGCCGACAGCAGGAAGGTGACCGCGCCGATCAGCGCCACGGCGGGCAGAATATGCACCTCCAGAAAGGCGAAGGTGATGCCCACGGCCAGGGCGTCGATGCTGGTGGCCAGCGCCAGCAGCAGCATGGGCAAAAAGGAGAGGGCGGCGTCGGTTTCCTCCGGCTTATCGGGGCCGGTGATGGCCTCGCGGATCATATTGCCGCCGATCAGGCACAGCAGGATCAGGATGATCCAGTGGTCGTAGCGGGCGATCTGGGCGGCGAAGCGCCCGCCCACAAGATAGCCGATCAGCGGCATCAGCGCCTGAAAGCCGCCGAACCACAGGCCCACCAGGAACATATGGCGGGGCTTTACGCTGCGCAGCGCCAGCCCCTTGCAGATCGCCACCGAAAAGGCGTCCATGGACAGCCCCACGGCCACCAGCACAAGCTCGATCAGCGACATCGGCACATCCTCCCGCAGTTCATTATTCCATGAATACTTATTTTATCATAGGCGGGGGTATGCGTCAATCGGCAAGCTTCAGCCGTTCAGAAAATGCAGCAGGCGGCGCAGCACCGGCCAGGTAAAGATCACCGCGTCGCCATCCGTCTCCCCCTGGGCAAAAAGCCCGGGGCAGAGCAGCCCCCACAGCGCCTGGGGGCGTCCGGCGGGCAGAGCGGTGGACTCCGGCGCGCTGCCCACGAATATCAGCGCGCAGATCAGTACGGCGGCCAGCGCCATGCAAAGCGTTTCACGCATAAAATCTGCCTCCTTGCAGGGAATATACACACAGTATGCACCCAGCCTCCGGAAACTATGCAAAAAAACACGATAAAGGGGACGTCGGACGGTTGACAGAAGCCGCGCAGGGGCATATAATGTTGCATGTCGTACAGTTTGACGGCATACAAACTGGAGAAAGGAGAAAGCCCATGGAACGCGATATCGGCATCGAGCTGCGCAAGCTGTCCAACCTGACCTGCCGGTACTTTGACCAGCAGACCCATAAAAAGCAGGTGGACGCCATCACCGGCACCAACGGCTGGATCATCGGCTACATTGCCAGCCGGCAGAGCCGGGGGGAGACGGTATACCAGCGCGATCTGGAAACGCGGTTCGGCGTCACCCGCTCCACGGCCTCCAAGGTGATCAACCTGATGGTGCAGAAGGGCCTGGTGGAGCAGCGCGGCGTGCCGGAGGACAAGCGACTGCGCAGCCTGGTGCTTACCGACCGGGCGCTGGAGATCAAGCAGCTGATGGACGAGGATCACCGGCAGTTTGAGCAGGCGCTGCGCCGGGGCTTCAGCGAAACGGAGCTGGGCACGCTGTTTATGCTGCTGGACCGGCTCAAGGAGAACCTGCAAACGCTGGAGGATAAGGAGGAAAGCGAAAAAATATGATCAAAAAGCTGGCCGCCCGGGTGCGGCAATACAAAAAGAACGCCATCGCCACGCCGCTCTTTATGGTGGGCGAGGTGGCCATGGAGGCGCTGATCCCGCTGATCATGAGCTGGCTGATCGACCGCGGCATCGAGGCCGAGGGCGGCGATATGGGGCAGATCCTGCTTTACGGCGGCATCCTGCTGGTCACGGCCTTCGTATCGCTGTTTTCCGGCGTGATGAGCGGCCGCATGGCCTCCATCGCCTCGGCTGGCTTCGCCCGGAACCTGCGGCACGATATGTATTACACCATCCAGGATTATTCCTTTTCCAACATCGATAAATTCAGCACGTCGTCCATCATCACCCGCCTGACCACCGATGTAAACAACGTGCAGAACGCCTTCCAGATGATCCTGCGCATGGCGGTGCGCGCGCCGCTGACGCTGATCTTTTCCATGATCATGGCCATGACCATCAACGCCCGCATCAGCCTGGTGTTCCTGATCACCCTGCCCATCCTGGGCCTGGGCATCTATACCATTATGAGCCGCACCCATCCCATCTTCCGCCGGGTGTTCAAGACCTATGACAGGCTGAACAACGTGGTGCAGGAGAACCTGCATGGCGTGCGCGTGGTCAAGAGCTTTGTGCGCGAGGATTACGAGGTACAGAAGTTCAACGCCATCAGCGGCTCCATCTACAAGGATTTTGTGCATGCCGAAAAGAACCTGGCCTTCATGGGCCCGCTGATGATGGTATGCATTTACACCTGCACCCTGCTGATCTCCTGGCTGGGCGCCAAGGCCATCATCGCCTCGGGCAACGATCCCGCCGTGGGCATGACCACCGGCCAGCTGATGAGCCTGATCACCTATGTGATCCAGATCCTCTCCAGCCTGATGATGGTCTCCATGGTGTTTATGATGATCACCATGTCCCGGGCCTCCGCCCAGCGCATCGTGGAGGTGCTGGACGAGCAGACCGATATCACCTCCCCCAAGCTGCCGGTCACCGAGGTGCCCGACGGCTCCATCGAGTTTGACCACGTGGACTTCAGCTATGCCAGCCGCAGCGAGCGAGCCACCCTGAGCGATATCAATCTCAAGATCCCCTCCGGCGCGGTGGTGGGCATCCTGGGCGGCACCGGCAGCGGCAAATCCACCCTGGTGCAGCTGATCCCGCGCCTGTATGACGTAACGGAGGGCGCGGTGCGCGTGGGAGGCATCGATACCCGCGCCTATGACCTCACCGCCCTGCGCGACGGCGTGGCCATGGTGCTGCAGAAGAACGAGCTGTTCAGCGGCACCATCAAGGATAACCTGCGCTGGGGCAACGAGAACGCCACCGACGAGGAGATCGTGGAGGCGTGCAAGCTGGCCCAGGCCGATCCCTTTATCCAGGATTTCCCCGATAAGTATGATACCTGGATCGAGCAGGGCGGCACCAACGTGTCCGGCGGCCAGAAGCAGCGCCTGTGCATCGCCCGGGCTCTGCTTAAAAAGCCCAAGATCCTGATCCTGGACGACAGCACCAGCGCCGTGGATACCCGCACCGATGCGCTGATCCGCGCGGGCTTCCGCAGCTATATCCCCGATACCACCAAGCTGATCATCGCCCAGCGCGTGTCATCGGTGATGGACGCCGATATGATCGTGGTGCTGGATAACGGCAGGGTGGCGGATGTGGGCACCCACGAGGAGCTGCTGGCCCGGTGCGAGATCTACCGCGAGGTGCATGATTCCCAGACGAAGGGAGGCCAGGACGATGAGTGAAAATAAAAAGCAGGCGCCTGCCCGCCCTGTCATGACCGGCGGCGGCCCCCGCGGCCCCCGGGCCATGGGCCCGCGCCAGCCCATCAACAAGGCCACGGCGCTGCGGCTGCTGGGGTACCTCAAGCCCTACCGGCTGCGGCTGCTGGTGGTGCTGCTGTGCATCGTGCTCAACGCCGTTGCCACCGCCTCCGCCGCCACCTTCCTGGGCCGGATCATCGATGATTACATCACGCCCATGCTGGCCTCCGCCTCCGAGGATTTCAGCGGCCTGCTCACGGCCATCCTCAAGATGGCGGCGCTGTACATCCTGGCCATCGCGGCCACCTTTACCCAGGCGCGCATCATGGCCGTGGTGGCCCAGAGCGTGCTCAAGCAGGTGCGCGACCAGATGTTTGCCCATATGCAGACCCTGCCCGTCAGGTATTTTGATACCCATACCCACGGCGAGGTCATGAGCTACTATACCAACGATACCGATACCCTGCGCCAGATGGTCAGCCAGACGCTGACCCAGAGCGTATCCTCCGCCATCACGCTGCTGGTGGTGTTCATCTCCATGCTCAGCTGCAGCGTGTGGCTAACCCTGCTGGTGGTGATCGGCACCTTCTTCATGCTCAAGGCCACGGCCAAGATCGGCGGCGGCAGCGCCAAGTATTTCATCAAGCAGCAAACCTCCCTGGCCAGCCTGAACGGTTACATCGAGGAGATGATCAACGGCCAGAAGGTGGTCAAGGTGTTCAACCACGAGACCATCGCCAAGGAGGAGTTTGACCGCCGCAACGACGAATTGTGCCAGAACGCCACCGAGGCCAACAAGCTGGCCAATATCCTGGGCCCGGTGAACAACAACATGGGCCATATCCAGTATGTGGTGCTGGCCATCGTGGGCGGCGCGCTGGCCATCGGCGGCGTGCCCAATCTGAGCCTTTCCGGCATGGGCGTGCTGACGCTGGGCGCCATTGCCGCCTTCCTGACCCTCTCCCGCAATTTTATGCAGCCCATCAACCAGGTGGCCCAGCAGATCAACTTTATCGCCATGGCTCTGGCCGGCGCGGAGCGCATATTCAGCCTGATGGATGAAAAGGAAGAGGCGGACGAGGGCTATGTGCAGCTGGTGCGCGCCCGGGAGGAGAACGGCCAGCTGGTGGAGTGCGCCGAGCGCACCGGCACCTGGGCTTGGAAGCATCCCCACAGCGCCGACGGCACCGTCACCTATACCAAGATGCAGGGCGACGTGGTGATGGAGCACGTGGATTTTGCCTATGATCCGGAGAAGCCCGTGCTGCACGATATATCGCTGTACGCGCGGCCCGGCCAGAAGGTGGCCTTCGTGGGCGCTACGGGCGCGGGCAAAACCACCATCACCAACCTGATCAATCGCTTCTACGATATCGCCGACGGCAAGATCCGCTACGACGGCATCAACATCAACAAGATCCGCAAGCCCGATCTGCGCCACTCCCTGGGCATGGTGCTGCAGGATGTGAATCTGTTTACCGGCACGGTGATGGATAACATCCGCTACGGCAAGCTGGACGCCACCGACGAGGAATGCATCGCCGCCGCCAAGCTGGCCAATGCCCACGATTTCATCACCCGCCTGCCCGACGGCTACAATACCGTGCTTAAGGGCGACGGCAGCGGCCTGAGCCAGGGCCAGCGGCAGCTGATCTCCATTGCCCGCGCCGCCGTGGCCGATCCGCCGGTGATGATCCTGGACGAGGCCACCTCCTCCATCGATACCCGCACCGAGGCCCTGGTGCAGCGCGGCATGGACCGGCTGATGCAGGGGCGCACGGTGTTCGTCATCGCCCACCGCCTCTCCACCGTGCAGAACAGCGATGTGATCATGGTGCTGGATCATGGCCGCATCATCGAGCGCGGCACCCACGACCAGCTGATCGCCCAGAAGGGCCAGTATTATCAGCTGTACACCGGCGCGTTCGAGCTGGAGTAAGCGCGGAGCAGCTTGATATTGGCGTTCTATTCCCTGCAAATTGGGATCTGGCAGGGAAGGGGATACGCTTCTCTTTTGAGTCAAAAGAGAAGCAGAAAACCTGCTTTGTCGCCGTAAATGCTGCTGGCTACACGCCAACTGGCTTTAACGCCTTCAGCCGTTCCCGGACAAGGCCAGCTACGCTGGCCGCGCGGTGCGCAAAGCGCACCGCTGAACACAGAAAAAATCCCGCAAAACCGAGCAAGCTTGGTTTTGCGGGATTTTTCCTGTGTTCTGGTT
>CADAHU010000075.1 GCA_902787835.1 uncultured Eubacteriales bacterium
TCCGTGCTGTCGGGCTCAGCGGTATCCGGTTCAGTTTCGTTGGGCTCGGTGGTATCGGGCTCCGTTACGTCCGGCTCCGCTGCATCGGGGTCAGGCGCAGCCGCGGGCTCTTCCGCGGGCTGATCGCCGCTGGGATCAGTCTCCGCTGCATCGGGAATATCCGCAGGGAGCGGCTCCTGGGCCGAAGGCTCGCTTTCATCCGGTTCCATATTGTCCACAGACACTTCTGCGGGAGGATCGTTCTGCGCCGGTTCCTCCAGGGCAGGCGCGTCCTCCGCGGGTTCATCGGGAAGCGCGTCATTCTCCGGCCCATCGGACGCCCCGGGGATCTCCATGTCGTTCAGATTCTCTGCCGGCTCAACAGAGGGCTCGGCCAACGGCTCCGCGGTCGGTTCCGGCGTGGGCTTTTCCGTTGCGGCGGGCACGGGCGTCGGGCGGTATTGGGGCGCAGGCATTTCATATAGATCAGATAGAACAGTTTCGCCGTTATCCGCCGTCAGCACGGCGCGATACCGGAGCGCGGCAGCATCCGGGGTGATGGGAAGCAGGATCTCCTTGCCCTGGGCAAAGGGTGTCCACACCCGCTCCTCCTCCTTGACGCGGGGATCCATGCTCTGCCAGACCACGTTAAAGGCTTTGTTGGCCTGAAGCACATTGATGGTAAGCTTCAGCTGATCGCCATAATAGAGCTGTTCCTTGGGATCCTGCTCGATTTTGAAAACGGCATTGAAGGGCGGCTGCTGGGCGGCTGCCTCGCTTCCTCCGCGGCGGCCTGCTGGCGGGCGGCTTCCTCCGCGGCAGCCTGTTGGCGTGCGGCTTCCTCCGCTGCGGCCTGCTGGCGGGCGGCTTCCTCTGCGGCGGCCTGCTGGCGAGCGGCTTCCTCCGCTGCGGCCTGCTGGCGGGCGGCTTCCTCCGCGGCGGCCTGCTGGCGGGCGGCTTCCTCTGCGGCGGCCTGCTGGCGGGCGGCTTCCTCCGGGTCAACCGTGGAATAGGGCGCTTCTGTGGGTGCAGTCTCCGTCCCATCCTCCGCCAGGATCGCAGCCGGCAAGCCGGACAAAACCAAAATAAAGCTGCAAGCCGGACAAAACCAAAATAAAGCTGCACAGGCAAGCGATAAAGCGCATCCAAAGCTTCTTCATGCTCATCTCTCCCGTTTTCCTTGAAATCGCATCCATCGTGCGAGGCTTCCGTTCATCTGTGGATATACATTACAATCCAAGTTAAATTATAACAAATGAATGGACAGAACGCAAGCGATGCGCCTGCGCTTTCAGGTTCTATGCAGAAATGCGCAGGCAGCACCGATTCCATAAAACACCATCCAGACAATATAAAATCTGCGCGGCCGGTTGCCCGGCCGCGCAGTCGTTATGGGGTAGGTTCAAAGCTTACCATGCATCGCAGAGGAAGATCACATTGTCCTTTACGATCTGCATCATCAGCTCGGACACGATTTCCGGATGGCTGGGATAGATCATCTCCAGCAGCGCCCGGCGCTTGGCCAGCAGCAGATCAAAGGTGGTGCGGTTGACGGCAATGATGGAGCGTTCCTCCTTGGAAGCCTGCTTGTAGTGCAGGTTGGTCATGGCGTCCAGGCTCTGCTGCCACATGCGCTGCGCCCGCTGACCGGCCAGCGCCGCATCGCTCTGGGTCTTGGCAGCCTTCAGCAGCTGCGCCGCGCCCTCCTCCACGGGACCATGATCCGCGCAAAGGCTCAGGCGGTACTGCAGATCGGCGCCGGCCAGGGAAGCCTCCTCGCGCTGGCATTCCGCCGCGGGGATGGTATCGGTCAGCCTGATATAGCCGCCGGAGCGCAGGCTGTCAGCCCGCGGTGTGTTGGACATGTTCAGCTCATAGCACAATTCGGCGCAGTGATTGCGGCACAGGATGGCAAGCTTGTAATTGATGGTCTCGGCGTCATCGGGATTGATCTGCTCCAGCTGCGCCCGGAGGGTGCCTAGGTACGCGATGAACGCGGACTGATCCTCCAGCACGGCGCTGCGGGCAATGCTGTTCTGGGCCGCCTTGAGCAGCTCCTGGTACTGTTCATCGATCTCCGCGCGCCAGAGCGCTGCGATTTGCTTCCAGGCTTCCGCCTTGTCCTCCGCCTGGGCCAGCAGCTCATCCGCCTGGGCGGCGATGGGCGCGTGCCTGGCGCAGATATGCAGCTTGGTATCGGAAGCATAGGTCCCTTCATCCAGCAGGGTGAAGGTGCAGCAATCGGGCGCGGAATTGGTAAGGTTCAGCTTGCCGACGGGCTTGGGCTGCGGCTTGCCGTTATTCTTGCCGTCGCCTCCGCCGCCGTCGGTCGTGGTGCCAGGCCGGCCCGCGGGGCTGATCACATCGTTCGAGACGACAAAGTGCTGGGGATCCAGCGGGCCATCCTCCACGTCGTTATAGGTTACATAGGCAATGTTGTACACATATCCATAGATATCCGCATCGTCATCTGTCAACGTATAGGCGAAGGGAATGGTCTGACTGGATTTGGCCTCCAGCTTCTCCAGGCCGGTTACGATGTAGGGCGGCAGGGAGAAATCATCCGCCAGGATATCAAACACATCCACCATATAGATGGTGTGATCGGTGTTGTTGTGCAGGATCAGATCGTAGGTGATCACCTCGCCGGGCGTATAGTACGATCCTTCCTTCGGCGTGCTGGTCTCCACCTTGACCAGGGAAACGCTGCCCTCCGGATCGTCCACGCCGGCAGGCACCTGCGTGGGATTGCTCCAGAAGTAGAACACCATGCCGTAAACATCCTCGGCGGTGACCATGGCTTCGTTGAATACATGGCCCACGACGGCGGCATCATACTCCGTCACCTCGTAGTCGAAGGCCATATCCTCCGTCCAGCTGTAGGGATCCAGCTCCGCCGCGCTGTAGATCTGGCAGTCGGGGCGGTCAATGGCAAGATCATCAAAGGCTTTCACGTTGCGCAGCGTATAACCGGAATCGTTGTACGCCATCACATGATAATGGATGATCTCGCCCGGCACATAATAGTGCCCGTTGGCGGGGCCGCCTTCGATCCACTTCTGCACGATCACCTTGGGATTGCGCTCTGGCTCGGGATCGGGTCGGGGATTGTTGGGCGGAATAATGATCTCGGTCACGGTGGGGATCACATTTGCATATACCACGTTGGAGATGGACCAGACCGGTTCTTCGCTGTCCGGATCGGGCCAGCAGGCCAGTCCGGCATTGCTGATGTACTGGCAGGCCGTATCCTTCTCCTGCACCGTATAGTTGTAATACGAAATATGCGTTTCGCCGGGGAGCAGCGTGGGGATGACCTCCACAAGGCCGCCCGTGTTATCGCCGTGATCGCTGAATACAACGCACAGGTTGTCGTGAACCTCCACATTGGTCAGCGTATAGCCGGAGGTGTTGGTTACGTAAATCTTAAAGCAGATGGTTTCACTCGGCTGGTAACCGGCACTGTCTTTGGGAAGGCTGATGATCTCCTTGACCACGCTGACGCTGCTGGGCAGGGTGACCGGCGGGATAATCCAGCCCGTGGGCAGCGCTTCCGTCAGCTTATGCCGTACGCTTGCGGTATTCGATTGGATCTGTCCGCCCAGGGTCGGCGCGTCGAAGGGCTGGCCGTAGGCGACAAAGTCGGCGCCCACCTCGCCCAGGATCGTTTCGCTGGCGGTGCCCGGGATCACTTCGGACCGGAAGTAATACCAATCCTGGGTCGTATTGAACTGCTGTCCGGGATACAGGGTAACGGGAGATAGCGCCACAGAAGCCGTGTTTCCGCCAGAATCGGCCATGCGGATATCGATCAGCTCGCAGGGCCCGTTGCCCACATTCTGTACGGTGATATCGTAGGTAATGGTCTCGGTCTCCTGATCCACCACCTCGTAGGTTTCCTTGGGATCCTTGACCTGCACGGTCAGGGCCAGGACAGGCTCGCCGGGCACGGGATTGGGCTCCGGCACAGGTTCAGGCGGAGTAGTCCCCACCGGCAGGAGGATTATATAGCCATTGGAATCCACGGTGTCCTGCCCTGCCGTTGCGGCACCGAACTGGGCGGTATACGCCCTGCCGAAGAAGGGGATTAAAACGGCGTAGGTCTTCGCATCCTGCTCGGTAATGGTATACTGATAGCCGAGGATGTGCTGTTCGCCCGGGGCAAACGCACCCTCAAAGCTGTACGCTTCGATGCCGTTGAAAATCACCGGGTTGTAAAGGGTACTCGTTCCCGTATTGGTAAGGATCAGATCGAAGACGACGGTATCGCCCTCAGCGTAGGTCGGCTTGATCTCGCTGGTTTGCTTTCCTTCCAGATACAGGCCGCTGTCCGCAGGAGGCATCGGCGGCTGATCGGACGCCGCGAACACCAGCATCACCGGCTCGGGGATCACAAAGATCGTGTGCGGGTCATACACCGCGGGATCCAGGTTGGGCCAATCCGCCTCGCACAGCGCCGCGCCGCCCGTCCATTCCAGGGCGAAGGTGCCGCGCTCCGCGTCCTCCTGGGTCACTGTATAGGTGGTGGTGCCGGTAACGATAGCACCGGGCGCCATCTCCAGCGACCAGGCGCAGCGGTCAACTTCCTCGCCCGTGTTCAGGCTGCCCTCGTATGCCTGCGGCTCCCGCACGTAAACGGTGCTGCCGTTGCCCACGGTAACGTTGAACTCCAGCACGTCGCCCGGCTGGTAAACCGCCTTGTTCTCGGAGCTTTGGGATACCTGGAGCTGCAGCGAAAGAGAATCGAAGCCGTCCGGATCCTTATAGCCCAGATCCAGGGTGACGGGCGCGGCGTAAACGCGCTCTGCCGGGCTGATCGCGCCGCTTCTCAGCGTGCGCAGGAAGGGCACGCCGCTGGTCATATCCAGCGCCGCGCTGCCGCTCCAGGTCAGCGTAATGACGCCGTCCTGCGCGTCCTCCGCGGTCACGGTATACTGATCGGCGGCGGTAACGGATTGGCCGGGAGCCAGCGCCTCCGCCCCCTCATAGGTCGCCGCATCCTGCCGCTCGATGCGCGGCTCCTGCAGCGTATAGCCGCTGATGTTGGTCAGCGTCAGTTCAAAGGAGATCGTATCCCCCGGCTTGTAGGCTGCCTTTTGCAGGGAGGTCTGCTGCACGGTCAGGGACAGCGCGGCCTCCAGCGGCTCGCGCCCGCTGCCGATATGGAATACAAAGTAGATCATCTCGGAATTGCTGACGGTGGGGATGCCCTCGTAGCCCGGCATATCCATCTCCGGCAGCGCGGGTGTAAAGCCCTCCGGGAAGTAGGCGATACCCACAAAGGGCAGCACAACGCAGCCCCGTGCCAGGTCCTCCTCGGTAACGGTGTACGTCATGGTTCCGTTTACCGTTTCGCCCTGCGCCAGCGCATCCACCTGGCAGATATCAAAATTATCCTCCGGCTGCACGCTCTCGTTGCGCATGCAGTTGACGCGGCTGTCCGCGTAATCAAAGCTGCTGCCGTTGGTCAGCGCGATATCAAAGGAAATGGTATCGCCGGGCTGATACAGTTCCTTCTGCTCGCTGGTCTGCACCACGGACAGGATCAGGTTATCCACGTCGTAGGGCAGCGGATCGGTTTTGCGGTAATCGGCATAGCCGCATACGGAGCAGACGCGCTGCTCGGTGCCGCCCTCCCTGCGGGTGGGCTGCTGGATCAGCTGCCACTCGCCAAAGGTATGCTCGCCTGTGGCGGGGAGGCGCTCCTCCTTGTTTTCACCGCAAACCTTGCAGGTATAGGTCGCCAGGCCGTCCTCCACGCAGGTGGCGGGCGTGCGGCTTATTTCCTGCCATTGATGATCGGCAGGCTCGCCCACATAGCGCCACTTTTTATCGCCGCATACCTTGCAGGCGCACCGCTGCAGCTCGCGCTCCTTGCAGGTGGCCGGTTCATCTGTCTGCCAGGGACCGTACTGGTGGTTCCCGGTGGCAGGCAAGGATTCCCGTTCGGTCCGGCCGCAGCGGCTGCAGGTATACTCTATGTATCCCTGATCCACGCAGGTGGGCGCCTTCCTGCCCGTCTCGCTGAAGGCATGCCCCTGCGGGGGCAGGGATTCCTGCTTGGTCGCGCCGCACCGGCTGCAGGTATAATTGATGGTTCCCTGTCCCTCGCAGGAAGGACTTCTTCCGCTCTCCCGCCAATCATGGCCCAGGGCGGCCATCGGCTGATAATCCGAGGTTCCGCAGACAGAGCAGAAGCGCACCCTGCCGCCGGATTCCGTACACGTCGGCAGGCTCGGCTCCGGAATCCATTCGCTCCAGGTATGCTGATTGCACGTGGGAGTCGTGCCGCTGGTCGCCGCGTAGGCAGTGCCTGCTGCCAGCAAGAGCAGCAGCGCCAGCATGATCGGGATCAATCGTATGTGCTTCATGGTTTCCCCTCCTTGCTATGCGAATCCATATGAGGTTATGGGATCGATTTGTTCGTCTGGGCAATGCAATTCTATATGTGTTTTCAATTATAGCATAAATATGGAGGGTTTTCAACCAAATTATTCAAAAAGCGGCATTTTTTTGCACGCAATGCGCTCAGGACAGGATCCCCCAGCCCTGCAGCCAGTACTTGACCCAGGCAAGCCCCTCGCGGAAGTGGTTTTTAAGCCAGTATTCCGCCTTGATGGGGCTGCCCACGCCCGAGGCGTCAAAGCCCGTATCGGCCGCCAGCGCCAGGGCCCGGGGCAGATGGTAATCGCTGGTGACGATCAGCACCCGGGAGACCTCCTCCGGCAGCAGGCGGCGGGCGTTTGCCAGGTTTTCCCGGGTATTGAAGGAGCTTTCATCCATCAGGATATCGGATTCCGGCACGCCGTTCGCGATTAAATAATCATGCATGGCGCGTGCCTCGGCCACGGGCTCATCGATGCCCTTGCTGCCGCAGACCACCATGGGCTGTGGATGGACGCCGTACATTTCCAGCGCTTTATCCAGCCGCCACTGCAGCTGCACGCTGAGTGAGCCGTCTGCCCTTACCTGCGCCCCCAGCACGATCATGGCCTGGGTATCCTTTGGGTTTGCCGCGGGCACGTTCTTTTCGCGCACCGTAACATAAAGCATAAGGCCGATCAACAGCAGCGCGCCCAGCCCCACCGCCAGCAGCGCCAGACGAATCATCAAACCAAGTCCCCTTCTTCCATTTCCATGCATGCGTCATACTCTCCTTTTGCGATGGTTCCGGCATGATACAGCTCATCCTGCAGCGCAGGCAGCATCCGATCATACCGCTGGGCGGCGCGGGTGGCGGAGCCGTCCTCCGCCCCGATCAGACCGCCCAGGCGAAAGCTGAAGCTTTCCCGGGCCGATACGATGATATGATCGTACAGCCGGATACCCAGGCTTTCCAGCAGGCTGCCGATGGCGCTGGTCAGTTCGATATCCTCCCGGGACGGCCGCGCCGAGCCTCCGGGATGGTTATGGGCCAGCACGGCCCCGACGGCGCTGCACTGAGTCAGCGCACTGACCACATGGCGGGAATAAACGCGCACCTCCGCCACATCCCCCGAGGAGATCAGCGTGGTATTGATGCGCCGCATGCGGCCGTCCAGCGCGATCACGTAAAACCGCTCGTAGCGCTCGCCCTCAAACAGCGCCTCACAGTAGCGCACGGTCTGGGCGCCGTTTTTCATATCGGGCGCTTCCTCCTCGGCGCTTTTCCTGTACGCGCGGAAGAGCGGCGTCATCAGCGTCAGCAGCGTGGCGGCGTTCTCCCCCACGCCGTCGGTCTGCATCAGCTCCTCCTGCGTGGCCTGAAGCACCGCGTGCAGCGATCCAAACCGCCGCAGCAGCTCCTTGGCGATGGGCTTCACATCCCGGCGCGGGATGGCGTAGGTCAAAAGCAGCTCCAGCGCTTCATGGGGAGAAAAGGCTTCCAGTCCCGCGCTGCGGAACCGCGCCCTGAGTCGTTCCCTGTGCCCGTCATGCTCGGCCATGGATATTTCTCTCCCCTCTCTGTTTTCGCCTATTATAGCATACGTTGCCAGCGCCGTTCCAGAGGAAAATGCACAATATATTTTTTTGAAACAATTCTGATAGCCCCTTAACAAAGCGTTATAAATTTGTTATAATGAGACATAAGCCACGGAAAGCGCAGGTGATATGGCTTTGAATGCCCTGATCGAACAACTCCGGATGTTCTTCTGGAACATCTTTAACCGCCCTCAGCTGAACGATATCCTGGATATCCTGATCGTAGCCATGCTGCTGTACCAGCTGATCATGCTGACCCGGGAGACCCGCGCCAGCGATGTGATGAAGGGCTTTGTTTTGCTGCTCGTTGCCTGTCTGCTGTCCGGCCTGCTGGGGCTGACCGCCCTGACCTGGGTGCTGAACCTGATCCTGAACAACGGCGTGGTGGTGCTGGTCATCCTGTTCCAGCCGGAGCTTCGCCATATCCTGGAGCAGCTGGGCCGCGGCACCAAATTGGACCGCAGCATGCCCAGCGCCAGCCCGGAGGAGAACACCCGCATCATCAACGAGATCACCCAGTGCCTGCTGAACCTCTCCCGCCGCCGCGTGGGCGCGCTGGTGGTATTTGAGCAGCGCACGGGCCTCAAGGATGTGATCGAGACCGGCACCCAGCTGGACAGCGATATTTCCGCTCCCCTGCTGGAGAATATATTTGAACCCAACACGCCGCTGCATGACGGCGCCGTGATCATCCGCGGCACCCGCGTCATGTCGGCCTCCTGCATGCTGACCACGCTGAGCGAATCCAGCAGCATCTCCCGCGATCTGGGCACCCGGCACCGCGCCGCCATCGGCATCACCGAGACCACGGACGCCATCGTGCTGATCGTCAGCGAGGAGACCGGCGTCATCAGCATGGCCCGGGGCGGCAAGCTGACCCGTCATCTGGACGGCGCCGCCATCACCGATATCCTTTCCACCATGTATCATCAGCCGCAGGCCTCGCTCTTTGACCGCCTGCGCGGCTGGCTGAAGGGGGTGCTGCGCAGTGAAAAAGAAAATGCCTGATCTCAAAAAGCTTTTTCAGCGCATGGGCAAGGCGCTCATCCACAACTGGCAGTGGAAGCTGCTCTCCCTTTTTCTGGCCGTTTGCCTTTGGAGCGGCCTGATCACTCAGGATGAATCGCTGACCCGCGAGAAGATTTTCAACGACGTATCCATCAACGTTACCAACGCCGATACCCTGCGCCGCAACGGCTTTATCATCGTCAGCGGCCTGGATGATCTGCCCGCCGTGCGCATCCGGGTGGATGTGCCGCAGAAGAATTACAACACCGTTACCGCCAGCAACTATAACCTGCGCATCGATCTTTCCCGTATCCGGGAGACCGGCGAGCAGACGCTGCAGGTGCTCTCCAGCAGCTCCAGCAACTACGGCACGGTCACCGATATCAGCGTGGAATCGGTCGCGGTGCAGGTGGATGAATACATCACCCGCAGTCGCATCCCCGTTCGGCTGAACATCACCGGCGCATTGCCCGATGGGCTGTACGGCGGTGAGCCGCAGGTGGATCCCGCCTATGTGGTGGTATCCGGCCCCCGGTCGCTGGTGGAAAACGTGGTGCGCTGCGTGGTCGATTACGATCTGAGCACCCTGACCGCCCAGGCGGGCACCGAGCGCACCGCCGTGCCCTTCCGTCTGGTGGATAACGACGGCCGGGATGTGGACAGCTCCCTGATCGACGTGACCAGCCAGTCCGTCTCCCTGGACAGCATCATCGTATCCCAGACGCTGTATACCGCCAAAACGCTGGTGATCAATACCTCTGATCTGGTCGTGGGCACGCCGGCGGAGGGCTATTCCATCCGGCGTATCTCCGCGGAGCCCTCTTCGCTGGTGGCCGCCGGCAAGGATCCCTATATCAGCGCGCTGGGCGACCTGCATCTGGCGGAATTTACCGACCAGCAGATCGACGTGAGCAACATGCGCGCGACGGTCACCCGCAATATCAGCCTGACCAAGCCCAGCGATATCGCGCATTTCAGCACGGACAGCGTGCTGATCACCGTGGAAATCGCCCCCGATTGACGCCATGAATACCTTTGCCAATTCGCTTCTTTCCCTGCTGCTGAGCTGGATGCGCAGCTTTTTCAGTGGTCTGCTCGCCTTTCTGAACGGCGGCGACGGCGGCTTTTTCGCCTGGCTCGGAAAACACTGGGTCGTTCTGGCCGTGTTTCTGATCGCCATCGGCGTGGCGATCGACGCGCTGATCTATCTGCTGCGCTGGCGGCCCCAGTATGTCTGGCGCACCCGCCTGCGCAGGGTGCTCCGCCGGGAGGACCCCGAGGAGGAGCAGTTCAGCGAGGGCTTTGATACCGCGCTGCCCGATTTCAACTTTGGCGATACGCCGATCCCCGATCTGACTGCCGCACCGGAGCCCATGGAAATGCTGGACGCCTACTATACCGAGCCGGCGCAGCCTGCGGAGCCCGTGGAGGAGATCGATCTGGACTCCCTGGCCGAAAAGGAAACGCCCGCCATCGGCCAGCGCAGGCGGCGCAGCGACCGCCACAGCAGAAAAAAGCTGCCCATCCGGCTGCCCGATCTTTCGGAGATTGGCCGCAGGCGCGATATGCCGCCTGTGGACGCGCGTTCCGCCTTCCATGATCCGGTGTACCCCGCCAGCGAGCTTCCATACCCCTACCCCAACGACGAGGACGACCAGAATGTCTGAGCCCATCCGCCTTCCGGACGCTTTTATCCAGCAGCTGCTTCCCCTGTTACAGGGCGAGGCAGATGCTTTTTTTGCGTCCTATGATCAGGAGCCGCTGCGCGGGATCCGTTTCCGGGATGCGCGGTGTCCGCTGCCCGCGGAGGAGCTGAAGGGCCGAATCCCCTATGCCTCGAACGCCTATTATCTGGCTGCCGATTCCAATGCCGGGGCGCTGCCGCTGCACGAGGCGGGCGCGTATTATATCCAGGAGCCCTCCGCCATGGCTGCAGCCGCAGTGCTGAACCCGGCCGACGGGGACCGTGTGCTGGATCTGTGCGCCGCGCCCGGCGGCAAAAGCACCCAGCTGGCCGCCCAGGCGCATCTTGCCCTGCTGGCTGCCAACGAGCCCATCCCCTCCCGGGCGCAGATCCTCTCCCGCAACATCGAACGCATGGGCATCCCGAACGCGCTGGTCACCTGCGCCTATCCCGATCAGCTGGCGGAAAAATGGCCGCGCTTCTTTGATAAAATCCTGGTGGACGCCCCCTGCTCCGGCGAGGGCATGTTCCGCCGCCATCCGGAAACCATTGCGGAATGGGACGCCGAATCTCCCCGACGCTGCCACCAGCGGCAACTGGAGATCCTGCGCGCCGCCGCAGGGATGCTGCGGGAAGGCGGACAGATGGTATTCAGCACCTGCACCTTCAATGCTGTGGAAAACGAAGTAACCATTCGCGCTTTTTTACAGGAGCACCCGCATTTTTCGCTGCTGCCCATCCAAATTGACGGCCTGCCGGAGGCCCCGGATGGCATGCTGCGGCTTTGGCCCCATCGGTTTCCCGGCGAAGGGCATTTTGTGGCGCTGCTGCAAAAAAACGGTCTCGCGCCGGACGAGCCGGAGGAAGCCGTTTCCTGCTTGCTGCCCGCCCCGGACAGGGCCGAACGGGCGGCTTATGATGCTTTTTCCAAAGAGGTTGGAAGCGATGTGCATGCCAACGCCAAGCTCGGCGGCACGCTGCTGAACGTTCCGGAAGATCTGCCCCCGCTGGACGGCATCCGCGTGCTGCGCGCCGGCCTGCACCTGGGCGAAATGCGCGGCAAGCTTTTTTTCTTTGCGGTCGACGCATCCGGAGCCGCCGCCTATCTGCACGGCGAAACCATCCCCTGCCCGGAAGCCTGCCGGGGATATCATGCGATCACGTATCAGGGCTTTTCCCTGGGCTTCGGAAAGGCCAGCGGCGGACAGATGAAAAACCATTATCCAAAGGGACTGCGCAAATGATGTCCCCTTTCAGCGTCTCATCTTTGATTAAAACAGACATACTGTAATTTGACGGGGAAGGGAACGAACGGGAGCGTTCCTTCTTGGAGCCCAAGAAGGAACCGAAGAAGGCTGCGTTCGTCGCCACTCCTGTTGCGGGCTTTTCCGCCAACAGGTTTTAACGCCTGCAACCGTTCCCGGACAAGGCCAGCTTTGCTGGCCGCGCGGTGCGCAAAGCGCACCGCTGAACAAGAGAAAAATCCGGAAAAATCAAACGAGCTTGATTTTT
>CADAHU010000076.1 GCA_902787835.1 uncultured Eubacteriales bacterium
CTCGTTTGGCGACCGTAACCAAACTTGCGGAAACAAGTTTGGTTTTCAATTCAAGCTGGTTCGCCCGTTGAGGTCCAGGAGGCGAAGTCTCCTGGCGCAAAGCTCGAGGCCGCGGAGGCCTCGAACGTTCCCCATTCCCCTCCAAATCCCAGTTTGATGATGTAATAAGGATTACCACTGTGGATGGATGATATCCCGCAAACACCGGTCATAAATATCCCGCACCGCCTGCATCTGCGCTTCGGTGAGCGGCGGCAGCTCGGCGGCCTTTACGTTATCCAGCACCTGAGCGGCCCGGCTGGCGCCGGGGATCACCACGCTGACCTCGGGATGCATCAGCACCCAGCGGATGGCGATGGGCGCCAATTGATCGGTGCCAAAGGCTTCCTTCAGCGCATCCGCCGCGTCGATGCCCAGGGCGTAGGGCACGCCGGAGAAGGTTTCGCCCTTATCGAAGGCCGCGCCTTCCCGGTTGTAGGTGCGGTGATCCTGGGGGCCAAAGACGGTATCCTTGGTATAGCGACCGGTCAGGATGCCGCTGGCCAGGGGCACCCGGGCGATGATGCCCACGCTGTTTTTCGCCGCCAGGGGGAACAGCTCGTCCAGCGGCTTTAACCGGAACATGTTAAAGATCACTTCCATGGCGGCGATGCCGTATTCCATGGCCTGGATGCCCTCGCTGACCTTCTCGATGCTGACGCCGTAATCCGCGATCTTGCCCAGCTTTTTCTGCCGCTCCAGCTCGCCGAAAATATCATCCCGTGCAAAAACGGAGGTGGGCGGGCAGTGCAGCAGGATCATATCCAGCCGCTCCAGCCCCATGCGCGTCAGGCTGTCCTCAATAAAGCCCGCGATGGCCGAGGGCGTATACATCTCCGCCGTGTGGGGGTTCAGCCTGCGGCCGCATTTGGTGGTGATATAAAACTTGCCGGGATGGGCGGCCGCGTATGCGCCGATGGTCTCCTCGCTTTTGCCGCCGTTGTATACGTCCGCCGTATCGATGAAGGTGATGCCCGCCGCCTCGGCGGTCTCCAGGATTTTGAAGGCCTCCTCCCGGTTGAAGGGATCGCCCCATTTGGTGCCCAGCTGCCAGGTGCCCAGGCCGATTTCGCTGACGGCGCGGCCCGTTTTGCCAAAGATGCGCTGCTTCATGCGTTTCTTTCCTCCTTGTTGATTTGTCCCAGGACCCGGTGGTAAATGACGTAGGAAATGATCACGTTGATCAGATCGGCGATGGCCTGGGTCCATACGATACCCATCATGCCGAAGATGGCGTTCATGATCAGCAGGATCGGGATATTGAGGCCGATCTGCCGGATGGCGGCCAGCAGGAAGGATTCCCGGCCCCGGTTGACCGCCTGCATGAAATGCACCATATTGAAGCTCAGGAACATGAACGGCGTGGCGAAACACCGGGCCCTAAGGAAGGACGTGCCCAGGCGCACGGTTTCCGCGTCACCGATGAAGGCGCCGATCAGCCGATCGGCAAACAGATAGTAGAGCAGCACGCTGACCGCCGCCACGGCCAGGCCGGGCCACGCGGGCGGCGGTAAAGAAAGCGCGCATGCGCCCGCGGTTGCCGGAGGCGTAATTGTAGCCGATCAGCGGGATCATGCCCAGGCAGATGCCGATGCCGATGTTCAGCGGGAGCCGTTCCACCTTTTGCACGATGGCGATGCCCGCCAGCTCGATATCGCCATGGGAGGCCGAAAGCCGGTTGATCACGATATTGGTCAGATCGAACAGAAACAGGCTCAGCGCCGCGGGCACGCCGATGGAGAAGATGTTTTTGCGGGATTCCGGGCGGAGATGTTCGATCCGCCGGGGGATATCCAGCACCGAATCCCGCCGTACATGATGGAACATCCACAGAAAATAGCAGAGGGACGCCACGTTGGACAGCATGGTGGCGATGCCCGCGCCCATTACCTGGCTGCCGTCCGGCAGCAGCACAAACATGAACAGCGGATCCAGGGCGATGTTCAATACGCCGCCCATGCCCAGCCCCAAGGCCGCCTCCTTGGCGTAGCCCGCGTTGCGCAGCAGGAAGGACATGACGCCGGAGGTCACGTTGGCCACGCCGCCGATCACCACCACGAAGATCAGGTACTGCCGGGCGTAGCCGATGGTGTTGTCGCTGGCGCCCAGCAGGCGCAGCAGCGGATTCATGAACAGCAGGCACAAAAGGGAGAAGCCCAGCGCGCAGGCCGCGGCCATGACCACCGTCCAGGCGGCCACCCGTTTGGCCTCGCCCTCCTCCTTGCGGCCCAGCAGCCGCACCATCAGGCTGCCGCCGCCCACGCCAAAAAGGTTGGACAGCGCGCCGGCCATCAGGAACACCGTAAGCACCAGGGAGGAGGCGGCCACCATATAGGGGTTGTTGGTGCGCCCGATAAACCAGGTATCCGCCATGTTGTAGATCAGCGTGATCAGCTGGCTGACGATGGTGGGCACCGCCATGGTAAAGAGCGCCCGGGGCACGGCCACCGTTTCAAACAGGGCCGTTTTTTTGTTTACAGCAGTCATGGGGCCGATCCTGTATCAAAGCGAGGCGTACATGGAGGCCATCAGCTTGGGGATAAAGCGGTAATGATCGCCGGGCAGGTTGGTGGTCAGGTATACGCAGGTCAGATCCTCCCGGGGATCCACGCAGAACCAGTTGCCAAAGGCGCCGTCCCAGCCCCATTCGCCCACGGAGCCGTTGATATCGGCGATTTCGGGGTTCTTCATCACCCGCACGCCCAGGCCGTAGCCGTAGCCGCGCTGGGTATCCCAGCTGTGGGTGGCCTGCTGCTGGGGCGTCAGGTGATCGGTGGAAATCAGATCGATGGTCTTGCGGCCCAGGATCCTTTGGCCGTTCAGGACGCCGCCGTGCAGCAGCATCTGGGCAAAGCGGGAGTAATCCGCCACAGTGGAGAACAGCCCGCCGCCGCCGCTTTCAAAGATGGGCCTGGACGCGGGATAATTCCGCTGATCGGGCTTCATGCCATCGCGGATATGGTACAGCGTGGCGATGCGGCTTTGCTTTTCCGCGGGCACATAAAAGCCGGTGTCCCGCATGCCCAGGGGATCAAAAATGTTTTCCTTCAGGTATTGGCCCAGGGTTTTGCCGCTCAGCACCTCGATCACCGCGCCCAGCACGTCGATGGAGAAGCCGTACATCCATTTTTCGCCGGGCTCAAAGGCCAGGGGCAGCTGTCCCACCAGATTGGCGTATTCCACCGTTGCGGGGATCATGCCATTGTGGGCGGCCATGTATTCATCGCCCTTCTGATCGGCGATGCGCGCCGCCGCCGTGTCCTTTCCCGCATAGGGAACGCCGCTGGTCATGGTAAACAGCTGGCGCAGGGTCACCTGGCCCTTGGCGGGAACGATCTCATAGCTGCCGTCCGGCTTTTCCAGGGCGATGGTGGGGTTTTTGAAGCCCGGCAGGTATTCGCTGACCGGATCCCAGAGCTTGAACAACCCCTGCTCGTACAGCTGCATGATGCCGGCCACGGTAACGACCTTGGACATGGAGGCGATGGGGAAGATGGTGCTTTCGGAGGACATCGGGGTTTTGCTCTCGATATCCGCGTAGCCGAAGGCGTCCTCATACAGCGTTTCATCCTTCCGGATGATTTTGATGGCGCAGCCGGCAATCTGGCCGGAGGATACGAAGCGGCTCAGGGTATTCCGCACAAGGTTCATGGCGCGTCTCCTTTCGTTTAATCCGCGTTCAGCTCCGCCCAGGCGCGCTGCAGGGCGTCGATGATGCCCAGATGCTGGGGGCAGGCCGCCTCGCACGCGCCGCAGCCGATGCATTTGTCCGCGCCCTGGTCCTTTTCCTTGATCTGGCGCAGATCCCAATCCCATTTGAGGTCGGTATCGTACAGCGATACGTTGTTCCAGGCGGAGAAGATGCCGGGAATGTTGACGCCGTTGGGGCAGGGCATGCAGTAGCGGCAGCCGGTGCAGCCGATTTTGGTGCGGCTGTAATAGGCGGCGCGCACGTCCGCCATGAGCCGGAGCTCGGCCTCGTCCATGATGCCCGGTTCCACGGTATCAAAGATGCGCAGGTTATCGTCGATCTGCTCCGCCTCGTTGCAGCCGGAGAGCACCACGGACACCGCGGGATGGTTGCACAGCCAGCGGAAGGCCCACTCCACGGGGGAGCGCTTGACGGGGAAGGCGTCGTAGAGCGCCTGCACGTTGCCGGGTGCTTTGGCCAGCCGGCCGCCCAGCAGGCCCTCCATGATCACCACGGGGATACCCTTGGATCCCGCCAGCTCCAGGCCCTTGGTGCCCGCCTGGTTGTCGATATCCATAAAGTTGTACTGGATCTGCACCATATCCCAGTCCCAGTCGTTCAGGATATACTCAAAATCGGAATAGGGGCCGTGGAAGGAGAAGCACTTGTAGCGGATCTTGCCGGCCTTTTTCATATCGTCAAAGAATTCCGGCGCGCCGATGGATTTGAAGTACTCCCATTTTTCCTTGTTGATGCCGTGCATCAGGTAAAAATCGATATGGTCGGTTTGCAGCTTTTTGAGCTCGCTGTCCAGCAGCGCCTGCATTTCCTCCCGGTTGTGCACATACTCCATGGGCATTTTGGTGGCGATGGTCACCCTGTCCCGGTAGCCGTCCTTTAGCGCCTTCCCCAGCACGATTTCGGAGGTTTTATCCAGGTACACGTAAGCGGTATCCAGATAGGTCACGCCGCCGTCGATGGCCCGGCGGATCAGGGAGATGGCCTTTTCTTCGTTGATGACGCTGTCGCCCGAGGCCGCGCCGTTGAAGCGCATGCAGCCCAGGCCGAAGGCCGAGGTTTGGATGCCCAGTTTTCCCATGGTGCGGTACTTCATGCGTATTCCTCCTTTGTCAGGCAAGTGTGATCGTTTGCTGTGTGTCCGCGTTCAGCGCGAGGGGGACGGTTTGATCGCCGCAGCGCAGGGCATAATCGCCCTTGAAGCCGGTAAAATCCACCCGGCCGTTTTCATCGGCGGTGAGGGAGAGGTGGGTTTCCCATGCGCCGTGGATCAGCTGCCGCAGCGCCTCATAGGAGGGCTTGAGGCTGTTGTCCTCATGCACGAAGCCGGAGGGCGCCTTGAGCCAGCAGCCGTCGTTGAAATCCCAGGTGGTGATGGCCTCCACCAGCGGATGGGCGAAGAGGACGAAATACATTTCCGAAATCTCCCGGGCCTGGCGCTCCTCACCCTCCGGGGTGCTGGGCCAGGCGTCCACCTGCCAGTCGTTCAGGTCCACGATGTGCGCCGGCATGATATCGCCGGAAACCAGGGTGTTTTCGGTAAAATGGATGGGCAGGCCGAAGCGGGAGAAGCGCTCCAGCACCGTATGCAGCTTTTCCAGCCCCCAGTAGCCCTGGTGCTGATGGCTCTGGATGCCGATGGCGCTGATGGGCACGCCGGCCTCCAGCAGCGATTCGATCAGCTGGGCGTAGGCCTCGCTGGTGTTAAAATCGTTGATCAGCAGGGTGGCCTCCGGGTTGCTCTCCTTCGCCGCCGCAAAGACCGCCTTCACCAGCTCCATGCGGCCCTTCTCCCGGCAGATGCGGGTAACGGCGTTGTCATAGCGGTCAAAATCGGGCATGATGACCACCTCGTTGATCACGTCCCACAGGTCGATCACACCCTTGTAGGCGGTCACGTCCCGATGGATGCGGTCGATCTGGCGGCGGAAGATCTCATCGTTATCATACTGCAGCAGCCAGGACGCGCAGACCGTATGCCAGCACAGGGGATGGCCCTTTACCTGCACGTTCCGCTCCCGCAGCCATTTGGCCGCCGCCAGCGTTTCGGCATAGGCCGTCTGGCCCTCCGCGGGCTCGTAGCGGCCCCAGTAGAAGGGCAGCGTGCCGTAATTGAACAGGCCCAGCCATTTCTGCATGCGGTCCAGCAGGAAGGCCTTGTGCTTTTCATCCGGGATTTTCATCATCGCCACGGTGTCGAACGCGCCGCAGCCGAACAGGAATTGATGGCCGGTCTGGTCGATCCGGACCGTGGCGCCGGCCAGGGGCGTGCCGTCCGCTTTTTTCAGCTGCAGACGGGCGTTTGCTTTTCGATGCATGAGGGGATCCATAGGCTTCATCCTTTCTTATGCTGCTTCTTCCTGTACCTGGGCGGTATAGAGCTGGTAATACAATCCGCGCTTTTGCATGAGTTCTTCATGGCTGCCCATTTCGGCGATGCCTTTGTTGCTGATATACAGGATTTTATCACAGTTTTTGATGGTGGACAACCGGTGCGCCACAATAATGCTGGTGCGGCCCTTGAGCATCTCGGCGATGCCCTCCTGGAGCAGCTTTTCGGTTTGGGTATCGATGGAGGAGGTGGCCTCGTCCAGGATCAGTATGGCGGGATTGCTGAGCAGCGTCCGCGCGAAGGCCACCAGCTGCCTTTCACCCTGGCTCAGGTTGCTGCCCCGCTCCTTGATCTCGGTCTGGTAGCCCTGGGGCATGCGGCGGATCAGTTCGTCTGCCCGCACGCGCTTCGCGGCCTCCCGGACCTCCGCGTCGGTGGCGTCCAGGCGGCCGTAGCGAATGTTGTCCATCAGCGTGCCGGAAAAGATGAAGCTGTCCTGCAGCATGATGCCCAGCTGGGTGCGCAGGGAGTGCAGCGTGGCCCGGCTGATATCGTGGACGCCGCCCTCTTTATCGTGCAGCAGGATACGTCCGCCGTTCAGGTTGTAGAACCGGCACAGCAGGTTGATGACCGTGCTCTTGCCCGCGCCGGTGGGGCCCACCAGGGCGATGCTCTCCCCGGCGTTCACGTGCAGGTTCATGTGCTCCAGCACGTTGACGCCCTCCTCGTAGGCAAAGGTCACATCCTCAAAATCCACCGCGCCGCTGATCTCCGGCAGCGTCTCGGCGCCGGGAACGTCATCCACGATCACCGGCTCATCCATGGTTTCAAAGATGCGCTCCAGATAGGCGATGTTGTTTACAAAGGAGTTATAGATGTTGGCCAGGTTGGTGATGGGCTGCCAGAAGCGGCTGACGTACTGGCCCATGGCCAGGATCACGCCGAAGGAGACCATTTCGCCGCCGCCCATCCAATAGACGCCCGCGATGTACAGGAAGGTGAGCACCAGCTGGGTCATGGTCTCGCTGGAGAGCCAGACCGTGTTGCTGATCCTGACCGCCCGCAGCCAGGCCTGCCGGCAGGCGGTGGCCAGCTTCTCCATGATGGAAATGTTGACCTCCTGCCGGTCAAAAAGCTGGCTTACCCGCACGCCGTCGATGGATTCCGCCAGATAGGCATTGTAGTTGCTGTTTTTGTTGCTCTGGTTCTGCCAGGCGCGGCGCTGCCGGGGCTTGATCAGTATGATGATGCCCACAAACACCGGCAGTCCCGCCACGATCACCGTGGCCAGGGTGGCGTTGGTGGAGTACATGAACACCACGATGAAGATCAGGTTGATGATCTCCAGGATCATGTTGATGATGCCGTTGGAGAGGATATCGGATACGGAGTTTACATAGTTGATGACCCGAACCAGGATCTTGCCCGCCGGGCGGCTGTCATAATAGCTGAAGGGCAGCTTTTGCAGGTGGGCAAACAGATCGCTGCGGATATCGTGGATGATCTGCTGGCTCACGTGGGCCATGGTGCGGGAGCGGATGGTGGTAAACACGATGGAAAGGGCGATCACGCCCACAAACATCAGCGCCATCCGCCCGATCATGGCGGTATCCTTGTTGGGCACCGCCTCGTCCAGTACCCATTGGGTGATCTTGGGGATATACAGCGTGGCCACGCTGGCCAGGGCGCTCAGGCACAGCGCCAGCAGCATTTTATACTTGTGGCGGCCGATATATTTGCCCGCCCGCTTCAGGTGCTTCCATTGAAAAGGCGATTCCAGCCGCTCGTCCACGTCAAATTTGTTGCGCGCCATGTTACACCGCCTCCTTCATGGGAATGCCGTATTGCAGGCAATAGGTCTGCCAGTAATAGCCCCGCTTCTCCAGCAGCTCCCGGTGGGTGCCCTGCTCGGCGATTTTGCCGTCCTGTAATACCAGGATCAGATCGGCGTCCCGCATGGAGGAGATGCGCTGGGCGATGATGAACTTGGTGCAGGGGAAGGGCAGGCTGCGCAGCTGCTGCTGGATATACTGCTCGGTTTCGCTGTCCACGGCGGAGGTGGTATCGTCCATGATCAGGATGCTGGGGCGCACCGCCAGGGCGCGGGCCAGGGCGATGCGCTGCCGCTGGCCGCCGCTGAGGCCCACGCCGCGCTCGCCGATGATGGTATCGTAGCCCTCGGGCAGCTTATCGATGAACTCCGCCGCGTCGGCCCGGCGGGAAAAATCCCTGACCTCGTCCAGCGACAGCTCCTGATTGCCGAAGGCCACGTTGCCCTCCACCGTATCGGAGAACAGGAACACATCCTGCGTGGCGGTGCCGATGCCGCCGCGCAGCTGGCTGAGCTTCCATTGCTTTACATCGCAGCCGTCCACCCGGACCTCGCCCTCTGTCACATCGTAAAACCGGGCCAGCAGATGGATCAGCGTGGTTTTGCCGCTGCCGGTGGGGCCCATGACGGCCACGGTCTGCCCGGGCTGCACGGAAAAGCTGACGTCGGTCAATATGGGCTTGCTGTCGATCTTAAAGGAGACATGGTCAAACTCGATCTGCCCCTGCATCCGGCCATGGTCGACGGCGTCGGGCGCGTCCACGATCTGCGGCTTGCCGTAATGCAGCTCCATCACCTTGGCGGCGGAGGTGGAAAAGCGCTGCAGGTCGTTGATCAGGTTGCCCAGCTCCCGCATGGGATTGCTGACCGCCCAGCTGAGCCCGGTAAAGATGGCCAGCTCGCCGGGGGTCAGTTCGCCGTTGATAATGAACAGGCCGCCCACGAACACCGTGACCAGCTGGATGGCGTTTACCAGCAGCTCGATCATGGGGAAGAAGGTGAGCCACAGCTTGTTGATGCGCAGGTGGCTGTCCATGAACGCTTTGTTCTTTGTCTCAAAGCGTTCCTTCTCGTATTCCTCCCGGGCAAAGGCCTTGACCACCCGGTTGCCGGCAATGTTCTCCTGGGCGGCGGTGTTCATATCGCTTAGCTTTTCCCGCATGAACACAAACCGCGGGCGCACGTGCTTGGAGAACAGCTTGGTGATCATCAGCAGCACAGGGGTGATGACGATCAGCAGCAGGGTCAGCTTCCAGTTGACGATGGCCAGATACACCGTGGCAAACAGAAAGGTGCACACGGCGTCGATGATGCGGTAATCGATGTAGCTGAGAAAATGGCGGCACCAATCCAGATCGGCGCTCATGCGGGTCATCAGATCGCCGGTGCGGTGGCTGTCAAAAAAGCGCATATCGTTGTACTGCATCTTTTCAAACAGCCGCAGGCGCAGGTTATAGACCACGTTCTGGGAGTCGGTCTCCAGAAAGATGACCATCAGGTAGCGCAGCCCCTCCCGCCCCAGCTTGACGGCCAGCATGGCCGCCAGGATGGAGAGCAGCGGCTCCGGGTTCTGGGCGATGATCACATCGTCGATCAGCCGCTGGGACAGCGCGGGGTTCACCAGCAGCAAAAGACAGGTAAAGGCGCTGATGCACAGGGCGATCACATGCCGGCGGCGGAAGCGGGGGTCCATGTTCTCCCACAGCCAGGCGATTTGTTTCCGCATGGTGTTTCTCCTTTTTCAGCAAGGAATGGATAAGCATAATTTGCTTAACAACTGTATATTGTAAAACAGTTTTTCTTGATTTTCTGCTGATTTATCATTATAATAAGCTTGAAATACTGATTTTCCAACAGAAAGGGAGGGAGATGCATGCCTGCGCCCGTTCCCACCCGCGCCATCGACGGCGTGCATGCCGAAACCAAGCTGCGGGATCAGCACTTTGTGATGAAGGGGCATCACTGCCATACCTGCTGCGAGCTCTTCTATGTGGAAAGCGGCGACTGCCGTTTTCTGATCGACGAGCATATTTTTGATCTGCGCGCCGGGGATTTTATCCTGGTGCCGCCCATGGCGCTGCATTATACCCGGTACGTGTTCGGCCCCTGCCGGCGCACGGTGGTGCTTTTCCGGGAGGAGGATCTGCTGGAGGAGGTGCGCAGCTGCATGCCCAAATCCGCGCGCTTCTTTTCCGAGACCGCCGTTTTTCAGGTGCCGGAGGCGTACCGGGGCCAGGTTTCCGCCAGCCTGAAGGAGATGGCGGGCGAAGAAAAGATCAGGGACAGCCGATCCGCCCTGATCCTGAAAATGAAGCTGCAGTCCTTGCTGCTGCTGTGCAGCCGGATATGCAATTTTTTGCTGGAGCCGCCGGCCGATATCCATACCACCGATCCGCAGATCCAGCGGGCCGCCCATTACATCTGCCGGTATTATATGGACCCGCTCACCAGCGCCGATGTGGCCCAGGCCGTGGGCTTCAGCCCCAACTACCTGAGCCGCAAATTCCGCGGCGCCACCGGCATCGGGCTGCATGAGTACATCGTGTTTGTCCGCCTGCAGCACGCCGCCCAGGAGCTGCTCTCCACCTCCGATTCCATCACCACCATCGCCCTGCGCTGCGGCTTTTCCGACAGCAATTATTTTAAGGATTCCTTTAAGAAAAAATACGGCATCACGCCCAGAAGCTATCGGAAAAGGAGCTGA
>CADAHU010000077.1 GCA_902787835.1 uncultured Eubacteriales bacterium
TTTTCCCAGCGGTTGACCCAATTGGTCACAATGCCCACCAGGCCCACCCGCAGGCCGTTTTCCAGGGTATGCACGGCGCAGGGGGCGATTTCCAGGCGGTCCTGCTCATCCCGCACGTTGGCGCACAGGCAGCGGGCGTCCAATTGCCGCAGGTAATCGCCCAGGTACTCCGGCCCGTAATTGAAATCATGGTTGCCCAGGGTCACATAATCATAGCCCCGGTCGTTGAGCGCCTGGGCCACCGGCGGGCGGATGCCCTGCACATGGCAGTAATAGGTCAGGGGCGAGCCCTGGATGGTATCGCCGCCATCAATGATCAGTGTGTTTCCGTCCTTGGGGAACCGCATGGAAAACAGCCCCATGGGATGGGGCTGTGTATCGCAGAAGTTTGTGGGATACAGGTATCCGTGGGTATCGGAGGTAAAGTAGATCGTAAGCAGATTGGACATGGTTTACCCTCTGGCCAGCTTGGCGCGCACCTTGGTGGAGAACATTTCGATCAGGATCATCAGCACGATCATGCCGCACAGATAAGCGCCTACCATGCTCCAGCGGCTGGAGTTCATACACTGGATCAGCGCCGCGCCGATGCCGCCCGCGCCCACGATGCCCAGGGTGGTGGCGTCCTTCACGTTGATATCAAAGCGATAGATCACGGTGGAGATAAAGTTGGGGATGATCTGGGGCAGGATGCCGTAGCGGATCTTCTGGAAGCCGTTGCAGCCGGAGGCGTCCAGGCTTTCCAGGATCTTGGTATCGATATCCTCGATGGCGGTGATATACATCTTGCAGATCATGCCGATGGAGCATACAGATTCTGTAACCACGCCGCAGAAGGCGTTGGGGCCGGTGACGCGGATCCATACCAGCGCCCAGACCAGGCTGGGGATGGTGCGGATGCCCAGGATGATCGCCCGGAAGACCACGGCCACGGGCTTGGGAACGATCTTATCGCAGGCCAGGAAGCTGAAGGGAATGGCCAGGATGCCGCCGATGATGGTGCCCAGCACGGCGATGGCCACCGTTTGCAGCAGCTGGTAGGGCACACCCTCATTGGTCAGGTTGAACAGCAGGTTGGTATCGGGATGCAGCAGGCCGTTGCCGATGCCCTGGGCGATGGTCAGGCCCTTGGTGGCCAGCCCCTTATAGGTAATGGAGGTGCCGCTCCAGCCCAGCAGGGCGGCCACGATCAGCACGATCAGCGTATACAGCCACCAAAGCTGGGGCCGGGCATTGTACGCCTCCTCGATGGTGAGGGGACGGTCGTTGGTCAAAAGCGATTTGGTTTTAGCCATGTTCTCCCCTCCTCAGCTCAGCTTCTTGCGCAGGTACTGGCTGGTGTTCTCGATGATGAAAACCACCACGAACAGCGCCAGCAGCACCGCGCCCAGGCTCTCATAATCGCGCCAGCCGATAAACTCGTTGATCAGGATGCCCAGGCCGCCCGCGCCCACGTAGCCCAGGATGGCCGCGGCGCGGATGTTCATCTCCAGGCTGTACAGGCAGTAGCTCAGGTAGGTGGGCAAAATCTGGGGCATGCAGGCGCTCCAGAACGCCTGGAATTTGTTGGCGCCGAAACTCTCCGTGGCCTCGAAGGCGCCCATATCGATGGTCTCGATGGACTCGTACATCATCTTGGCCACGATGCCGAAGGTGAACACGATGATGGCGATGGTGCCGGCGAAGGTGCCCAGGCCGAAGATCAGCGCCGCGAATTTGGCGATGATCAGCGTGGGCAGGGTGCGGATGATCATGAGCAGGATGCGCAGGGCCCACACCACCGCGCCGGTTTTGTTGATGTTGGTGGAGGAGAGCACGGCGATGGGCAGCGCCAGGGTCGCGCCGATCACAGAGCCCATGATGGACATCTTGATGGTATCAAACAGCGCGCTGAACAGCTTGCTGGTGTTGGCCGCGTCGCCGCCAAAGTAGCTCCAGTTGGGGTGGAAAATGCGGCCCAGGATGTAGCCCAGTTGGTTGCCGCGCTTGATGATGATGCCAAAATCGAAGCCCGTCACCTTGGCGGAGATGTAGATGACGGCCAGCACGATCACCGCGATGAAGGGCGTGCGGGAAACCGGCTTTTGCACCGTATGCCCGTTGGGCAGGGTGATGGTGCGCGGCTTGATGATCCGATCAAACAGCGGCGCCTTGTAGGCGTTCTCGGTGGTTTTCTTTTTCATGGGGCCGCCTCACTTTTCCGCCGTGGGGATGGTGGCGCCGTTGTAGATATCATCCAGGATCTCCTGGGTCACGCTGGTGGTGGGACCGTCGTATACGATCTCGCCGGCGCGGATGCCGATCACCCGGGTGCAGTAGGTCAGGGCCAGGTCCACATGGTGGATGTTGATCAGCACGGTGATGTTCATTTCCTCATTGATGCGCTTAAAATCGCTCATCACCTGCTTGGCGGTGATGGGATCCAGGGCGGCCACGGGCTCATCGGCCAGGATGATGGTGGGGCTCTGGTTCAGCGTGCGCGCCAGGGAAACACGCTGCTGCTGGCCGCCGGAAAGCTGATCGCAGCGGGTATAGGCCTTATCCAGGATGCCCACCTTGTCCAGCGCCTCCAGAGCGTGCATCTTCTGCTCCTTGGTAAACAGGCCCAGCAGCACGCGGAAGAAGTTCATATCGGGCACCATGCTGGTCAGCACGTTTTTGATGGCGGTGGCGCGGGTGACCAGGTTATAGGATTGGAAGATCATGCCGATCTTGCGGCGATAGCGGCGCATGGCCCGGCCCTTGAGCGTCATCACATCGGTGCCGTCCACGATCAGCTGGCCGCCGGTCACATCGATCATGCGGTTGATGGTGCGGATCAGCGTGGATTTGCCCGCGCCGGACAGGCCGATGATGGCCACAAATTCTCCCTGATCAATGGTCAGGTTGATATCCTTCAGGCCCTTTACGCCATTGGGATATACTTTGTCCACGTGCTTAAACTCAATCAAAACGATCGTCTCCTTCCGTGCTCCGGCCGCGTGATGCCGCACTGTTTTCATGATACCATGATCTCATGGGCAAAACAAGGGATATATGGGGAAATATGCGCGCTCCCCGAAAAAAACGCCCGGCAGCCGGGGCTGCCGGGCAGTGTGCCCAGGGGATAAAGATTACTTAACGACGGTCAGGGCCTGACGGGCGCCGTCATAATCGCTGTCGCTGGCGATGGCGTAGCCGGTATGGCTGTACACGGAGAAGATCTGCTGGCCCTCTTCGGTGTTGATGATGTTGATCAGCGCGGTCTGCAGGGCGGCGATAAACTCAGGATTGTAGATGTCGGGGTTGGCGGTGGTGACGGCCACGGTGTCGTTGTAGATGCCGGGGGTCACGCCGATAACGTTCAGCTCGTTCCAGATGCTGTCCTCACGGCCCATGCCCTGCTTGCCGGTGGAATCGGCCTGATCGGTGGGCAGGTTCCAGGCGGTCTCATAATCGCGGCGGCCATCGGCGTAGCAGCAGATGATATCCACCTGCTCGGCGGCGGCCTGCGCGAAGGCGTCGGCATAGCCCAGGGTGATGACGCTGGACAGGTCGGAAACCTTCTTGCCCTCGTAGTGCTCCATCAGCCACATGGTGGGATAGATGTAGCCGGCGGAGGAAGAGGTGTTGGCCACGGCCCAGGTGCAGTCGTTCAGCTCTTCCCAGGTCAGGGCTTCACCGGCGTTGACCTTGGCGGCCAGGGCGCGGCCCTTCTCGGTGGGAGCGGCGTAGATCAGGGAGCGGTAGAAGGTCACCTGATTCTCGGTGGGCAGGGTCTTGTTGGCCTCGCCGTTCCAATCGGCGGGGTTCTCGCTGTCGTTGGACAGGCCGGCGCGGGTGGCGGTCAGGATGACGGCCACTTCGCCGTTCTGGCTGTAGATGGCATAGGTGCCGCCAGGCAGCCAGCCCACATCGATGGTGCCGGCGCTCATGGCTTCGCCGGTGGCTTCATAGCTGGTGCCAACGGAGATTTCCACGCTGCCGATGTCATAGCCCAGGTTGGCCATCTCGGCTTTGATCAGCTCGGGCAGGTTCTTGGTGCCGGTGATGATCACGTCGGCATCCTTGGAGGGCACGAACTGGAAGGTCAGGGTATCCATTTTGATGTTGTCGGCCAGGGCCGTCGCGCAGGACAGCACCATGACCAGCGCCAGGATCAGAGATACGAGCTTTTTCATGTGTTTCTCCTCCTATTAAGGGTCTTTGGAATTGGTACAGAAACAGTATAATATACAGGCATAAAGAAACTGTAACCAAAGTATTACGTTCTGATAACTTGTTTGGATACAGGCATTCTTCCTGCCAGATATTTCAAAAGGACGATCAGCGCTCCTCGCGGAAGTAGGGCAGTCCCAGGCTCTGGGGCGGCTGGTTTTCCCGCTTGTTGCGCACGCTGGTCACCACCAGCACCAGGATGGTCACCACGTAGGGCAGCATCTGCAGGATGGGCTTGGTGGCCATGGTCACGCGGATCCAGGAGATGTTGGTGATGAAGCTGCTGGCCGAGAACAGGAAGCCGAACACCGTGGAGCCGATGATGGTCAGATGCGGCCGCCACAGGGCAAAGATCACCAGGGCGATGCTCAGCCAGCCGAAGGCCTCCAGGCTCAGGTACGCCTCCTGGGAGGCCATATAATCGATGATGTAGTAGAAGCCGCCCAGGCCGGCGATGCCGCTGCCGATGCAGGTGGCCGCATACTTATACTTGGTCACGTTGATGCCCACGGCGTCGGCGGTGGCGGGGTTCTCGCCCACGGCCCGCAGATGCAGGCCCACCTTGGTGCGGAACAGCACCCAGCTGGCGGCGAGCGCCACGATGACCGCCAGGAAGAACAGCACGCCCAGGCACTGCAGGCTGTCCTGCCGGCCGGCAAAGGGCCAGCGGTACAGCATCTTGGGGCCCACCAGGTACACGGTGGCGTCCATCTTGCTCATGATCACCTTCATCAGGCCGCCGCCGAAGGTGGTCAGCGCCAGGCCGGTCACGTTCTGGTTGGCGCGCAGGGTGACCGTCAGGAAGGAGTAGATCAGACCGCACAGCATGGACAGCGCCAGCGCGCCCAGCACGCCCAGGATCACGATCAGAAAGCCCGGCAGGCCGGATTTGCCGATGGCGTTGAGCACCAGGCAGCCGCCCGCGCCGCCCATGCACATGATGCCGGGGATGCCCAGATTGAGATGGCCGGCCTTTTCGGTCAGGATCTCGCCGGTGGAGCCGTACATAAAGGTGGCGCCGAAGGCCAGGGAGTCGATCAGGAAGTTCAGCCACATATTCATTTTACGCTCCTCCCTTCCTGGCCCGCCCGGCTGCGGAAATGCACCTGATAGTTGATAAAGAACTCACACCCGATGATAAAGAACAGGATGATGCCCACGATCACATCGGGGAAGGCGCCGGATACGTTAAAATCCTGGCTGATCTGGGCCGCGCCCTGGTTGAGCAGCTGGATCAGGCCGGCGGTGATGATCATCACCAGCGGGTTGAACTTGGCCAGCCAGGCCACCATGATGGCGGTGAAGCCCTGGCCGCCCACCGAGTTGACGGTCACGCTCTGATCCAGGCCCGCGCCGATCAGATAGCCCGCCAGGCCGCAGAGCGCGCCGTTGAGCAGCATGGTGCGGACGATCACCTTTTTGACGCTGATGCCCACATACTGGGCCGTGCGCACGCTCTCGCCCACCACGCTGATCTCATAGCCGTGCTTGGTATAGCTGAGGTAGATATACAGCCCCACCGCCAGCAGCAGCACGATCAGGATGATCAGCAGATAATCGTTGCCGATGGTGGGCAGCTTGCCGGTCTTCAGCTTGGGCAGGGAGGAGGAGCCGTTGGCCACCCAGATCACCAGGCAGTAGGACACCAGGAAGGTGGCCACATAGTTCATCATCAGGGTGAACAGCGTTTCGTTGGTGTTCCAGCGGGCCTTGCACAGCGCCGGGATCAGCGCCCACACAGCGCCGCAGGCCAGGGCCGCGATGAACATCAGGATCAGCAGCAGCCACTCCGGGATTTTGCCGCCCAGGTAGAAGTCCACCGCGATGCAGCCCAGCACGCTCACCAGCGTCTGTCCCTCGGCGCCGGTGTTCCAGAACCGCATGCGGAAGGAAGGGGTCAGCGCCAGGGAGATGCACAGAAGGATGGACAGGTTCTTTAAAAACTTCCAGAACTTGCGGGAAGTGGAGAAGCTGCCCTTGATAAAGGTATAATAGAACTCGCCGATACGGCCCGGGTTATCGCGCAGCCGCTCGATCAGCAGCATCGCCGCCAGGCCGCACACGATCAGGCCCAGGGCCACCGCCGCCAGACGGATCAGCCAGGCGCGCAGCGGAGCGACGCCGGTGCGTTTGCTCAGGTGGATCAACGGTTCCTTGTGTTCGCTTGCCTGCGCCATTTACGCTTCCTCCTTCCTGGCACGGTCGGTCTTGGTCATCAGCAGGCCGATTTCTTCTTTAGTGGCGTGGCGGGCGTCCACGATGCCGGTCACCGCGCCGGAGTTCATCACCAGGATCCGGTCGCTCAGCGCCAGCAGCACGTCCAGATCCTCGCCCACAAAGATCACGGCCACGCCGCTCTCCTTTTGCTTGTTGAGCAGGTGATAGATGGTATAGGAGCTGTTGATATCCAGGCCGCGCACCGGATAGGCGGCCATGAGCACCTTGGGGGTGAAGGCGATCTCGCGGCCCACCAGCACCTTTTGCACGTTGCCGCCGCTGAGGCGGCGCACCGGGCTGTTGACGCCGGGGGTATTGACCTTCAGCTCCCTGATGATCTCCTCGGCCAGCTCCCGGGGCTTTTTGCGGTCCAGGAAGCCCGCGGGGCCCTTGCGGTAGCTGCGCAGCATCATGTTATCGGTGATGCCCATGCTGCCCACCAGACCCATGCCCAGGCGGTCCTCCGGCACGAAGGAAAGGCGCACGCCCAGCTGGCGGATCTCCAGGGGCGTTTTGTCCCGCAGGTCGATGATCTCGTCCTCCTTGAACAGCACATTCCCCGATTCCACCCATTTGCGGATCTCGGCGGTGCTCATGCCGTCAAAGGAGACCGGCTTCATATTCTGATCGTGGAACATGCCCTGGGCGCCCAGCTCCCGCACGCGCTTCATGCTCTTGTGGAAGAAGGTGACGGGCTTGTCCTTCTTGGGGTTATGGAAGATCACATCGCCCTCCATCTGGGGCTGCAGGCCGGCGATGGCCTCCAGCAGCTCCCTTTGCCCGCTGCCCGCGATGCCCGCGATGCCCAGGATCTCGCCGCCGTTGGCGGTAAAGGTCACATCCCGCAGCACATGCAGCCCTTCGGCGTTATGCAGGTTCAGGTGCATGACCTCCAGCCGTGGGGCGGCGTCCACGGGATCGTTGCGCTCGATATCCAGGCTGACCTTCTCGCCCACCATCATTTCGGTGAGCTGGCTCTCGTTGGTCTCGGCGGTGTTCACCGTGGCGATGTGCTCGCCCCGGCGCAGGATCGCCACCCGGTCGCTCACATCCAGCACCTCATGCAATTTGTGGGTAATGATGATGATGGATTTGCCGTCGGCGCGCATGCGGCGCAGCACGTCAAACAGCTTGTCGATCTCCTGGGGCGTCAGCACGGCGGTGGGCTCGTCCAGGATCAGGATATCCGCGCCGCGGTACAGCACCTTGATGATCTCCACCGTCTGCTTTTCGGAGACCGACATATCGTATATCTTTTTGCGGGGATCGATATGGAAACCATACTTGCCGGCGATCTCGGTGACGCGCTGATTGACCTCCTTCAGGTTATAGCGGCCCTCCTCATGGACGCCCAGCACGATGTTCTCCGCGGCGGTAAACAGGTCCACCAGCTTAAAATGCTGATGGATCATGCCGATCCGGTGGTCAAAGGCGTCCTTGGGGGAGCGGATGACCACCTCCTGGCCGTCCACATAGATATGGCCCTCGTCCGGGAAATAGATGCCGGCAATCATGTTCATCAGCGTGGTTTTGCCGCAGCCGTTTTCGCCCAGGATGGCCAGGATCTCGCCCCGGTTCACATCCAGATCCACATGGTTGTTGGCCACCACGCGGCCAAAGCGTTTGGTGATGCCGCGCAGCTGAAGCGCAAGCTGTTTTTCCACAGTTCGACCTCCGTTTTATCCTTGGTTATCGCTTGCCCGTATAAACGGCGACGGACTGCCGCCCCCGCAAGGGCGGCAGTCCGGTTATTGTTTGGATATTGATTAGAACTTGCTGTTCAGCAGCTCGATGCCGTCGATCTGCATATCGAAGTAGGGAGCGGAGCGGAACTCGGACTCATGGAAGTAACCGTCGGCCACCACTTCGGTATCGGGGGTGAAGGCTTCGTCGGTATCCACGTCGGCCATGTAGCTGGTCACGGCAGCGCCGTCCTTGGTGATGAAGCCCTCGGCAGCGGTGTCAAACACATGCAGGGTGCCGGCCTCAAAGGCGGCCTTGGCGGCTTCGATGGCTTCCACGGTGCCCGCGGCTGCCACGGCTTCGTTCACATCGGTCAGCACCACGGAACCGGTGGCGATGGTGCCGGTCCAGTCGGTATCGATGGGTTCGCCGGCGATCTGCTGGTTCACGATGTACGCAAAGTAGGGAGCCCAGTTGATGCGGGAGGACACGATGAAGGTGTTGGGGCAGCTGGCGATGGTGGAGCCGTTGTAGCTCACGTCGGGGATGCCGGCGTTCTCGCAGGCAGTGGGAGCGCCCATGGAGTCGGCATGCTGGCTGATCAGGTCAACGCCCATGGCGATCAGGGCCTCGGCGGCAGCCTTCTCTTCCTTCTCGTCATACCAGGAACCGGTGAACTGCACCTTCATCTCCACATCGGGGCAAACGCTCTTGGCGCCCAGATAGAAGCTGGTGTAGCCGGACAGCACTTCGGCATAGGTGAAGGCGCCCACATAGCCCATCAGGGGCTTTTCGCCGTGCAGCTTGCCGGCAGCCTTCAGCTCGTTCAGCTTCAGGCCGGCGGCGATGCCCGCCAGGTAGCGGCCTTCATAGATGGCGGCAAAGGCGTTATGGAAGTTGTCCAGGCCCGCGGTGTGGGCCATGGTGCCGGTGGCATGGCAGAACTGCACTTCGGGATGCTGCTGAGCGGCCTCCAGCAGGAAGCTCTCATGGCCGAAGCTGTCCGCGAAGATGATGGTGCAGCCCTCGTCCACCAGGTCCAGAGCGGTCTCGGTGCAGGCGGCGGACTCTTCGATGTTGCGAATGATGATCACCTGGTCGTCGGACAGGCCCAGGGCTTCCTTGGCTTCGTTGACGCCGTTGATGAAGTTCAGGTCATAGGTGGAATCCTCGTCATGCAGCAGGATGACGCCCAGCTTGACGTTCTCCTTGGCGACGGGTTCGGCGATGGCGGCCACGCAGCCCAGGCACAGGGCCAGGGTCAGCAGCAGGGCGATGAACTTTTTCATACTGTTCTTCTCCTCCGTTATGTAACAGGTAGTGGAAAATATTTGTCGTTTCTGGTAAAACACGAACGTTTTGCCAACGAAACAGGAATATTATACGGGAAAAGGCCGATAAACGCAACCCTTTTTCCTCAATAATTTATTAAATATTTGTTTCTCTTCCCAAATATGTACAAAAAAGACCATCCGTTACAGGCGGATGGCCGTTTTGCCGCTGCCCGCGGCGGGGGTAATTACTTTTCCAGCGCCTTATACACGCAGGCAGCCAGGGCGGAGCCGATGAAGGGGCCCACGATGAACACCCACAGATCCTTCAGCGGCGCGGCGTTGCCATCGATGGCAGCCACCAGGGCGGGGCCGAAGGAACGGGCGGGGTTCACGGAGGTGCCGGTCAGGCCGATGCCCAGGATGTGCACCAGCACCAGCGTCAGGCCGATCACCAGACCGGCGAAGGAGCCGTGATTGGCCTTCTTGCTGGTCACGCCCAGGATGGCGGTGACAAATACATAGGTCAGCACGATCTCCACCAGCAGGCCGGCCAGGGCGCTGCCGTCCACGCCGGCCAGGCCGTTTGTTCCGTATCCGCCCACACTACGGCCGGCATTCTTGAAGATCAGCGCCAGCAGCGCAGCGCCGGCCAGGGCGCCGATGCACTGGGAGATCACATAGCCGATAAAGTCCTTCACGCTCAGGTCGCCCCGGATCACCATGGCCAGGGATACGGCGGGGTTGATATGGCAGCCGGAAATATTGCCGATGGAATACGCCATGGCCACGATCACCAGGCCAAAGGCAAACGCCGTCAGAATATAACCGCTGCCCGCAGCAGCATCGCAGCCCACCAGCATGGCGGTGCCGCAGCCCAGCACCACCAGCGTCATGGTGCCGATGCATTCAGCCAGATACTTTTTCATGGGAAAAAGCCTCCTTCTTGATTGATACGCGGGTATTATAGTACAGATTGGTAAAAAGTTCAAGCGGACAGGAGCGCGCCAACGATCCCCAGCGCATGCGCAATACCCAGCTAACACCTTATCGCCAAGCCGCCCAATTATTGCCATTGTCTATTTGATAATACATCGTCAAACTGAAATTGGCAAAAGGGAGACGTTAGGGCCTCCGCGGCCCTAAGTCCCGGGGCCTTCCGGCCCGCTCTCAGCTGAAAACCATCCCAAGGGATGCTTTTCCGGGCGCTTCGAGC
>CADAHU010000078.1 GCA_902787835.1 uncultured Eubacteriales bacterium
GACCCCGGACTGGTTTTCAGCTGAGAGCGGGCCGGAAGGCCCCGGGACTTAGGGCCGCGGAGGCCCTAACATTTCCCCTCCCAATTTCAGTTTGATGATGTCTTGTTTTTAACCGGTATTGCCGTATCAGCGGCTGGGAGCGCGCATACGGCAGTCCTTCCCAAACGCTCTGTAAAGAGAAGCGGCAGCGTGCCTTCCAAAGCTGCTGCCTCTTTCGGTTCCTTTCTGGGCTTCAGAAAGGAAGGCCCCCGTTCATACTATTCCGCGCCGTGCACCAGCGCCGCTTCCATCCGGACCCGGGCGTCCTCGGCGGAGATGCTGAGCGCGCCGGCCAATTCGCCGCACAGATGACGCTCAGAGCGCTTGAGCAGCGTTTCCTCCGCGCCGCTCATGCGGCCGGGGCTGCCCCGATGCTGATAGCGGATGCTTTTAACGGTCTGGGCCAGGGATTCGGCGGTATGGGGCCGCAGCAGCTCCTGATAATGGGCAAGCACGGTTTTTCGGTCCCTGCGCTCGGGCAGGCGCACGGGCAGATCGCCCAGGCGCTGCAGCAGCTCCTCGGCCTCCTGGGCGGTAAGGGGCGCGCGCAGGGGCATATGGGTATCCGTTGGCACATAAATGCGGCTGCCGTCATCGGAAGCGCGCAGAAAATAATACCTGGTCTGCGTATTGCCAGCGGCAAAATCCGGCACGCCCACCTGCTCCACCAGGCACAGCCCGTTCTCCGCGTAGACCACATATTCTCCCGGCTGATACACCTTCATACACCTCCCCTATTTAACGTATATTATACCATTTTTATCCTCGTATGGGAACGCAAAACGCCAATTTTTGCCGTTTGGCGCATATGGATATGCTCATTTTTTGTGCAATCAGTCAAGGCTCGCTGCGCCAAAGCCGATATTGATTTCTGCCCGAATATCATGTAATATGGTGGGAAAGGAAAATAAACGGGAGGACGATCCATGAAGGGATTGCTTTCGATCCTGCTGGCGCTGATCCTGGCCTGCGCCGCGCTGCCCGCCCTGGGCGCCGAGGAAGAGGAGGACATCGCCGGCACCTGGCGGATGACCAAATTCACCGTGGGCGAGCATACCTATACCGATCCCGAGGCGGTGGGCAGCCGGAAGATCATTGTTTTTTCCGAGGATGGCAGCGCCGTGGTGACGATCAACCGCGCCACCTATAACGCGCGCTGGCAGCGCGCCGGCGATACCATCGACCTTGTGTATGAGGACGGCGACCGCGCCGCCCTTGCGGTGGAGGAGGATCGTCTGATCTATGCCACCGGCGAGCAGGTGCAGTATTTCAGCCGTCAGCTGATCTACGCGCCGGAAACCGATTTTACTCATCGCCCGCTGGCGGAGGGCGGCGCGCGGATCATCCGATATCTGGGCGATGATTCGGTGCTGAACATTCCCGAAACGCTGGGCGGCGCTCCCGTGCGCGCCATCGCCGTATCGGCCGTTGCCGGCAAGGGCAGCCTGGTCAGCGCGGTGCTGCCCGCGGGGCTCACCCATATTGAAGAATGGGCCTTCGCCAATTGCAAAAGCCTGGCCAGCGTTAAGCTGCCCGATGGGCTGCAGGTTATCGGCTCCAACGCCTTTTATCAGTGCAAAAGCCTGAGCCGCCTGCGCATCCCCGCCAAGGTGACCGATATCGGCCCCCAGGCCTTTATGGGCTGCGCGGCGCTGACCGAAGTGACCGTGCCCGGCAGCGTAAAGACCGTGGGCATGCTGGCCTTTGCCGATTGCGAAGGCCTGCGCTCCGTGGCGGTGGAAGAGGGCGTGGAGATCCTGGCGGACGGCGCATTCTCCGGCTGCGCGCAGCTGACCGCCGTTACCCTGCCGGCCAGCATCCGGGAGATCCACGGCAATCCCTTCTCCGGCTGCGCGGCGGATCTGGTGATCTCCGCCCCCGCCGGCAGCTACGCCGTGCGCTGGTGCCGGGGCGAAACCAAATAAAAGAAAAATATCCCAATAAAAAATTGTCGCAGGGCTATGCGGCAATTTTTTATTGGGATTATTAAGGAAATCAAAGCAGCCTGCGCAGGCCGGGCACACGCTTGAGCCCCAGCGTCAGCGCGCCGCCCAGCAGCATGCTGAGCACGCACCAAAGCCAGGATACGCCGGGCTCGGGGATCGCCGCGCCCACCGCGCGGGAAAAGGGCCCCCACAGCGCCACCTTGAGGAAGGGATCCAGCAGATAGATGCCGAAGGTGAGCGATCCCCAGAAGCAGATCACCCGCGCGGTCCTGCCCCGGCTCAGGGCGGGCCAGCGCACAGCCGTCAGCCATTTGACGCATACAAAGACCGCGAAGGCGGCGGCATAATCGAACATGTTGACGTAATCCTGGGTATAGGGATGGCCCATGGCCGCATACCAGCGCGTGCACAGGCAGGCGGCGGCCACCGCGGCCAGGCCCGCCAGCCCCACCAGCGCCGCCTTGGCGGGCCGCATGCGGCTCACATCCACCTTTTGATCCAGCCAATAGCCGGCCAGGGGATAGAAAAACGCGGCGGTGGTGGCAAAGGGAACGGCAAAATCCCGGTTCAGGTGGATCACCGGCCAGCCCAGGGCCATGAACACCAGATTGACCAGGGGCAGCAGGGTATAATACGCCGCGTGCAGCCCCGCCAGCAGGGCAAACTCTCCCCCGGTCATGCGCCGGGCGGCGCGCTGCAGTAAGGGCAGCATGCACAGGTAAGCCAGGAAGGCGTACAGATACCAATAGGACGCGGAGCCCTCCACCGTGCGGCTCAGTAATCTGTAAAAGAAGTTGCTCAGCGAAACATCGTAAGCCTGGTGCTTGATGGCGGTATAATACAGGCAGTGCGTTCCAAACAGCGCCAGGGAGAACAGCACCAGCACCGCCAGGATGCGCAGCACACGCCGCGTCAGCACCGTGCGCAGGCTCTCCTCCCGGGGCAGCAGCAGCGCCCCCGATATCATCAGGAACAGGGGCACATTGACGCGGGTCAGCATGGAAAGGAACATATGGATGCCCCGCGCCGCGCCCTCCTCGCTCATAAACAGGGCGTACCCGGGCAGATGGTTAAAGATGACCAGAACAGCGGCGATCACCCGCAGCCATTCCAGATATACCTTTTTGCCCGGCATGCGCTGACCCTCCCCTCGCTTGTTTTTTCCCGATTTATTATAAACGAAACAGGCCGCTTTGGCAACAGCGCCCGCAGCACTCGAACACCTAAAAAGCCGCGGTCCGCCCGCGCGGAAGCGGGGGATCCGCGACAACGGCCGCCTCCGGGAATTGTAAATTTTCTGTGTATCTGTCGATTTCGGCCGAAAATCCCTTGTCATCGTAACAAATCTGTAATAAAATAAGCGTGGTATTCTCTTTTCCCCCTCGTACCTAAGAAGGAGTAACCCATGAAAAATTACACGCGATTATCCCGCCTGCTGCGGGCTGTATGCCTTCTCTGTCTGATCGCCCTGCTGACGGCCGGCGCGGCCATGGCCGCCTCCTCCCAGTACGGACAGGTCAATTACGACCAGGTGCGGCTGCGCAAGCAGATGGAGAGCACCGACGTATGGGCCATGCTGAACACCGGCACCGTGGTGGAGATCCTGAACACCCACCGTTATAACGGAATCACCTATTATTATGTAACCTGCCACAACCCCGCCCATCCCGAGCGGCAGTACTGGGGCTACATCGACGCCCGGTATGTGAACCTCACATCGGCGGACGCCGCGTACAGCAGCACCCCCACCCCCGCTCCCGCCACGGAACCTGTTTATGCCGCGCCCACCGCGACCCCCGCACCCAATACCGCTACGGGCGTTCCCGCCGGCGCGCTGGGCAATATCCAGTTCACCGCCCGGGGCGTAAACCTGCGCAAGCGGCCCAGCACCAACGCCAAGGTGCTCGCGCAGTTTGCCAAGCACCAGATCACGGCCTATTATGGCACCACCGTTGCCGAAGGGCACACCTGGTACCAGGTCAGCAACGGCGAATACAGCGGCTATGTGATGGGCGATTATGTAAAGATCGTCACGGCCGACAGCGCCACCGCCTCGCCCAACGCCACCGCCGTCCCCGCGTCCCCCGTGGCCACCGCGGCCCCGGCGGCGCAGAGCAGCATCGCCCTGACCACCATGGAGAAGGTCATCGTCCGCGCCAGCGGCAGCACCCGGGGCACGCAAATCAAGCTGCTGAACCGCGCCAACCAGGTCTGCACCCTGCTGGGGCCCACCGCCTCCGCCGACGGCTACACCTGGTATAACGTGCATGTAAAGGACATCGACGGCTGGATCCGCGGCGATCTGCTGCGCATCCTGAGTGCCAGCGAGGCCGCGGCCTATACGACCAACACCACCGCCACCACAAATACCACCGCCTCCGGCACCACCCTGTACACGCCGGAGCTGGCGGATTGGAACACCAGCAACATCCAATCGATCTTCTATAAGGGCTGCGTCGCCACGGTGACCGACGTCAAAACCGGCGTCAGCTTCCAGGTCAAGCGCTGGTCCGGCGGCTCCCATGCCGACGTGGAGCCCCTGACTGCCAGCGATACCGCCGCCATCTGCCGCATCTACGGCGTATCCAGCGCCCAGGAGATCGTTACCAAAAACCTGTACCAGCGCCGCTCCATCCTGGTGACCGTCAGCGGCCACAGCTACGCCGCTTCCATGTACGGCGTGCCCCATAACGCCGACGAGGGCGATACCATCGCCGATAACAACTACACCGGCCAGTTCTGCATCCACTTTACCAACAGCACCACCCACGGTTCAAAGAAGGTGGATGCCGATCACCAGAGCGCCATCAACTACGCCTACAGCAACGCCGTGAAGCAGCTCACCCAGCTGGGGTACAGCTTTCAGTAACAGATAAAACCCCAAATAGACAACGGAGGATCCCACGATCCTCCGTGTTTTTATTTATAATCCTATTACCTGCCTAAAACAACACATTATCAAACTGAAATTGGGCGGGGAAGAGACGTTCGAGACCTCCGCGGTCTCGAGCTCTGCGCCAGGAGATTTCATCTCCTGGACCTCAACGGGCGATGGGGCAAGCGGAAGAACCCAAACTCGTTTCCGCCAGAAACTTGAAGAGCGAAAAGAGAGCTCCCGGGCATAAGAAAAGCCAGAAAATTTCCGATAAAACAAGCGCGCTTGTTTTTCGGTAATTTTCTGGCTTTTCCCTGTGCGCTTTGCGCACAGGTTGGGCGGCTTTGCCGCCCTGCCCGGGAGCGGTTGGCTGCGGTTTTGTTTCTCTTTGCGTTTGCAGCTTTTACGGCGACAAACGAGGGCTTTCTTTGCACAGCTTTCTTTCTCCTGAAAGAAAGCGCGTACCCTTCCCCCGTTTATTACGGTTTATCTGCTTTTGCGGTCAGTTTTTATAGATCAGGTACTTGCGGGAGGCGAAGTTCCAAAGGAACACGATGCCGGTGGACAGCACCTTGGCGGCTGTTTTGAGCAGATGGGTATCCATGCCCAGCACCGATACAAACAGGTACATGAGCAGCATGTTGAACCCCAGACCCACGGCGCTGACCAGAAACACCAGCGCCATCTCCCGCGCCTTGTGATCCTTATAGGCGGAATTCTTAAAGGTAAAGGTGCGGCCCAGCAGCCAGTTGACCGTGGTGGATACCAGGAAGGCCAGCGCCGTGGCGGCCAGATAGGGAATGCCCAGCGCGTTTTCAAACAGGGAAAACGCCGCCCATTCCACCAGCGCCGCCGTGCCGCCCACGCCAAAATAGGAGATAAACTGCTTGATGCTCTCTTTGGACAGATCGATCTTCATACTTTCACTCGCAATACTTCCACATGGTCTCGCGGTAGGCCTCGGGCAGGCCGATATCAAAGGAGCGGCCATCGGGCACAAAAGCGTACATGCCGTATTTTTCACGCACGATATCCAGCGCCGCGGTCAGCCCATACTCGCCGCCCTCGGAGGGCTTGCGCTCCTGGGTGATCTCGCGCTCCAGCTCCTCAAACACCTCCGGTGTCAGCACATACTGGCCAAAGGTGGCGTAATACCTGCGCTCCCCGCGGCCATTGCGCACGCCCAGGTATTCCCGGGCATAATCATCGGTGGGCTTCTCGTACATCCGTTCCACCTTCATCAGCGTTTCCGCGTCGTCCTCCCACACGCCGTGCAGGATGCCATAATGCACCACCCGCTCCAGCGGCACCTCGGTGATGCTCACCAGCGCGCGGCCGCACTCCTTATAGGCGTCAATCACCTGGCGGCAGCAGCTGACGGCGGTATTGGAGCGATAGACAAAATCGCCGAGCAGCAGCAGCACCGGCTCGCCCTGGGTGAAGCGTTTAGCCAGCCATACCGCATGGCCGAAGCCCAGCCGCTCCTTTTGATGCACATAGGTGATGCGCTGGCGCAGGGCGGCGATCCGATCCTCGCAGCGCAGCTTATCCGCGGGCAGCTTTTCCCGGTGTTCCGGCGGCAGCGGCGCGAAGAAGCGATCGAATTCCTCCTGCTCGTCCTCGCCGATGATCAGGCAGATCTCCTCGATGCCGGCGTCCAGCAGGCGCTCCAGCATGATCAGCAGCGCAGGCTTGAGCAGGCCGTCGGTATCCAGCAGGGGCATAAAGCACTTGCGCACGCACTTGGTGGCCGGGAACACCCGGGTGCCAAAGCCCGCCAGCGGGATCACGGCCTTTTTAACGGTCTGCCCCGGCTTCAGCGTCAGCGTAAAGGAGGGCATGCCGCGCTGCTCCAGCAGGTATTTTTGCAGCTGCTCCGCGTCGGCGGCGCTTTTTGCCAGGAACTGCACAGAGCCGTCGCCCTGGGAGCCCACGCCCTTGGCGCCGTAGATCCAGGGCTGCAGGACGGTATCCTGCAGCACGGAATGCAGCACCGGCGCGGTCAGCTCCGGGCTGGCGGGCATGACCTTTTCATCAAAATTGGCCTGGGCCTGGTTCATGACCTCTCCCAGCCCCGGTGCGTCGCCCGATTCCAGCTTTTCCCGGGCGCGGGCCACAAAACGCCGGTTATCCGGGCCCAGGGCCTCCTGCACCCGGCGCTCCGTCTCGCTCTTGGCAAAGGGATAGGCCTTGTTCAGGTCGGAGAGGATGCGGATGGTATCCTTGCCGGCCATCAGGTTGGCGATGACCCAATGGAAGGTGGTCCCAGCGTGCAGCTCCCGGGAATCGATCTCCACCCCGTCAAAGCCCATCAGCACGGGCTTGACGCCATAGGCGCAGGCCTGATCCAGCCGCCCGCACCGGGAGGGCGTGCGCTGCTCGCCCCGGAAGGCGGCCTGCATCTCGCCCTTGGTGTTCATTTTAAGATGATACAGCTGATTAAAGGCCCGGGCTACCAGCACGCAGATCGCCGCCGAAGAGGAGAGCCCGCTCTTGATGGGCAAATCCCGCTTGGTAACGGTGATCCTGACGCCGCCCACGGTATAATTATCGTTGATATAGGAGGCGACGCCCGCCACATAGGAGAAGAACCCGCCCTGCTGCGCCGCTTCCAGCAGCTGGGCCGAGTCCATATCGCACTCCCAGTGCTCCTCCGGGGAGATCTCCCCCGCGCCGCGCATGATAAACCGATCGGCCTTTTCCGCCGTGGCGTAAATGCCCTGCTCGGTGCCCGATACGATGGCCTGGCCCGGCGTGATATCGGCATTGATGGTGCGGTACATGCCCGCCCAGTCGGAATGCTCGCCAAAAAGGCACAGCCGCCCCGGAACAAACAGATGGATCACTTTTTTGTTTTCAACAGCCATTTATATCTTCTCCCTGCCACTAATCCTGATATCTGCAATTCAAGTTCTGGATGTTTCCACCGCTTAGGGACGTCTGTTCAGCCCCCATCGCTCTCTGACATAATCGGTGACAGCCTGATCCGTTAATTGGACAAACTCTGTGGAAAGAACCCCGCTGGGGAAATCCACAACGATGCAGCGATGATCCGCCCTTTGCAGCATCTGTACATAATTCCACGTCCGCCGGTCATACAGGCTGTGATATACGATGTAATCGCCAAAATGCAGGGCATCAAAAGCATAGGCAAACGTGCGGTTCTTGTTGACCAGAATGACATCCGCCTGATGCTTCTCCGCCAGGACTGCAACCTGCGCGCACTGCTCCAGGAGCCCTTCGACATCACTTTCAATCACCACCGTCGCATGATGCAAAACGCTTTCCGGCTGATCGATCTGCGCGGTCAGCGCCGTCATTTTATAGCAGCAGCTGATCAGCGCCAAAAGAGAAAAGCCGATGATGACGATTCGCCGCGCCTTTTCCGGGACGGAAGGGACGCCATACTGCAGGCAATCAAGCCAACAAATCAGCAGCAGCGAATACGTCAGATACAGGAACATGCGCGTTTGGGAATACAGGATGGAATCCTCAATGTATTCGCCTGTATAATTAAGCGCAAGCAGAACAAAAAACAGCGCGATATCCGATGCCAGCAGCACAGCGGAGATCCATCTTCTTTTCCAAAGATAGAAGGCAAACATTCCCAGGATCAAAAGCAAAAGCACAAAAACGATGCCGGCATTGGAAAAAACAAAATCCGACAGCATATCCGGCAGCCTTTTCAGGTTGCTTTCAAAAATATCCCGGGAAAAGCTGATGGGGATATCCGGATGCAGCGAATACTCTGTATTCACTGCGTAAAAATTTTTGGCCAATATATAGCCCAGCACCCCAAGCGCCGAGCCCAAAGCGAGCATGCTTCCTGTTTTGCGCTTCTGCTTGCAGGCCAGCAGCCAAAACAAATAGCCAAGCCCGGCCGGGATCAGGGCCGTATGGGTCATCGCCGCGCCTGTGACCGCCAGAAGCCCGCCCGCAAAAGCGCTCCGCCCGGACTTTCCCGAATTGATCAGCAAGGCGCCCATGACTGCAAAGGGGATGCCGGCAAGAAAGGTCCTGGGAATGGAGGTGAGGATATCCCATTGCCACCCCATGAGCAGATAGGCGCACAGCACAAGGCAGCAAACGGCGGCATGCTTTTTTCTGTAAAAAAGCGCCGCGATCAGCCCATAGGGAAAAGCGCTGATCAGCATGGCCGCGATCGGCAGCGCATAATGCAGGGGCACACGCAGCCAGTAAAGCGGCGCGGCAACCGCCGCTTCCAGCATGGCATTGTAAGCCTGCCCCCAAAAGAAAGGCTCCGGAACAATAAAACGCGCGTAAGCAGCCGTGGCATTCCACAATAACGCCTGGTCGTCATCCACATATTGGACGCTGTACCGCAGCAATATCCAGCCCCGGTACAGGATCGCCAATAGCAGGATGACAAAGGGTATCCAACGCAAAGACGAGCGCCTTGCCCTATGCATCAGATAATCACCCCCGGCGATACTTCCAGATGCAGTAGATGGCGCGCAGGCCATCCTTATAGCCGATCTTTTTGCCTTCCTCGTTGGTGCGTGGGTAATAGGAGATGGGCACCTCCTTGACCCGCACCTTCATCTTTGCCACCTTGGCGGTGATTTCCGGCTCAAAGCCGAAGCGGTTCTCCTTGATATCCACCGCCTGGATGATTTCCCGCTTGAAGGCCTTATAGCAGGTTTCCATATCGGTCAGATGCAGATGGGTAAACAGGTTGGAAAGCCGGGTCAGCCCCTTGTTGGCCAGCTGGTTCATTTTGTAGCCCTTGGCCGCCTGGTGCAGGAAGCGCGAGCCATAGCACACATCGCACTCTCCCTTGGCGATGGGCAGCACCACCAGGGGATACTCGTTGGGATCATACTCCAGATCGGCGTCCTGGATGATCACGATATCGCCGGTGGCGTGGGCAAAGCCCGTGCGCAGCGCACCGCCCTTGCCCTGGTTGACCTGATGGTGCACCACCTTGCTGACTAGCGGCGCGATCTCCCGATCCAGGATATCGCTGGTGCCGTCGGTGCTCTTGTCGTCCACCACGATGATCTCCTTGTTGGCGATGGGCGCGGCCAGCACCTTTTCCACGATGGCGTGGATGCTGTTCTTTTCGTTATAGCAGGGGATCACGATGGAAAGGGTGAAATTGTTCTCATTCATGGGCAATCTCCTTTGTTCCGTTATGCGTTGTATAGGGGTTACGGCGCTCCCAAATAGAACAGCTTCATGCATAATTCTCTGGTGTCCGCGCTGTCGCCCAATGCCGCGGGGCAATAATAGGCGTTGCACTCGATGCAAATGGTATAGGTATCCGATTCATCCGGCTGCACCGGCAGGATTTGGTCCCCGATCTGCGTTTCTTCATTGAATACCGCAATTTGCTGTCCGTTGACCATAACCCGGCATTCCGGCTCGATATCCGGCATTTGACGCCGGAAATGCGCCCAGGGAGCCTCCGCCCACACTCGCAATCCATCGCGGGTGATCGCCGCGTCCTTCAGTGTAACCTCAACTTTTGCTTTTGTCCAGCTGTATTCTGCGGTTGGCTTCAAATCCCATAGTCCTTCTGCGTTCCAGGGTATTTTTTTCGCGCCGATATCCAGGCAGGGATCCAGCGGCAAATCGTTGATCTCCGTCCATGTGTTTTCTGCCTGGTTATACCCATACACATGCTGCAGATCGTTCTCCTCCTTTCCCAGATGCCATTCCATGCCCTGGGCATCTGGCCGGAATACCCATTGATCGTTTTGATCCCCAAAGCATCGGCAATCTGATAGGCGTCCATCTGCCGAAAAGTAGCAGATCCATCATTGTTTGAATTGTAAAGGAAAAATACTTCACAATCCTCCGGCGGCAGCGCCACCCTGTTCACTGTTTCCGCCCCGGCTGCCGCTGTCCAGTTTGACTTTGTTCCCCTTGCATTGAGGTTAAATAAGACCACCAGCACAGCAAGCCCCGCCGAGATTGCAAAGGAGACCCTTTTCTGTTCCTTTTGCAGCAGAAGCGCCCCCATGCAGGCAGTAATGACCGCCATG
>CADAHU010000079.1 GCA_902787835.1 uncultured Eubacteriales bacterium
GTAGGCTGATCCTTGTTTGTTGAATTGTCAGCCGCTGCCACGTCAACAAACACAAACAACACTCCCAACGCTCTCTCAAGCAACAGGAGCGGACTCAAAACTGCCCTTTCTGCTTCTCTTTCCGGCGCGGAAAGAGAAGGCTCCCGTTCGTACTCCTCCCCGTCAAATCCCAATATGCGGATCTCTTATTCTCATCAAAGCCCGGTATAAATCTCTTCTCCCCGCCGCATGCTAACGGCATACCACGCGAAGGGAGGAACGCGCCATGAAACGTCCCGAGGACTGCCTGGACGCCGTGGCCTCGGCCAGGGAATGCACGGGCATGCTGCCCGCCATTCCCTGGGATGGGGAAACCGGCCCGACGCGGCGGCTGCTGCGCATCCATCGTCCGCGCCGCCGGGTATACCGCTGGGCCCGGGGCTGCCGCCTGCCCTGAAAAAAGGACTGCCATGAGGGTTCGCTCACGGCAGTCTTTGCTTTATTTTTTGGTTTTTTTGATTCTTATAGGGAGCCTGATGGTCTTGGGCGGGTGGAAGGCGGCGTTGTACTCGGTGATCATCTCCTCGCTGCCCCGGCGGCTGAGCCCGCGGTAGATCAGGCGGCGGGCGGCGTCATAGAGCACGGCCATCAGCGGCACGCCCACCAGCATGCCCGTCACGCCCCAGATGCCGCCAAACACCACGATGGCCACAGTGACCCAGAAGCCGGACAGGCCGGTGCTGTTGCCCATGATGCGCGGGCCCAGCACGTTGCCGTCCAGCTGCATGAGCACCACCACGAAGATCACAAAGATCAGGGCATGCATGGGGTTTTCCAGCAGCAGCAGCAGGGTGCAGGGGATCGCGCCGATGAAGGGGCCGAACATGGGAATGATGTTGGTAACGCCGATGATCACACTGAGCAGCGGAGCGGAGGGCAGGCCCAGGATCAGGCAGCCGATGAAGCACAGGATGCCCACCAGCGCCGAATCCAGCAGCTTTGCCATAAAAAAGCCGTTGAACATGCGGTCCACATAGTGCATTTCCTTATAGATCCACTCCACCCACTTGATGGGCAGCGCGCCGCGCAGCAGCATTTTGATCTGGGCGGACAGGCGGCGGCGGCTGGCCAGCAGGTACACGGCGATCACCAGGCCCAGCAGCACGTCCTTGATCATCACAAAGGTATTGGACATGTACGCCGCCACGTTGGAGAGCAGGGAGGTGGCGGTGGGCAGCAGATCGGTTTTGCTCCAGCTCTCCAGCCGGGCGATGGTCTGCTCCGATACATCCTTGACCCAGGCCTGCACGTCGGGCAGGTGATCCAGCATGGCGTACAGCTTTTGATAAGCGCTCTTGATCTGCCCGGGCAGCACGTTGACCAGCGATACGACGCTCTCCCACACCCGGGGAATCACGATGATGGTCAGCAGCGCCAGCACCAGCGCCCCGGCCAGGAAGGAGACCGCCACCGCCAGCCCGTTGGCCAGGGAGGCGCGCTTCTCCCCCAGGGTGCCCTTCAGCGCCCTCTCCAGCCTGCGGCACAGGGGCGCGAGCAGGTAAGCGATGACCCCGCCGTAAATAAAGGGCTGCAAAACGCCCAGCAGATACCCGATCCCCTTGGCGATGGCGGGGATATTATAAAGGATAAAAAAGCATATCATGCAGGCCAGGGCGGTAAAGAATACCGTGATCCCGGTCCGCACGTATTTGTCATCTCGGTTCAGCTTCATGGATCCACCCCGTTTCTGCGCCTCGATTATACCGCGTTTGCGGCGGGATGTAAAGCTTCGATCTGTTTTAGCCCGCCTCCGCGGCATGTCACAGCGAGTCCGCAAAGTTTGTCACCTCGCCCTCGGGCACGTTGACATAGGAGCCCGGCACCTGGCCGATGATGATGCTCTCGGCGATCATCACCTGGGTATCCACCGATACGCCCTGGGCGCCGGTGGGCAATATCAGCTGCACGCTGGCATGGAGCAGCAGGTACAGCTTGTGCCGCGTCTGGTTGATGCCGGCGGCCTCAAACTCGCTGTGAAAGGATACGTTGACCGCGCCTACGGGCGTGAGCGCCACCCGGATCCGCGGCCCCAGGGAGGCCAGCACCGGCGTGCCCAGGGCCGCGCCCAGGGGCACCGATACCCCCGCCGTGCCATCCTCCGCCAGGGCGCGCTGGGCGCTTTGGGCGATGCCGGCGGCCAGGCTGTTCATGCGGGCGGTATTGGCCTGCAGCATGGACACCCGGCCCGCGCCGTCGGTCAGCACGGTGACCAGCTGCTCGTAGGGCACGCCGTCGGCCACGCTCTCCCGCACGGCGGCGTTGAGCGTATCGGCGGTCAGAGCATAGGCCTGGGCCTGGGCGGCGGTGAGGATCACGGCGGTGAGCCGCTTTTGCAAAAACAGGTACAGCGCCAGCAGGATCAGCGCGGCGATCAGCAGACGGCGTAAAAAACTGCGCGCCTTCATTGTTACAGCTCCTTCCATTGCCCAAGCGGGGCATTGTGTGCTATAATGGCAGCGGCAAAGCGTTTTTCCCCTTTGTGTTTTATGTGGAGGAAACACCGTCCATGAGTTCTTTTTTGTTTAAGCCCCGCATGCGCAAGCCCAGCTTTTTATCCTCTGTGGCCGTCAATGTGCTGCGGGTGCTGGCCATCGTCCTGCTGATGCTGATATTGGCCGGGGTGGGCGTGGTGCTGGGCATCGCCCGGGCCTACGTGGATACCGCGCCCAGCCTGGATCTGACGCTGATCGACGAGCAGGCCCAGACCTCCTTTATCTATGACGCCTCGGGCGCGCTGATCACCGATTACAAGGGCACCCAGAACCGCGTGATGGTATCCATCAGCCAGATGCCGGAAAACCTGCGGCACGCCTTTGTGGCGGTGGAGGACGCCCGGTTTTACACCCACAACGGCGTGGATATCAAGCGCATCCTGGGCGCGCTGATCCAAAACTTCGTCACCGGCAGCCAGCAGGGCGGCAGCACCATTACCCAGCAGCTGATCAAAAACACCATCCTCTCCAGCGAGCAGAGCTACAAGCGCAAGATCCAGGAGGCGTACCTGGCCATGCAGCTGGAAAACGAGTACAGCAAGGATCAGATCCTGGAAAGCTACCTGAACACCATTTACCTGGGCGAAAACTACTACGGCGTGTACACCGCCGCCCAGGGCTACTTTGGCAAGGAGCTGAAGGATCTTTCCCTGCGGGAGTGCGCCATGCTGGCGGGCATGTGCACCAACCCCTACTACTATAACCCCCGGCGCAACTTTTACACCCGCCAGAGCGAGACCACCGATTACGCCGCCATCACCAACAACCGCACCGATTACGCCCTGCGCATGATGTACGAAAACCAGTTCATCACCCGCGAGGAGTACATGGCCGCCCTGGACCCGGCCACCGCCCGGGTGCTGGAGAGCGCGGCGGACAGCGGGCTGTACGATTACGTGTATTACGTGGAGTACGCCATCAGCGACGTGGTGCAGACGCTGCTTGAAATCAACCACCTGGAAAACACCAGCCATAACCGCAACCTGATGGAAAACGAGCTGCGCACCGGCGGCTACCACGTGTACCTGTGCCTGGATCCCGAGATCCAGCGCACGGTGGAGGACGTGGTATACAACTATAAAAATTATCCCGCCCTGCGCGACCCCGCCGACAGCGTGTACCGCGCCCGCAACAGCGACGGCACCTACGATGAGATTGAGCAGCCCCAGGCCGCCGCGGTGGTGCTGGATTACCGCTCGGGCGAGCTCAAGGCCATCGTGGGCAGCCGCACCGCGCCTACCCGGCGCAAAACGCTGAACCGCGCCAGCGATATGAACATGCCCGTGGGCTCCTCCATCAAGCCCATCGCGGTGTACGCCCCGGCCATCGAGATCTACGGCCTGGGCGGCGGCGGCGTGGTATACAACATGCCCCTGCCCATCACCGGATACCTGGATGGCAGCGGGCGGGAGACCTGGCCCCAAAACTACGGCGGCAGCAGCTACCGCGGCCCGGAAACGCTGCGCACCGCCCTGATGAAGAGCGACAACACCGCCGCAGCCTACGCGCTGATGAACTACGTGGGCCTGGAGAACAGCTACAACTGCTTAAAGAGCCTGGGCGTCAGCGAGCGGCACATCAACAAAACGCCCTTCGGCCTGGCGCTGGGCTCCAGCGGCATCACGCCCATCGAGATGGCGGTGGCCTACGGCGTGCTGGCCAACGGCGGCGTATACCAGGAGCCCCTTACCTTCCTGGGCATCGCCGACAGCAGCAACAACGTGATCTACGACGCCCACGCCAACCAGCGGCGGTATCAGGTGTTCAAGCCCTCCACCGCCTGGCTCACCGTGGATATGATGAAGGACGCCGTCAAGAGCGGCACCGCCACCAAGGCCCAGATCAAGGGCCAGACCGTGGCCGGCAAGACCGGCACCAACAGCGAGCAGAAGGGCGTGTTCTTTGCCGGCATGACCGGCTGGTACGCGGGCACGGTATGGATCGGCCACGATAACTACAAGGCGCTCTCCAGCAAGACCACCGGCGGCAACAGCGCCGCGGCCCTCTGGCAAACCTTTATGAGCCGCATCCATCAGGAAAAGGGCCTGGCCAACCGCGATATCATGGAGGGCTCGGCCTCCGATTACGGGCTGGTGCGCGTGACCACCTGCGTGGTCAGCGGCCAGCTGGCCACCGAGGCCTGCCGCCAGGATGTGAACGGCTACGGCGTCACCACCGATTACTGGCCCGCCGGCAGCGCTCCCACCCACGAATGCCAGATGCACGCGCTGATGAACGTGTGCGCCGCCTCCGGCATGCTGGCGGGCGACGGCTGCCCCAGCGTGAGCCAGGCCGGCATCCTGACCATTCCCGCCGGCCACCCGCTGTACAACTTTATCGGCACCGAGTATGACAGCGTGCTGAGCAAATACCTGGGCCGCTACGCCACCATGCGCATGAGCTCCAGCGTATACCAGAACCAGGCCATCCTGAGCACCCTGACCTGCACCCTGCACGACAGCGGCGGCGGCAGCGGCTATGTGGTGACCGATCCCCTGGTGCGGGATCAGCTGCTGCCCGACGCCCGTCAGCTGCTCAGCACCGCCCGGGCGCAATTGGCCGCCCTCTCCCCCGCCCATTACGCCTACGCCTCCCTGCAGAGCGCCGCCGACAACCTGGAAAACCTGATCTCCGGCGCGCCCTCCGCCTCCGACCTCACCGCGGCCATGGCCATCCTGACCCAGGCCATGGCGGACGCAAGGCAGTAACACCATAAAAAAACACCGTGGCTTCCCCACCTTCTGATCGGTTGGGAAGCCACGGTTGTTTTTTTGTGTAGCTGCGCCCTCAGCCCTCCAGGCTCAGGAAAGCCAGCATCTCCAATACAAACTGCGTCCAGTCCTCGCCGTTGCCGCGATCCTCGCTGTAGGTAATCACCTGACCGGGCAGGTTGGCGGTACAGCTGTTGACGCCCACATAGTTCACGTGCGTCTGCGCCGTCATGGTGATGGTCAGGTTGTCCGCCGCGCAGAAATCCATGCTCATCGGAGAAACATCGGCCATCAGGGGATGGAGCGTCAGGGTGTGCACGCCGTTATCCAGGGAAAGGATCTTGATGCAGTGGCTTCCCTGGCTCAGGGTGGCGATCTCCCGGCCGTCGACGGTCACCCGGACGCCGTACTTTGCCAGGATCATATTATCCCGCAGCGAAATATCCAGGGTCACCTGATGCAGATTGGCTTTTCCGCTGTCGGCCAGCGCCGGGGCGCAGCACAGGGCCAGCAGCACGGCCGCCATCAGCAGGGAAATCATAGAACGGATGGTCATGGTCTTTTTCATTTTTGTATCTCCTTTCTGTGCGATCCATCGTATCGTGATTGCTTTTACACCCGTAACATCCCCGAAAGGGAAAAAGGTTACACGGCTTTTGCGATTTTTTATACCGCCCGCGCGGCGCCCTCCGCCCTGTTCAGGCTGCGGTAGCGCAGCACGCACGCCGCGGTGAGCAGCAGCGTAACGCCATAGGTGACGGCGGCGGCCAGATAGCTGCCCTCCTGGGCCAGGCTGCCGGTCAGGGAAGAGGATACCACCGAGGGGACGCGGGCCACGGTGATCAGCAGCAGGAAGGTGGGCAGCTTCATGGGCGTCAGGCCCACCAGGTAGGTCAGCATATCCTTGGGCGTGCCCGGGATCAGGAACAGCAGAAACACCAGCAGGCTCAGTTTTTTTTCGTTCTGCAGGAAGGCGAAGCGCTGCAGCTTTTCCCGGGGGAAGAACACCTCCGCCAGCCGGATGCCCCATTTGCGCACCGCCAGGAACACCAGCGCCGACGCCAGGGCGGCCCCGATCAGGCACAGCGCCGCGCCCCAGAACCAGCCGAAGGCGAACCCCGCCCCCAATTCAAAGGGCTCCCCGGGGATAAAGGCCACGATCACCTGCAGCATGGTGATGCCCAGCATGATCAGCGCGCCCAGCAGCCGGTGTCCGTCCACATAGGCGCGGAAGGCCTCGGGCGACTCCCGGAAGGAGCGGATCAGCGGCTTGCCCACAAAAAACGCCAGCAGCATAAACAGCGCGGCCACCGCGGCGATCCCCGCCAGCGAAACCAGCCTGCGCCGGCGCGCCGCCTGCCTGGCGCTCACCCGCCGGGTATTCTTCTTTTGGGCGCGGCAGGGCAGGGGATGCCGCCGCCGGATCCGCTTTTTCGCCGCGGCGCGCTGTTTTTTGTTTTTCTTCATGGGATCATCTCCTCCTTCAATCGGTTTACGCCTGTAACATCCACCTATTGGCAAAAGGTTACAGCTTCCAATAAAAAAATCCCCGCAAAACGTTTTTTCGTTTTGCGGGGAAGGAGGTATGCTTTTTAGCGGAGGCGGATGCCGTACATAAAGGCGTTATCCTTGCTGCAGGTGCCGATGACCAGCATATCGTTGTACACCGCGGGGCTGGCCTGGATCTCGCCGCCCAGGGCCAGGGTATGGCACACCTGGCCGGTGCGGCCATCCAGCAGGTACAGCCGGCCCTGGCAGTCGGCCTGGATGATCCAGCCCTTGCCGGCCTCGTTGTACACGGCCACAGGGGAGGATACGGCGGAGGCCTCCAGCGCGCGCTGCCATACCAGGCTGCCGCTGGCCTTGTCCAACGCCAGGATGGTGGCGGTATTGGCGCCGCCGGTCATGTTGACGGTAAAGATCGCCAGATCGCTCAGCTCGTTCTGCCCGATCAGGGGGCTGGCCTTCAGGCCGCTTTCCTGATCCTTATCGTAGGTGCACTTGATCTCGTAGGTCCACACCGTCTCGCCGCTCAGGGCGTCCAGCCGGCGCAGGGTTACGGGCTTGCCGCTCTTGCGCAGGCGGGCATAGCAGGTGTTGCCGGTGTACAGGCCCAGATCGCCGTTATCATCAAAATCCAGGGCGATGGCGGCGTCGGTGTTATCGCCGCAATCGGTGGCCCACACGGCGCGCATGGTGTTGCTGTCCACGCACATCAGGATGCCGTAGGCGTCCGCGGTATAGATGTAATGATCGTACACCGCCACGCTGGTCTCGCTGCTGGTGTCCTTCTCCTCCTCGGCCTTGGCCTTGACCATCAGGCGGGTGCTTGCCGGGCTGATGGACAGGGTGGGCTCCGAGGATACGGTGCCGTCCTCGTTCAGGTAGACGAAATTGGTGTTCATATCCACCGTATAGATCAGGCCGTTTTCGCCGGATACGATCATGGTATCGCTGCCGCGGTCAAACAGCGGAGAGCCGTCGAAAGCGCCGTTGGTCCAGTACTGGTTCTGCTGCTTGGTCTTGCGGCCGTTGAGCAGGTAAAGCTCCTTGCCATCCAGCAGGCTGAACACGCGCAGGCCGATATCGCCGGTCTTGTTGTTGGCCATCTTGGAGATGGCCTGGCCCACCGCCAGGTACGGGTAGCCCTGGGTGTTGACCGCCACGCTGGATTTAAGCGGATAGCCCACGCTGATGGGCTCGCGGGTGGGCTGGCCGTCGTTCAGATCCAGGAAGTAGATATTGCCGTCCAGCGCGCCGAAGATGACCTCCTTGAGGGCCACCACGCTGCGCTTGCTGTCGTTTATGTTCATCCACATGGTGCGCTGCTCGGTGGCCAGCTTGATGATGGCCGGCTGACCGGTCCAGCCCACGCCGTAGAGCGTGCTGTCCGACGTGCGGATGCTGCCCAGGGGATACTGCCATTCCACGCTGAGCGCCTGCTCGGTGATCTCCGCCGTGCCGTAGGCGGCGTTCTGGCGGAAGCTGCTGCCGCGGAAGGCGCTGACGCCGGTGTAGGAGGAATAGCTGTCCGGGGCGGCCATGGTGATGGCGTTCTCCCGGGCCAGGGCGTCCGCGGCCACCTTTTTGGTGCCGCTGTATACGGTCTGGGTCAGGTTCAGCTGCTTGGGATCGGCATCCGCCGCGGCGCTGGCCTCCCGGATGGGCATGGGCGTATTGGTGGGCACCGGGGTGGGGCTGGGCGTGGGCGTGGCCGTGGGCACCGGCGTAGGCGTAGCCGTGGGTTCCGGCGTGGGCGCCTCGGTGGGCACGGGCGTGGGGATTTCCGTGGGCTCCGGCGTGGGGATTTCCGTGGGCACCACCACCGGCACCTGGGTCACAAAGATGGGCTCCTCGGTGGGCGTGGGCACGGGGGTGGGCACAGGCGTGGGCACCTCCGTGGGCGCGGGGGTGGGCTCGGTCACGTACAGCGCCAGGTGGGCGTCGGTCCTGCGCCAGCCGTTTTTATCCTGGATGGCGGCGTACACATCGTCGATAAAGGGCGATTCAAACCGAATGGTGAGCACCCAGGTGGTGCCGTCGTCGGCATCCTTGCACTGGCTGGTGGCGGGCAGGCGGTTGCCATCCACGTCCATCAGGCCCACGTTCTGCACCCGCTTGGTGGTGGTCAGGCTAAACTGCATCTGGCCGCCCACCACGGCGGCGTTATTGGCGGTCTGGAACAGGTAGATCTCCGCCAGCTCCTCCTCCACGCCGAAGAGCGCGCCGAAGCGGTCGCGCAGGCTGTACAGCGAGGCGGCAAAGCCCTGGTTGGTGCGCGGGCGGTCGATCACCTTGGGCAAAAGCAGCAGTCCACCGGCAAACAGCGCCAGCACCACCGCCAGGCCGATCAGTGCGATCAGCCAGGGACGGCTGCGCGGCCCGTCGTCGTCATCGTAATCCTCATCGGGATACAGCTCCCGGCCGTCGTCCAGCGGATTCCGGGCGTCGTACATCGGGATCGGCGGCACACCGTCATCGCCCAGCACCGGCACATCCACCGTGGGCGGCTTCAGCGGCGGCACCCCGCCGGGGGTGGCGTTGCTCTGGGCCAGGGGATCAAAGGAGATCTCCCGGCGCACCACGCGGTCGCCGCCGATGGGGGGCATCACCCGCGTCTGGCCGTCCACCCGGGGCGCGTCCTCTCCGGAGCGCACCGTGGGCACCACCCGGGTCTGAGCGTCCACCCGGGGCGGCTCAATGGGCTGCTCAATGGACGGCTCAACGGGCGGCTCGATCGGCTGCTCCGCAGCGGTTTCCTTCGGCGCTTCCTCCGGCTTTATGCCGCGGTGGCGATCCGACCGGCGATGCCGCACGACGGGCTCCGCCAAATGATCCGGAATCTGGGCCTTCAGGTCAAAATCATCAGCCATGCTGTTGCTCCTTAAACAAGACAGGTTGGTTACAGTATTTCACTTTATTATAGCAGGCATTCAGCAAAATGGCAAGCCGGGGCGGCGCTTCCCCGGCGGCTCCACGTCAAAATCCAACAAAATTCCAAAACGCCGGCATCCATCAAAATTTCAAAATGGGTATTGACATTTCTTTAATTATCTGGTAATCTGTAATAATGCTTCTCCCAAGCCCGACCGACCGATGCCCTTTTCCCCAATCTTACGCCGAACCTTCGGACGGATATGTTCCCGCTTTGAGCAGGAAGGGAGGATCCTTATGCAAGCCTTTGATACGGCCTTCCCGGTCATCGACCTGGCGGAGACCGGCCGCTCCATCGAGCGGCACCGCCGCCAGGCCGGGCTGACCGTGCGCGACCTGCAGGCCTACTTCGGGTTTGAATACCCCCAGGCCATTTACAAGTGGCAGCACGGCGAGTGCCTGCCCACGGTGGATAACCTGCTGGCCCTGGCCCGGCTGCTGCGGGTGTCCATGGAAGACCTCCTGGTCTATGAGGACCAGGGGGTCTCTCATGTTTTGGGGCGTTTGTGGGGCTGGAGGACGATGCGGTTCATGCTTGGAGGCAGGAATTGAGAGTGGAGAGTTGTTAGTTATCAGTTTTCAGTTGTTAGTTGTTGTGTGTTGTGTCAGCACATAGGTAAGTGTTACCTATGTCATGAAACTTTCTATTACTGATGTGCTGAAACTGGACAGCTGTTATTCATTCGGCCACACAACAACAAACAAGAGAAAACCCACCCAACGCTGTCATTCAGAGCCGGCCACCAAACAACGAACAAGAGAAAACCCACCCAACGCTGTCATTCAGAGCCGGCCCTATACGGATGGGCCGTGCGAAGAATCTCCCTGTGGGCGG